>JASLWO010000041.1 GCA_030740795.1 Acidimicrobiales bacterium | reverse complement strand
AGCTGCTGGTTTAGGTTGTCTTACCACTCCAGCATCTGGGTGATTCCATTCAACGAGAGTTCCATTATGGAGGATTTGAGGATCTCTTATCGCTTCTTCTCCTGTTAGAACCGGTCCACTTGGCACATCTGCAGCTATTAGTGCTTCAATCGCTTCATCACAGGTCATTAACTGAAAAGCACCGGCGAGCATTTCACCAAGAATTACGAAATTCTCAGGATTTGCAGCTAAAGCAGCCATTGAAGAGAATCTCTCATCCTCAGCCCACTCTGGATGACCGACCGCTGCGCATACCCCAGCACGTTGACCATCTGAAGCAGCGAAATATACGATTTTACCATCGCTGCATTCAGTGAGATTGTAAACCGTTGAGAGAAGGATTCCCCCATTCGCATCTTCATCAACCATGGTAAGATCCATCATTGCATCTGGCCAGAAGAAATACATGCAAGCGTCAACCATAGGTATTTCCACAAGTTGACCTTGCCCACTGCGTTCTTTCACTAACAAAGCTGCAGTTGTTGCTTGAGCTACAGTCAACGCAGTTGATTTGTCGGCATATAGATTTCTAATGAGGTCCGGGAATGGAATTTGCGGGTTGAGTTGACGACTTATGACACCGCAAACTCCCTGTATGACTGGGTCTAGAACGGGTCGCCCTGAGTATGGGCCTGTCGGTCCGAAACCGCTGATCGAAATATAAACAAGGTCAGGATTTATCGCTTTAAGATCCTCGTAACCCAATCCAAGCCTCTCTACTGCACCAGGTCGAAAATTCTGGATAAAGACATCTGTATCTTTTGCTAGTTCTTTAACTATCTCCCTCCCCTCTTGGTGAGTAAGGTCAAGTGAAAGTGACTGTTTGCCACGATTATTATTCATGTAAAACGCGCCAATTCCACCTTTATCAAAGGATGGAAGACGAGTCATATCTCCCAACCCTGTAACTGGCTCTACTTTAATCACTTCGGCTCCTTGATCCGCTAGAAGCATTGTCGCGAATGGGCCGGACACAACCTGCGTTAAGTCCAAAATTTTGTAACCCTCTAATGGTCCTGTCATACCATTTCCCCTTTCAGTATTGTCACTGAAGGCAGATTATTTCCATCCTGCGACTCTCGCAAAATCTTCAGACTCTATTTTGTTCTTCAACCAAACCCACTATGGTGAGTCATCGGGAGAAGCGATGATTTTTATTGTTGTTAAGTTCAAGACAAAACCTGAATGGACTGAGAAATGGCTTGAACTAGTCGACGACTTTTCTCAAGCAACTAGATCTGAAGCTGGAAACCTTTGGTTTGAATGGTCCCAGAGTTGCGAAGATCCCAACACTTTCATCCTCGTAGAAGCATTTCGAGAAAATGGTGCTGAACCGCATGTAAATAGCGAACATTTCAAACGGGCCATGGCTGAAATGCCCGAAGCGCTTGAGGAAACACCAAAAATTATAAACACCAACATTTTGGACACAGATGATTGGTCGCTCATGGGCGAACTATCAATAGATTAAAGGAGATAAAGCATATGACTGCATCGTATAATCCGGATTACGACCCTGATGGAATAGAGGGTGGTATTGATACAAATGTCATGCCTTGGATTGAAATAAAACAAGCCCCTGGCATGCGGTTTAAACCTTTACGCGCTAGCCAAGAGTCGGGATGGTTTTCACTTATAATACAAATTGAAGCTGGTGTTGAACTTCCTCCGATGGTCTACCTCGGAGGCGGGGATATGATGATTCTGTCAGGTACCCTCACTTACACGAAGGGGGATTTAGCTGGAACGATCAGTCCCGGAATTTGGGGCTATATACCTGCAAACTCTAGGATTGAAGGGCTCATTGTTGAAGAAACAACCGAGTTCCAAGCAAATTTCTTTGGACCGCTTGCATTTCTTGCTGAAGACGGGCGAGGCATTGAGAGTGTCCTTACATCGCTTGATGTTTTAGCAGCGTCCAAGACCAATGGGTTAACTTTAGTACCCAATAGTTTGGCCGAATGCATGCAACCTCGGCCGGAACCATTTCACGGTGAACCCGAGCCACTGGCAATCGCCGGTGATGAGAATACCCTTGTGAAATCTTCGGGTGAACTCGCTGGTGGTGGTGAATTTACGCACCCCCATTGGGTAGACACGAGAACAATCCCCTGGATATTCACTGTTGAAGGCATGGAAGACATGGGATTAAAAATACTCCGTGTTAGCGAAGAAACTGGGATCGTTTCTTTGCTTGTACTCCACAATGGAGTCGCTGGACCTCACTACCATCTTGGGGCCGCAGACTTTCTAATCCTTAGCGGTCATCTTGGCTTCCGCGCTGGACCTCCTGAGGGTTACGGTCCGGGTGTATGGTTCTACGAACCTGCAGGCGCTCGACACGACGCAACGCAACGCGTTGGAGAGAATGAAGATCTCATCTATACAGCTAACGTCTACGGACCGGTTCAATTTGATGAAGGACGCGAAACTCCTATAACAATGGTTCTCTCATGGATGAGTTACAAGGAAATGGCAGATGCCGCAGGCATGAAACTGGTTAGTAACCTTTTTCCAAATGACAGCTCACTTCTTGCGTGGTCGCCAATTGGCAATAACGCTTAAATCAAACCGCTACTGAACTTTCTCTTGTCGAATGGTGTTCACCATCACCGAAGCCAAGATTTTCTCCCTTTGATGCTAGATGTATCCCGAGAAAAATACCGGGAATAACAACTGCGGCTAAGAAAGCCCCCGATGCCAACATAACCAAAGCAGGCGCCGGACACGTTCCGGCTACTGCCCACCCTACGCCAAAAATCGCCCCCCCCTTTAGGTGGTTTTTTTGAGGTGTTGACCTTTCAAGTTTTATCTCTTCTCCCACAAGTGTTCTAGTGTTATTTCTCTCAAATACCCAAAGAGTTGCCATCGAAACCATTATGGCGGTCCCCATAAATCCATAAACATAGAATTCGTCCATACGTAACATTGAGTGGATTGTGTCATATTCGTGCAGCGTTCCTGCAGCTAAAATTCCACCGAAACCGGCACCAAATAGCAAGCCGAATAAGTTCTTCTGCCACAGTTTCATAGTTTCCCTCCCGAGATTAAACGAATTGCTGCTGTAGTAACGAGTGCTGCAGTCATAAAGCTGAAGGTTGCAAACATTGAAGCTTTTGATCTTTGTGCTATTCCGCAAATTCCATGTCCCGAGGTACAACCACCAGCGATTCTTGCGCCATACCCTATAAGCACTGCTCCGATAAAAATAATGGGAATAACAATCCAGAGTGGTGAGGCTGACCGAAATGAATCAAAACCGGTACGAAATCCGGGATTATCTTGCAAAAACTGCGTGACGATTAAGCCACCGGCCGCCATTCCAACGAAATACCAAATTCGCCAAATCGTTCGATAACCATTTTTTTGTACGAAATTTAACGTCTGCGTATACGCTCCGCTAGCTCCAAGCGGTTGATTCATCACTAGGAAAAACCCTGCAGTAAGAATTCCTAGAAGCGGTCCGATAATGAACCAAGGGCTTCGGTCGGGAAGTATAGATGCGAAAATGATTTGAATATCCATAATTTTCTTCTTATTTGTATTACTCAAGGCTAGTAACTAATAAACTAACAACGGAGAAAGGGAAATGCTCAATAATGACTGATCTAAAAGAAACTCGTATTCAAAGTATTGGGATTCCAAGAGATAAAGCTTCCGAGCCTACTCTTGGTATCGAACCAATCATTCTTGGCGAACGATACTATTCCCCTAGTTTCGCTCAAAGCGAATGGGACAAAATGTGGACTCGAGTTTGGCAAATAGCAGGTCGAGTTGACCAAATTCCTACGCCGGGAGATTACGTTTGTTACGAAATTATGCACGAATCGATTATTTGTATCCGAGGCGAGGATTCGCTAATCAGAGCCTTTTACAATTCTTGCCAACACAGAGGAAACCAGCTAGTTACAGCAGAAGCAGGAACTTTAGCTGGTGGAGAATTCCAATGTGCATACCACGGTTGGAGATTCAACGACTCCGGTGAGTGCACTTGGGCATACGATGAGGATGATTTCCCACAGGGGTCACCGTGCGGAAATGCCAATCTGATAGAAATCCCTTGCGATACTTGGGCTGGTTTCATCTGGTTCAACATGGACTCTGATTGCAAAACTCTCCGCGATTGGCTGGAGCCCGTTGCTTCTCACCTTGACACTTACCGGATGGAAGAGATGAAACGAACCCATTGGGTGACAGTTGAAGGGGATTGGAACTGGAAATGCGTTCAGGACAATTTCAATGAAAGCTATCATCTTCCTTTTGTCCATCCTCAAACAATTGCCTCAATGAATGAACACCATAGTGGGTGCCAATTCGATTTGTACCCTAGTGGTCATTGCCGGATGTTAATGCCAGGAGGCGGACCAGGTCCTCAATACAGCGGGTCAGCAGATAGGACGTTCCGTAGTCTTAAGCAAGAGTTTGACTATTGGGAATTTGACCCTGAACCGTATAGGGAAAATTTATCAGGTCTGCGAATTGCTCTTCAAGAGCGAAAAAGGGAACTCGCTGAAGCCAAGGGCTACGATTTCTCTCGTTATTCTGATGAGCAATTAACTGACCACTACCACTACACAATTTTTCCTAATGTGTCTTTTAGCATGAAACCAGATGGATGCATCTTCCTCCGTTCTGCTCCTCACCCAAATGATCCTAATAAATGCCTGTTTGATATGTGGTATTTGACGATGTTCCCAAATGGATCGAAGGAGTACTACTCTAATTCGATGCGCGACTGGGTTTCTATTGACCATCAAGTTGAGCATGAAACTGGAATAGCGGGAGAAGTAAGCTGCGGACCGGGGATTGACCAAGATGTGGCTATATGGACCACGCAACATAAAGGTCTCCGTTCACGAGGCTACAGGGGCGAGTATCTGCCATTGCAAGAAAGAAGGATACGTTATTTTCATGAGACGATTGATAGCTACCTTGCAATGGACCCCACATGACAAGTACAAGTAACGACTCCCACGAGCTTGGGAATCTTGATGATCTTCAAGATGGAGAAATGCGAGTATTCGAAGATATCGGTGATTACGGAATAGTTGTATGTCGGGTGAATGGCGAGCTTTACGCAATTGAGGATAATTGCAGTCACGCTGATACTCCTTTGAGTGAAGGGCGTCTAAGATCACATAACCTTACGTGCCCTTTACACGGGACTTCATTTGATGTTAGAACCGGGGAACATAGTGGGCCTCCGGCGTACGAAGGTGTCTCTTGTTTCAGAATACAAATTGATGACGGAGTTGCTGTTGCTTTACCTTCAACTGATGAGAAAGACCCCAATACGGGATTCGGTGGTGTGGGTGGCATTTTCCAAACAAGATAGTTAGGTTTGAATTTATGAGTCAATTACAAGGAATGACTGCGATAGTCACAGGAGCCGCTCAAGGTTTAGGGAAATCATTTGTGGAACGTTTAGTCAAGGAGGGATGCAATGTTTCCATGACTGACAAAAGGGCAGAAGTTGACCGAGTTGGAGATACTCTAGGAGCCCTTGCATTCCAGGGCGAAGTTGGAGATAGCGAACACGTAAAACATGTTGCGGATACGACCTTTGCGACTTTCGGAACAATAGATATTTTGATAAATAATGCTGGTGAGGTTCTACCAACAGGCCCTTTAGATAATTGGGAAGATGCTCTCCATACATATGAAAGGATTTTCAGCTCAAACACCCGTGGTGCCTATTTATTTGGTCGAGCTGTTGCCCCAATAATGGTAAAGCAAAATTCTGGAAATATCTTAAACGTAAGCACAGACCATGTTAAACCTGCTCCACATGCCTTGCGTCACCATGGCCACGGGAACATGGATCTCTACAACGCATCAAAATGGGCATTAAATGGTCTTACCTTTGACTGGGCGAGTTCACTTAGGAAATACAATATCCGTGTCAACAATTTGTGCATTGGCGCTACTGACACTGAGATGATTCGTGAATGGAGCGGACCTGACGCAGACCCTGAGTGGGTAAAGAGCTGGATGAAACCTGAAGATGTGGCCGGCGTTGTAGTTGACTTATTTTTGGAAGGTCCTCGGGGGCGAACCGGAGATAACATTGGTCTATACGCTGGCTACGATTGCATCTTGCCTCCGCCAGAATCCGAGTAATTCAACTTGAGACTTTTAGTTCCCAGCAAGTATGTATTTCTTCTAGTAATAGAGATTTGAGCTCTGGGCTGCTTTGATCAATCAACTTTATATTCGGTTTTTTTTCAAGAAGCATTGATGAAGCAGTAACAGCGCAATCACGAACTATCGCGTACAAAGATCTGGGTCTCTCCTTTGGGACAGCTGGGTGGATTGAAGGTTTTCCTAAACCAAAGGATATTCCCGAGGGCAATCCGTCGGCTCGATATTGTCCTCGAGGCTCACGCTGGCATAGATCTTTTCTTCCAACAATAAACGTATCAGGGTTGTTGAACTGCCTTGGGTCTCGATTGGCTGCTGCGGCGGAACACATCATAAGGCTCCCCTCTGGTAATAACCGTCCAAATCTCTCAACTTCAGTTTTCGTGAAACGTTTAGCAGATAGAACTGGGGGTGTGTACCGGAGTGTTTCTAGCCAGGCGTATTTTAACATTCTCGGATCATCGTGAATTTTCCCCATTTCGTCAGGATTCTGAAGCAAATTGAACCAAAGGTTTGATAGACCGCCATGAAGGGTTTCGTGGTCAAGTTCTAGTATCGTTACTACGAGATCAGTAGTGCTAATCTCCCTGTCAGTTAGTTCAACTTGAGCAATGGCGCTGATGAAATCAGTACTTGGGTCATTTCTACGTTTAGAAAATATGGGATCTAGAAGTGCCTCCATTTCTTCTACTGCTGCAAGGCCATCTTTTCTCCTAATTGGGTTCCAGCCACTTCCGCGTTGCATTCTCCAAAATAAAGGAACAAAGCGGTTTAGTTCTTCATCTGATATATCTAGAATCGCTCCCCAAAGGCGTAGAGGTATTTCTGCACAAAAATCGACTGCTAGGTCAAAACCATCCCTATCCCAATTTAAGAGAGCTTCGCCAGTGATCTTTGCTATATGCTCATCTACATTGCTTTCAAATGCTTTCTGAACCGATATCTCATTCCATAAGTTCTTTCCATAATCTTGCAGGCCGTAAAACCAGGTTTTGGTACGCGTCTGGTAATTGCGATCATCAGTAAAAACAGATGTTACGTCGTCGTATCTAGTGATCCAGAATCTATTCCCGAGCCAATCTCGGTAACAGGGGTAGTTCTCTCTCAGTAGACCCACTAGAGGATATGGATCGTGTAGATAGCTATCTGAGATTAATTCTCGGGGTTTAATTAGATTAGTGGTTTCGCCCACTCGTTCTCTTTGGTAAACCTCATACGTTCGGTAACCAGGAGCCGATTCAGGCTCTTCATCTATTTCATATTTTTCCTGATCCTCCATGGCGCTAATTTGGCAAGTCGAAATCAAGCCAAAGTTCTCTTATAGAACCAAGTCCGATGGGGGCCAGAGAAACTCCATCTATATCTTTTGGCATTCGCTCATAATTTATTCGGACATTTCCTAATGTTTTGTCAAGGATTTTTGACCCGATAACAGTCTCTTGTTGGGAGATCCAAGCACCAGGGCAAAGGTGAGGACCTACTCCGAAGGCCATGTGGCTGCACTTGCCTTCCTTAGCGTGCCCAGATCTTAAGATTTTCCCAGAATACAAATCTTCTCGGAAAATGTTGAAGTCTTCTGGATTAGCAAAGATTCTGTCATCGTGGTTCGCAGAAACATCGACCATGTGGATCAACGAACCCGCTGGTATATGCACGCCATGTAGGGTCAGGTCATTAGTATTGTGCCTTGGCTGACCTCCGATGGATGTTGAATGTCTAAGCATTTCATGGAATGCAGTGTCCCAGAGGCCGGAGTCCGACCTAACAGCTTTAAATTGATTGGGGTGCTGCAACAGAAGGTACCATAAGTTCATAATCGCTCCACGTGTTGTTTCACCACCTCCTCCTACAACTAGCGCAATAAAAGACGTGATTTCTTCTGTTGACATCACATCCCCGTCTATCTCCGAATTACATAGCTCAGATATTATGTCCAGGCATATATTGTTACCTGCTTCATCTGTAAGGTAAGTTGGTGCGTTTCTTTTCTGATCAACTAGATCTTCCACGTATTCTTCTAGATCTTGACGAGCTTCTAAACCTTCGTGGTGCGTTTCCGAACCTCCAAGACCTGACATCATCGCGTCATACCACCAAGTGAATTGCTGGCGAGCTTCTTGTGGGATTCCTAACACCTGAGCAACGACACTAATGGGGAACTCGTTAGCAAATGCTTTTCCTAATTCAATGGTTGCGGTTCCAGTTTCGTTATTGATTAAGACTTCCTTGGGGTTAGCAGAAAGCCACCATTCAGAAATCAATTCGTCTGCTATTTGCTCAAGTGCGTGCAACCTTTTTGTTAAAGCTGCTCCTACCAAATGGCGTCCATAAATATTTCTGCGTCTTCTGTGTTCAATTCCGCTTAACTCAAGTTGGGTGTTTCCCAAAACTCCACTTGAAGAGCCTTTCGGTATTGTATTGAATCCAATCTCATCGAAATATGATTCGGTGATGTCATCGTATCTAGTGACAAAATAACAGTTGTGTAATTGGTCGTAGTACACCGGGTAGTGGTCTCGTAGTATACGATAATACGGGTAAGGGTTTCGCCCGAATTCCCCGCTATCGAAGATACGTGGATCTATTAAAGGAACGCCTTCGGAGGTGAAACCCATGTCAACTGCTTGTCCAATTGGCATATGGGGAAATTTTCGTTGCGCTCCATTAACATCTTCATTAACGCCTAGGGAGTTTCCTCTTGTTTCAAAACTAATTTTAGGCATGGCAATTCCTTTTGTAGTCAGAGTAGCCTGATGCTCTCCTCCACTCTAGGTGGGTAGACCTAAAGATCATGGCACTATGCCTTTCTCTTGCAGCTGTCTACGTTTCTCTTCCCCCACTCCTATTTCTGAAAGTATCTCGTCGCTATGTTCATTCAGAAGAGGAGCACTGTCGAGAATTGGCAGTTTAGTCTCGGTGAAAACTGTTGAGTGACGTGGTGATCTTATCTTCCCAGATCTTGGATGATCCCATTCAAAAAAGGTTTTATTATGAATGACTTGAGGGATTTCAGCAATTTTACTTATTTCGATGACTTCACCACATGGAACAGAATTTGAATGCAATCGTTCAGCTATTTCTGCTGTTGAAAACGTTCTAAAAGCATCTGCGATAAGTCCACCCAGAATCTCATTGTTGTTATCAGTGTGTCGGGCTTCTCGCGTAGAGAACCGATTGTCAGTAAACCATTCTGGGTGCCCCAAAGATGTATACAGGCCCTTTATCTGGTGGTCTGCTATAGCGAAATAAACAACATGGCCATTTGCGGTTTCTGTCATATTCATTAATTTGCTTAGGTGAGTTCCGGTTGTTACATCAGAGTCAAGGAGTGTTTCAGCCATTCCACCATCCGGCCATAAGAATGCTATTGCCACATCTATCATCGCTATTTCAAGTTCTTGTCCACCAGTTCCTCTTTCCCGGGCGAATAATGCTGCGGTGATGGAGAGCGCCATCTCCCATGAAACTGCCTTATCTATAAGAGCAGTTCTCATGAGGTCTGGGAATGGAATTTGTGGATTAATTTGAAGAGAGACATATCCGCACATAGCCTGTAGAACTGGGTCATAAACAGCTCGATCAGCATACGGACCATCTTGACCATAGCCTGACAACGATACGTAAATTAGATCAGGGTTTAAGGTTCTAACTGTTTCATAGTCAAGTCCTAGTTTTGTTATTTTTCCAGGTCGCATTGACTGTATTACGACATCCGCATTCTCTATTAGTTTCAGAGCGATTTCTTGACCTTCTTTTTCTTTAAGGTCTATTTGAATGGATCGTTTTCCCCTGTTGCAATTTAGAACCGAGCTGTTTAGCCCTCCTTTAGAAAAACCTGAGGTTCTTGTGATGTCACCTATTCCGGGATATTCAACTTTTATTACGTCTGCCCCTAGTTCAGCTAAGAGCATTCCAGCGACGGGGCCGGCAACGACTTGAGTGAAATCAACAACTTTAATATTTTTTAATGGAGCCATAATTTATGTTAAAGCCTGATAGACAGCCGCTTTTAATTCTCTACGTATTGGATAATGACTTGATGGCATGAATTGTGTCATAAAGATACAAGTTACTTCTTCAACTGGATCTACCCAGAATCTCGTGCTCGCTGCCCCTCCCCAAGCAAATTCTCCCTTTGATCCAAGAGCAGCATTGGCAGCAGGGTTCTCAAGCACTGAGAAACCAAGACCGAATCCCATTCCTTCCATTGCTGTTTCGGTAAATGTTGATTGGCCAAGATCATTTAATGTGGCTCCACCAGGGAGATGATTCATGGTCATGAATTCTAAAGTATGTCTTCCAATAATTCTTTCGCCTTGTAGCTCGCCACCTCCTAGAAGCATAGAAACGAAACGTTGGTAATCATCGGTTGTGGAGACCATTCCACCACCACCTGAAAGAAACCGGGCTGGTTCTAGATAATGACTTGTAGCAGCTTCATCTATTTTTGCTATTGGGTTTTCAGGTGTGATCGCATAGTTGGATGTGAATCGGTCACTTTTCTCTGCTTCAACGTGGAATCCGGTGTCGTCCATTCCTAGAGGTTTGGTGATGTTTTCGCTTAAATAGTCGTCTAAATTCTGTCCGCTTATTACTTCGATTAGCCGTCCGCAGATGTCGGTTGACATTGAGTAGTTCCAACTGGTTCCGGGGTCAAACAGCAATGGCATCTCTCCTAGTTTGTTGGCGGTTTCTTCCAAAGTCTCGACATCAGCACCCTTCTGGCCCCAGATGCTCCCAAATTCTGATTCCCTATACATTTTGTCAAGATTGTTCGCGAAATGGAATCCATAAGTTAAGCCCGAAGTATGCATTAGCATGTCCCGAACTGTCAATGTTGTTTGTGCTGGCCTTAGAGCTGGTTTCAGGAATGAACCCCCTATCAAAACTTGTGGATCAGAAAAAGCAGGAATGAATCTTTCCACTGGGTCTTCTAAAATAAACTCGCCCTTTTCATACAATTGCATCAATCCGATTGAAGTAAGTGGCTTCGTCATGGAATAAATCCTAAAAATCGCGTCGTCTCTCAGGTCAATGTTCTCTTCAATATCGGCCTTCCCTATTGTGTGTCGCAGAACAACCTCGTCGCCGTGTGCTACTTGCACCTGCGCGCATGGGAATTTACCACTTTCTACATAGCGATCACAGAGTTCAGCAATTCGTGAAAGTCGTTCTTGGTCAAATCCTTGCCCCATTTTGCCCCCATTGATCTTTATTGGATAGTTCTCAGTTTAGACTGGCACAAGCCGCAGCTCTAAATGACAGACTATTAATATGGACAACAACGACACTGAAGAAACTATGAAGCGTGACTTCATTCGAGATCTGATAAATACCGATCTTACCTCTGGACGTTTCTCTGGGAAAGTACAAACGCGTTTCCCTCCTGAACCCAATGGACATCTCCATGTTGGTCATGCAAAATCAATTTGTCTCAATTTCGGTTTAGCTTCCGAATACGGCGGCATTTGCAATTTGAGATTTGACGATACGAATCCGGCGACAGAGAGCTTAGAGTTTGTGGAGTCAATTCGTCAGGACATTGAATGGCTACTCGGGCATGAATTGTCAAACGAACCGGTCTTTGCATCAAGTTATTTTGAGCAGCTCTACGAATGGGCTGAGTTACTTATCAAATTAGGTAAGGCATATGTTGATGACCAGGGAGCGGAAACCATTTCCGCTCAACGAGGTAACTTTACTGAACCGGGTGCAAATAGTCCCTTTCGGGATCGCACTTCTGAGGAGAATCTTATTCTTTTCAGAGAGATGCGTGAAGGTATATTTCCTGAAGGATTCTGTGTGTTGCGTGCGAAAATTTCAATGGAACATGAAAACATGAGTATGCGTGACCCTGTCTTGTATCGGATTCGAAATGAGTCTCACTTCCGAACCGGTGATGATTGGATTATCTACCCGACATATGACTGGGCGCATGGACAATCTGACGCAATTGAAGGAGTGACCCATTCACTATGCACGCTGGAGTTTGATTCGCACCGACCGTTATATGACTGGTTCCTTGAACAACTTGGTATTGCCGAAGGCGAGCGTCCTTATCAAACTGAGTTTGCTCGTTTGAATTTCACGCATACGGTCCTATCCAAACGTCTCTTGAAGCGTTTAGTAGACGAGTCCGTGGTTAAAAGTTGGGATGACCCACGGATGCCTACTCTGAGTGGTCTCAGGAGACGCGGATACCCTCCAAGCGCCATTAGAGCTTTTTGTGACCATATCGGCATTGCGAAAACTAATAGTACACATGAGATAGAGCTTTTGGAGTCGTTCGTCCGAGATGAATTGAATCAAAGTTCGGATAGAAAGATGGCTGTTATCAACCCTTTGAAGTTAACCATTACCAATTGGCCTGAAGGAAGAACTGAATACCGTGATGCCACCAACAATCCGAATGATTCCTCAAAGAGTTCGCGAAAAGTTCCTTTCTCTGGAGACCTATTCATCGAACAGGAAGATTTTATGGAAGAGCCGCCGCTGAAGTTTTACCGACTTGCCCCAGGCAGAGAAGTTAGACTTAGATTTGGTTACTTCATTACTTGCAACGAAGTGATAAAAGACGGCAATGGAACTCCAGTGGAGCTCCTATGCACGTACGACCCTGAAACCAGCGGAGGTAAAGCGCCTGATGGTCGAAAGGTAAAAGCGACTCTCCATTGGGTTGAGGCATCCAATTGTGTTGAGGGTTCTGTATTTACATATGAACGTCTTTTTGCGTCCGAACACCCCGATACATCCACCGATGTTTTTAAGGACTTAAATAAATCTTCTTTATCTATGCACTCTTCAGCGAAATTTGAGCCATCAATTGAAACACTTAAAGATGGCGAAGTCGTCCAATTTGAAAGACTTGGGTACTTCTGTAAGGACGACTCTGACACGAATCTCTTCCATCAAACTATTGGGCTTCGAGATGAATGGGCGAACATTCAGAAGCAAAATAACCTTAAGTAGTTTAGAATCGTTGGCCCGGTGCGCGTACTCTGCCGTCACCATGCGAAAACAGAACGTCGTTGTATCCTTTTCCTTTAGGTAAGGCTTCAAGGTAACTAGATTTGTGAAAACTAACGTAAATCGTTCGCCTATTGAGCCCTGACTCAGTGGGGGGCGGCGCGATATGTAATGTGTGACCGTAGTGCACGGTCACATCTCCTGGGTGAGCTAGGACACTAATCGCTTTGTCAGTGCTCTGTGCAACATCAATTCCCCCTGAGAATTGATTCGAACCGGGGAGGAAAATAAGGTTCCCTGATTTCTCATTAGCTTCATCTAACTGAATACCTATATTTAAACCCGGACATATTAATGGGTGCCCTCCCATACCGCAGTCTCTATGCCATGGGAGATCAGCTAGTCCTTCAGTAATTTCAGGGACTTTGATCACAGCCGAGATACCATCACCTTGATCTGGAGTTGGGAACAGTTTTTCATCAGATAAATCGACGAGGGCGGCAAGTCGGGGGTCAGAAGCTAGTTTTGTGAAACGTTTTGAGCCGTGATTCATGTACGTCACTCTGCAGCAATGTTCATTTTTGGTTTTGTCTGTCGCCCACCAGGATCTTTTGTCTTCCGGAGTTGCAGCACTCCTTCTTGATTCAACCTCGCGAGACATCTCGTTGATTTCTTCTTTGGTGAAAACTTCTCGTACTACTATGAATCCAAGATTTGTTAAAGACCGTTTCATATCTCTTGAGTTGTCCCCCTGTTTGAATTCGTGAGGATAATTTGACTGAATATCTTTGGATGTGAATATCGGGCGTTTATTGTAAAGCGCCTGCAACGGCGCTTCCCATGCTGCGACATGATTAAAATTTCCTTGTTCTACAGTGATTCTGCTCTGAAGTATCAATCCCATGATTGACCAGGCCTCCGTGGCCAGATCCTGCCAAGCGTGCGCATCTGTTTTGATTACCAGTTTCGCTTTATTTATCTCTTCGTCAATTTCAATTCCATTTGCAGTCGCTTTGAATCTCCAAGATCGTCCATCCTCTAACATGATGGCAATTGATCGACCTATCCCCACACTAAATGCCGCCTGTTTACCTAGAGGACCTCGGCCCCTTTCTGACGCTATGGCTTCGTGAAGGTCCTCCAAAGTGATTTGATCAAAATAAGACCTAATAGGCTGCATAATCACATTTTCGGAGAATATTTTTTTCATCCATATTTAAATCCACTCGGCCTGAAGGTGCGCAGGTATTGGTCGGATCCGTGGATACCACGGTGAACGAAGCGGATCGCCAGGGGTCAAAGATAATGACAAACCCGGCGTAAGAGGAACCGTCGGTTTAGTCTCTGGACGAGAGTCATAACAAATATCGTCCCCATAAATACGGATGGTTATAGCTCTCCTCTGACTGGTAGGGCCGGTGGGACCTCCTCCGTGGAGCACACTTGGATGGGCAAAGATTACATCTCCCGGGTTTATTTCCCATGAGAGGATATCGAATGCTTCTCGATTGTTTTCTACATCAGGAAGAGGCGGAAAGCCTTCACCATAATGTGGAAGCGTTGGGTCTTCATTGACTTTGGCTGGGTTAAATCCATCGTAAAGAAGACCATGATGCGAACCTGCCACATATTCAAGGCATTCGTTAGAAGTGAGTGGATCTAGCGAGATCCAAGCAGAAGCAATCTGCGTCCCAGAAGTCGGCCAGAAGGGCGTGTCTTGATGCCAAGGCGTTCTAGCAGAATTGCCGCCTTGTTTAATGAAAAATTCATCTGAGTACAACCAAAGATTTTCTGAACCTATCAATTTTCCAATCAAATCAGCTATGGGCGAGTCATAGATTAGCCGTCTAATTTCGGGAATAATTTCAAAGTTCCTAATTGTCTCAATGAATTCGCCTTCTTGGCCTTTGAAAAATAGGTGCATTTCTTGGCTGCTGTTATTGAGAACTCTTTGAAGTCCAAGTTCAAGAAGAAGAAGCCACTCTGGGTGTAAAATATTCTCTAACATGACTACACCGTCTTTTTTAAAGTTCTTAATAACTTGATCGTTAATGGCTTCTAACGGTGCCCCAACGGGAGAGCGTGAAGGTTTCTTTAAATTCGATGCCCTTATTCTCTCTTTTTTACTAGGCATATCCCCTCTTTCGGATCAATGGAGCCATTTCATGGAATCACCCGGTAGGGGTTGCCCAACATAGAGTTTGTCTTGAAATCTTCTCATCCCGTTTAGCCATTTGTCCATGTCGCTAGCTTTGAATTGAACATAATCATGAACTTCTTTGTGTGGAAGCACCAAAAATCGTTCTTTGCTTATCGCTTCCATGCATGATTCTGCGACTTCTTCTGATTCTAGGATTCCGTCCGAACTCGCCACTCCACCTTCTTCCCATTCCGCATCGTTACTACTTTCTGCATTATCAGGGCTATTGATCAAAATGTCTGTTCTAACAGCTTGCGGGCAGAGAACGGAAACGCGAATTCCTTGATGGTAATGAGAGATAGAAAGCCATTCGCCCAAAGAAACAGCTGCGCTTTTAGTGATTGAATATGAAAGCGAACCAATTTGGGTAAGTAACCCTGCCGCTGACGCTGTATTTAATAGATACCCCCCTTGGTTGGCTATCATCTGAGGAAGAACAGCTCTCGCTGCGTAGATGTGTGACATGACATGGACTTCCCACATTTTCTGGATACGTTCATTTGGATCTTCTAAACCAGCAGAGGTGACGAACCCCGCATTTGAGCAGAAAAGCCCTATGGGTCCGTGGCGCTTTTCAACGTCATTCACTAGAGAGATAATTTCTTCTTCAATGGAGACATCAACTTGGTAGGATTCTCCTCCGATTTCGGTAGCGACGTTCTTAGCTTTTTCCCCATTTATGTCGGCAACAATTACTGCCCGAGCGCTTCTACATGCTGCCGCTTGGGCGAGAGCTTCACCAATTCCTGCACCGCCTCCTGTTACTACCACTACCCGATCTTGGATATCCATTTTTAGCCAATCTTTTGATTATGAGGATATCCGCCCTTTCACGGTGTTTACTTATCCCCTAATCTGATTCTATATTGCGTTTGAGTGACAAATCTTTCGAAAAAACCAGAATATGACTGTTATTTGATTAGAATGGTTAAGTCGCAGGCTTTTGCTAGTGATTGCAACGCCCGAGTGCATTGAATCTCTATGTGATGTTGCCTTTGACTTCAGCACGTTTATGTTGAAATTAATAAGGAGAAAATCATTACCAATGACAATCCTGTCATTCCAATGCAAGACTTTGAACTCTTAGTTCAACTTCATTTGGATGATCGGTCTTCAGATGAAGACCTTCGAAAACTGCAAAATAATCAAACCCAGTGGATTGAAGTTCTTTTCCGACTCTTAGAACACGCTGACCAGAGTATCTCTAGGGTTCGGAGGAAATACCGTGGAGCGGCGCGTAGAACTGTTCTTGACGATTTAAATGCTGAGGCAGACAAGATAGACAAAGTTCTTACGGGACTGCTTGGCCCTGCACCGGCACCTGAGCCTTCCAAATCCAATGGGTACGGTCTTGAAAGCACTAATTCCAACCTCCAGTTGGCGTGGCGTGATGGTCGCTTAGTGGCTTGGTTAGGAGCGTATAAGAGTAGGCCAGAAGGACATGACGAAATCATTGACAGACTGACCGAACTAGGGGCTAACTCCATTGAATGGTCAGCGGCTGAAGATCTTCAATTGCCCGATGAGGGAAAGGCACCATCGATTTCCGCTCCCATCTCCTCTGCTCTTGGGTGGCTGGTTTCACTTGGGAGCGATCGACCGGAGAACGTTGGAGTTACTGCCATTTGGATGGGATCAGTTACCGGGTTAGCTGTTCAGCTCGTAATGGAAGGAAAAATTTATCCAGTTCTTCACGAAGTCAACGGAACCCGTAACGATGACACCGGCGACGCTTTATTTCATATCCGCTGGGCCCCTGCTCTCATTGATATCAGTGCTCATGCTGATTTGGTATCTTCCACACCTGGAGCTGCAATGGTTGCTTGTGAAGAAACTGACCGGCACCGATTTGTTGGAAAAGTGTTAGCTGACTTAACCGATTCAATTGTGCGAATGGCTGCTAGCCAAGTTGACCTTCCCTATGCTCCTTCTGAAATCACTTCACGTGAAGACTTTGGAGAAATGCTCGTTGCTGCCCTTGACGGAATGGCCTTCCGCGGAGATGCAGATGCAGGCTCTGATATCGCTAGAAGATTATCCCAGTGGGCAGTTCCTGTGACTGGAATTGAGAAACTTCAACTGGTCGTACAGATGGATACTCCAGATGAATCAGGAGCATGGTTAACCAAAGTCCTTGTTCCTAATGATGATGAAGGACTCGAACCTATTGAAGTAACCATTAATACAGGGAGTGAAACAAGAAGGAAACTAGTCAACAAACAAATCTCTCGCTTAGAGCGCTTGTTTCCAGAACTATTACGTCCAGGAGGTCGCCGTCGAGGAGAAGTACTGCTATCTCAGGCTGAAGCCTGGGATTTAATGACAGGAGTTGGAGAGAACCTTTCAGCTGCAGGATTTGATGTGAGAGTTCCGCCAATGTCAAAGCGGAAAGCATCCCCTATTCTTAGAATCACGGCCGAAACGCAGGAAACGATGGTTAGTGCCCAACAACTCGCTGATGTTCGCTGGAGTGCCGTTTTTGATGACGTTGAATTAAATGCAGAGGAGATAGAACTTCTCGCAAGCGAAGCGCGTCCTCTAGTAGAGTCAAAAGGTCAATGGATTGAATTGGATAAAGCAGATCTTGCAGATGCCGCAGCAGCTTTAGCAGAATTCTCCAAAAAGAAGAAAATGAGCGGAGCTGAAATGCTTCGTCATGCCCTTGGGTTAGAAGGTAAGGCATTAGGTGGAATAGCTTTAGATGGCGATGGATGGGCAGCTGACCTATTGAGAAGTGTCAAAGGTCTACCAGAAGAACCGGAAACGAAACCCGAAGGATTCGTCGGAGAGTTGCGTTCATATCAAGCAGATGCCTTGGCTTGGGTTAATTTTCTTGATGATGCCGGACTTGGTGGTTGCCTAGCTTTAGATATGGGGCTTGGCAAAACTCCAACCACGCTCGCTAATCTGGCTAACTCCCCTAGACCCGAGCCAGCGTTAGTTATTGCCCCACCAGCTGTTGTAGGTAACTGGAAAGCGGAGGCTAAGAAATTCGTTCCCAACACGTCTGTCATGGTACATCATGGGCCCGGACGGGCGAAAGGAGCAGAATTAGAAAAAGCTGTTTCTGACGTACGTATAGTAATCACAACTTACGGGACTGCTGTTAGAGACATTGAGGAGTTAAAAGATATTCAATGGTCAAAAGTAGTTCTAGATGAAGCTCAGGCTATTAAGAATCCTGCTGCTGAGACTTCTCTGCAGCTTCGCAAATTGAATGCTCACTCTCGGATTGCCTTGACTGGAACACCTATAGAAAATGGGTTGGGCGACCTTTGGTCTATTCTTGATTGGGCTAACCCTGATCTCCTTGGACCGCGAAATCAATTCATCGCTCAATTAACTCCTGAGAAGAAAATTGAATCTGGCAATGAAAGTGCATTAAAAGCCCTTAATGGGATCATGGTTTATCGAAGAACAAAACATGAGCCTTTGATAGCGGCTGAACTTCCTGACAGAATCGATGAGATTGACTATTGCACTATGACACAAGAACAGATAGGTCTTTACCAAGCAGTAGTTGACAACCTTGTTGAGGAAATAGAACAAAATAAAGCTGGATCTCCTCAGCGAAAAGGCGCTGTTCTTGCTGCAATTACAGCTTTGAAACAGATCTGCAACCACCCTCTCAACTATAGAGATGATGACCTCGGCATAGAAGGCCGTTCGGGAAAGCTTGAACGACTGTATGAAATCATGGAAACTGTCTTTGCGGCAAACGAGCGCGTTCTCGTCTTTACACACTTCGCTACTTGGGGGACACGCTTAGCAACCCATTTAACAGAGAAATATGAGCTACCAATCAATTGCTATCATGGTGGTCTTGCTCGTGGAGCACGAGATCGAATGGTGGATTCTTTCCAAATTGGGAAAGGAAAGGGAGCAATGGTGTTATCCCTGAAAGCAGGCGGGACTGGACTGAACCTAACTGCGGCAAATCACGTTGTCCTATATGACCGCTGGTGGAATCCGGCTGTTGAGGACCAAGCAAGAGATAGGGTCTGGAGAATTGGTCAAAAAAATACTGTTATAGCTCACAGACTTGTAGTCAAAGAGACAGTAGATGAGCGCGTTGAAGAGATAGTCGAAGGAAAAAGACAAATAGCTAACCTTGTCCTTCCAAAATCTAGTTCTATTGGTGACCTTAATGCCGAACAACTTCAAGAGGCGCTCGGTATCGGTTCCGATGCAATGCTTAGTTTCGACACAGAGCATCCAAACGGGGTGAGTGCGAATGAATAAACGTTCAGGCGGGCGAAACCACAATCAGGATCAGATCCCATCGGGTCAGAATAGGAAGAAACGCCGTCGAAGCCGAAACAGGGCTGATCCAAGAAAATTCTGGGGGAATATAGATAACTTGCCTGAACCAATTTATGGACTTCCGACCCCGAAGGCAACGCAAGCAGTCTTAGCTTCTTTAGGTAAGCCTCCAATCCCCGGTCAAGAAACGCCGTCCCTCGAATTTCTAAATGCTATTTACGACCGATCTGCTGGGTTAGCCTTTGCTTTGGCTGCTGCTGGAGGTCTTGATCAACCACCACCTGAGGGAACAGTAGAAGAACCCGATCCCATTAATACTGTAAGCGATGCGGACCCATTCAATCAGCTTGAACCTGAAGATGGCATTAACGGAAACCAAATTTAACTTTACCCTCTAGAAAAGTTGACCTTGTATGCTTAAGTCGTCCGTTGGGAATATTCCTTTTTCAATAACTATTCCAAATACCTCTTCTAAATCAGCAGCATAAAAATCTGGCTCAGTGCTTCGCTGAAATGCGCCTATGCGACCGCGAATGCTAATTAACGTGAGGTCATGGGCTCCGGCGCTAAGACTATTAGGGTATTTACCTATCTTTTCCCAGCATGCTGTTTCGTTTTCAGGGTTTTTCCAATTTCTTGCAATCAAGGTGGAACCATCGAATGCGAGATGTTCAAGGAATTTATGAACCTTGCCATGGGCAACGCCAAGATTTTCGTTGATTTCTTCTTGATGAGCCGGTTGAAGAATTCCTTGCATTTTTCTTTTCGTGGATATGGCTTGCACTATTCCCATCTCCTCAGTCACCAAATCTTCAAGGGTTCGCACTATAAATCCATCAGTAGTCTCGCATATTATTGAAGCCAACAACGCACCCTGTTCAAGCAACCTTGTTTCGATTCGCCTTGCCGTGCTAGTCCCTACCTTGGTTGATCCATCGGCGAATACGGCAAGGTAAAGATAATTTGGTTTTTGTAAGTGGTCAATGATTCGTGAGGACAAAGAACCACGGTCTCTTCTATGGGCGTGATGCAGCTCAGATGCAAAAATAGATTCCCTCCTGTTACAAGATTCACATTTCCTTCCTTTTGCAGGGATCTTTAAACATGGTGAAGAATTCCCATTATCCCCAGTGTCGGCTCTGAATCCTATGCAGACTCTGGTCATGGGTTCTACCGTTCTATAACTTAATTGGTAGTTTTTGAGTGGAACTTTTTGGATTGCCTCTGTTGAGCAATTAAACAAACGGGCATGGGGAGCTCCATTGTCCCAATCAATTCCAAGGATTGAATCTGTTTGAGATTTCTCAGGTTCTTGCATGAATTGATTCTAAATGCATTAAAGGATGTATGTTCGCTTACTTCAAGAGCTATCGTATTCCTATCTATGGATCCTAATCCCCCAGCCCAATGCCTTATCACCCTTGACGTCGAGGGTGTGCTAACTCCTGAAATTTGGATAGCTTTGTCAGACTATTTCGGAATTACAGAACTGAAGCGCACCACGAAGGATGAACCTGATTATCAACTTCTGATGAACGCTCGAATAGATCTTCTGAATAAACATGGGATCGTTATCAACGATATTGAAAAAGTAATCTCATCGTTAACTCCCCTAGAAGGGGCTAAGCATTTTTTAGATGCACTAAGAGCGAAGTTCCCAGTAGTTCTGTTATCAGACACTTTTGAAGAATTTATTGGTCCACTTATGCGCCAATTAGGTGATCCATTGATTCTATGCCATCGATTAGGTATTGATTCTTCCGGAGTTGTGACTAAGTTTTCCCAACGCACTCCTGATCAGAAATTCCATTCTGTCCGTTCTTTCCAGGAATTGAATTACAAGGTAATCGCTGCGGGAGATTCCTACAACGACCTTTCAATGATTGATCAAGCCAATTCGGGTTTCCTCTTTAGAGCACCTGCAAATGTGCGCTCGGAAAGAAATGATCTTGTATCCTTTGAGGAATACGATGAACTTTTTGAGGCAATTTTAGTAGCTGCTAGAGAATTTTAGGTTTCAATCCCATCTAACGGGTAGTTTTGAGAACCCTTTCAAAACTCCTGCTTTTGTCAATGTAGGGGTACCGTTACTTCGAATCCTAGGAAGTCGGTCAAGGATTGCTGTTAACGCAATAGAACCTTCTAAACGTGAGAGTGGAGCACCTAGGCAGTAATGGGCGCCGACTCCGAATGAAGTATGATTTCGAAGTTCGTTGAGATCTCTTGTCACATTGAAGACATCGGGTTCTGCCCATACCTTCGGGTCTCTATTTGCTGAGCCGAACATCATACAGACTTTAGAGTTGATTGGAATTTCCACATCATGAAGTGTCACGGGACGAGTATTGGTTCTGAATAAACCATGTACTGGAGCATCGAATCGTAGGCTTTCTTCAATCGCGTTGTCGATTAGCGAACGGTTTTCTTGAAGGAATTGGAGTTGAGAAGGCTTTTCCATGAGGCGGTGGAGAAGGTTGCCTATCATCAGGGTTGTGGTCTCTGAACCTGCGACTAGGAGAAACTGGCAGAATCCTAGCACTTCTTTGGTAGTTAGTTTCACTCCGTCATTCTCAACGGTCAATAGTCGCGTTAATAGGTCATCCGGGTGCTGATCATTGTTCTTAATTGATTTTTTCCTAGCATCAATGTGTGAACCAAAATATTCAAAAAAATTTCTGTAAGCATCTTTAACTTCCTTTGAAGCGTCCCTTCCTCCCGCGTAAGTAACTGCTTCTGCCATGGGAAGCACCCAATTTCGGAAAAGGTTTACGTCTTTAGTAGGAGTGCCCAACATCCAACACATGACTGTTAACGGAATAGGCGCTGCGAAATCTTGTATTAGGTCTCCCCTTCCTCGGTCTTCAATTGCGTCAACGATTTCACTTACGAGTTTCTGAATGTCGGTTTCCATTTTTAGAATGATGGAAGGCTTAAAAATTCTAGATATTGCTATGCGTTCATTTGTGTGTTTGGGTGGATCACTTGAAACTAAAACCCCTACCTCCGGTTTGGAGAATGCTAACCCGGGCCCACAACTGGAAGACCAAATCTTTTCATCTCTTAAAGCCTTTACAATATCGGTTTCTCTTGAAAGTGTGTAGTGGACGCTGGGCTCAGTTGAATAATGTACTGGACATTTTTCTCTAAGTTCAGACATCACATCTGTAGGTGATTCTATAAAGCGAGGATGATTGAAACTGAAGGCGACATCTTGTCTCCTTCTATGCATTGTTTTTCCCGATTGACCGGACCAAGTTCGCTGCCTGGTGGATAGCTGGTTGGACCCCATTGGTTCCCGAGACGTCGCCGACAAGGTGAACTTTACCTTCCAATGCGGGTTTTTCTTTGAGTATGTATTCTGCCAATTCTCGGTTTGGATGGTTATACGTGACTACTACTACCATCTTTGCCTGAATAGTTCGGACCCGTTCAGTAAATGGAACCCCAATAAGCACTTCATCTTCGGTTATCGCTTGAAGGTAGTGCCCACCTATGAAGTCAAAATCTTTTGACATCAACCTCTCCTTAGCGGCTTCCACTGTCGCCGGAGGATATGGGAGTGTGGCTCCAAGACTGTCATATCTACTGACCATAGTTACTTTCACTCCTTGTTCAAGGAGCTTGTCAGCTACAGAAATTGCTTCAAAAGTTCCCGTATCGTCAAAGACAAGTGCTGGGGTATCGATAACTGCTCTTCCGCCAAAACCGAAAACATCCCAGCTCGTGTACACGTGATCAAGTTCAAAACCGCTTAGTGGTGAAATTGGCGTGGTGAGTTGAAAACCATCTCTTCGTGGTGTCGAACCTGTAGCTATGATGATTCGGTCTGGATCAAGTTCGTTGATTATTTCTGGACCGACGAGAGAGTTAAGGGTGGTGTTAATATTTAAGCGCTCCATTTCAGATGCTAGCCATGACGTTATGGCACCCAGATCCGACCTGTGTGGTGCGGATGCCGCAATTGCAACTTGTCCTCCTAGTTGTTTCGTTGCTTCATGGAGGTGGACTTGGTGACCCAGTATTGCTGCTGTTCTCGCGGCTTCGAGTCCTGCTGGGCCTCCTCCTACGATGAGAATTTTTTCAGGTGATTGGGATTTCCCTTCAGGTTCAAAGCTGACTTCTGTTTCTTTTGCTGCTGCAATATTTACGACACACCCTAGTTTCCCTGTTGACATGATTTGTCCGACGCAACCAAAATTTGATCCGATGCATGGTCGTATCAAATCAGAATTGCCTTGTTTCGCCTTATTTACAAGCCCGGGGTCAGCTATCAAAGCTCGAACCATTGAAACCATGTCTGCCTGACCGTCTCCTACTATCGCTTCTGCGTGGTCAAGAGTCATTATCCTTCCCACGACTATGGTCGGCTTTGAAATCTTTTGAACAATTTGCTCATTTGCGGGCATTTCGTGACCTAAAGGGTCATCCATAGTTGAGAGCAGTTTGTGGAAACGCCAATAGGAGCCCATGTGTAGTGAAACATAATCAACATGGGGTTCGACTATGCGTGCGATCTCTGCGTTATCTGCTGCTGTCAGCCCCCCAGGAATGTATTCCTCATTAGGTAGGCGAATCCCTACGCAAATGTCATGTCCTACTTCTGAGCGGATGGCATCTATGATTTCCATAAGAAACCGCATTCTGTTTTCCAAAGAGCCACCATAGTTATCGGTTCGAATATTATTTGCTGGAGAAAGGAATTGTTCTATTAGATATCCGCTTGAAGCGTGGATATCAACTCCATCGAGTCCACCATCTCGGCAACGTCTTGCTGCTGATGCAAAGGCCTCTACCATTTCTTCAATCATAGAAACTGTCATTTCTATAGGTGTTCCCCCTACAAGAGGGTTTGGTATCTGGCTTGAAGAAACTTGAGATGTGCCTTTACCCGGCGCGCGTGCGGACCCGGGGTGGTAAATCTGTTGAAGCATTTTCATTCCGTGCGGGCGTAAAGCATCAGTTAATTCTTTGTAGAACGGTATTACAGAATCATTGTGTAGCGGAATGATGCTTCGCATAGCTGGTGATGCGAGGTGCACTCCAGTCGCTTCTAAAGTGCTCATTCCGACTCCACCTACTGCTCTAGCCTCATGGTAGGCAATTAATCGTTTCAATGGGAGCGACGTTGAATGAGCTGATCTCACAACTCGATTCGGAATAGTGATGGGTCCGACATCAATTGGTTGGAAAAGGTGATCATACATTGCGCTCCCCTTCTTTTGATAGCTGCGTTACTCTATTCTCTACTGCCTTGGCTCTCTGTCAAGTCCTAGAAAACGTTCACCAATAATATTTCTCATCACATTCGAAGTTCCTCCCATAATCGTGTACGCGGGAGCATAGGCTAATCCTCTTGTAATCTTGTCGTCTATAAGCGATCTTGCGCCAAGTGCACGATTTACAAATTGAGCTACTTTCCATTCGTGTTCAGTGCAAAAACATTTTGTAGCAGCGCTGAAGCCAGCAGGAGCTTGTTTAAGGACTTCGCGGTATACCAGAAGTTTTCCGATATGGTATCCGGATTCAAGTTCGCTGATTTCTTGCCTTACTTTTGGATCGGTCTTATCCGCGTGTTTTAATGCTTCAAGGTATAGGGCCTTGTTTGAAACGAGCCTGTCAATGCCGCCTCTTTCATGTTCTAGCTGCTTCATGGTTTGCTTGAAGGCTTCTCCTTCTGTGCCTACTAAATTCTCGCAGGGTACATGTACATTGTTGAAATAGACTTCGCAGAAATGACGGTTCATGGTCATATCTGTTATTGGACTGACTTCTATTCCGGGAAGGTCCATTGGAACAATTATTTCTGATATGCCTCGATGAGGAGGACCTTCAGAACTGGTTCTGCAGATCAGGTAACAATAGTCTGCAACGTCTCCGAAACTGGTCCAGATTTTTTGGCCATTTAGGATGAAGTAATCGCCTTTTCTTTCAGCTGAAGTTGACAGTGACGCCAAATCTGAGCCCGAATCTGGTTCGCTCATTCCGATACACCAAGTTGTCTCTCCAGTTAACATTTTGGGTAGATATTCGGCTTTCTGGTCTTCGGTTCCGTAGGTGATGATTGTTGGGCCCATTTGCCGGTCAGCGAACCACATCGCCGCTATTGGTGCTCCAGCAGCAATCATTTCTTCAGCGACGATAACTCTTTCAATGGATGGGCGCTCGCTACCACCATATTGTTTAGGCCAACCCATACCTATCCAGCCTTCGTTTGCCATTATTTGTGCAAACTCTTTCGAGAAGCCGTTGATCCAACTGTCGTTGAAGCGTCCGAATTCTTCAACTCCCTTATTTGCTACTGCGCGGGCTTTATCCCTGAGTGTTTCTTGTTCAGGGGTAAATGAAAATTCGAGCATTAATTCATCCTATGTGTTTTGAGTCGTCTTACTTTTGTTGGAGTTCTTTAACTTTTGCAAGAATTTCTTCGGCGTGTTCCTTTGTTTTCGGTCGTGAAAAGACGTGGACGATTTTTCCTTTTGGGTTGATCAGGAATGTAGTGCGGTGTAAACCCATGTATGTTTTCCCATAGTTTTTTTTCTCTCCCCAAACACCATATTTTTCTATGATTTTATGTTCGGGGTCAGCGATAAGTGGAAAGTCAAGCCCATGTTTTTCAGTGAATTTTTCATGGCTCTCATTTTTGTCTGGTGAGACTCCGATAATTGAAATTTTGCGTTTTTTTAGTTGACTGAGATTGGTTTGGAGGTTGCAAGCTTGGTTGGTGCAACCTGGTGTGTTGTCCTTAGGGTAAAAATAGAGAGCGGTGTAATTCCCTAGATAGTCGGATAATTTTATCTTTTCTCCTGAGAAAGTTTTAGATTGAAATGCGGGAGCTTTTTCTCCACATTCAAGTGGTTTAGCTTTTAATGGCATGAGGATTCCTTATTTCTGGGTTTACTGCAACGTTAGCACTAGGAATATTGTGCGTTAAAGCCATCTAGTGCAAGTGTTTTAATTCTCGCTCTATATCGGTTACGAGGACATCAAGAAGATAGGTCATACTATTTTGAGGTGGAATTGGGAGAGTGAGTTGGTCATCTCGATGCAACATTGCAAATCCATAAATCGTTGAGAGAACTAAACGACTCCAATGGGTTAGCTGGGGTTCTCGTATTTGTTCTTGTTCTAGTACCTTGTGCATCGGATGGTTTACTTTCTGGATCGCTTTTTGGATTTCGCTATCGCTCCCCGGAGGGAAAATAGACGCTGCGAACATGCCGGGTTGTTCAATTGCGAATTTAAGTTGTTCTTGGATTATTGCTCTTACCGCTTGGGTTCCAGATATACCGATCGCTGCTTCAGTGAGTCGGGCTGCCAAAACGTCAAGACTAAACAGTGCTAATTCTCTTTGGAGTGCTGAACTGCCATCGATATGCGCATACATCGATTGGACACGAATACCTATTTTAGATGCTATAGCTGACATTGAAACCGCGGTTGGGTCATTAGTTTCGCGCAGAATTTGTATTCCGGCTTTAATCACTTGGTCTTTAGTTATCCCTACTCGTGCTGCCATTTAACTATTTTTCTTGTTTGACGTTGCTATTCTTGTCTAAATATATCAGACTTATATCTAATGAACTTAGATAACCTTGAAATCTTTGATTTCCCTACAGATAACCCTGCAGAACTTCAATCACTCTTTGCTGAACATGGCTGGGGAGATGGCCTACCCATGATAGCTCCCACTCCCGAGAGGGTTCAGAAAATGCTCGCCCTTAGCGATGGTGAAGACCCAGATGAGATAATCGCTACTCTTCCACCCCGCTCAGGTCTCGCTACGAGAAGAATCATAGCAATCAATGCTGTCATGGCAGGTTGCGCTCCGTCACAATTGCCAGTTCTAGTAACCGCTATCCGTGCTCTTAATGCACCAGAGATAAATTTACGCGGTGTCAACGCGACAACTCATTCCGTTGCTCCCCTCTTGATAATTCATGGCAACATCATCAAAGAGGCCGGATACAACAGTGGATTAGGGTCCTTTGGACCAGGCAACCGGGCAAATGCCACAACTGGAAGAGCCTTACGTTTGATCCTTTTGCACGTCGCCGGTGCAACACCTGGGACCGGAGATGCATCGACTCAAGGAAGCCCAGCGAAATACGCGTATTGCGTAGCAGAAAACCTTGATGACTCCCCTTGGGGTGGATACGCTTCCAGCGAAGGCGTTCATGATGAATCCGCTATTACGATCCATTGCGGTGAAGGCCCTCATAACGTCCATGACATGGAATCATCTGATCCTGCAAAGATATTGGACAAAGTAGCTTCAGCGATGTGTTCTTGGGGGCAAAACAACGCTCCTATAAGTCAAGGAGAATACTTTGTTGCATTATGCCCAGAACATGCAAGTGTGTGCGCTTCTCACGGCTGGACCCGAAATGATGTATCTTCATACCTATTCAATAAAGCTACCGTAAATGTTGGAGATGCCCGAGAAGCCTTCGAACTCCGAGCGTGGGCGCCTTGGCAGCATTCACTAAAAGACTCGGACCGTATCTCTATGACGGAGAAACCAGAGAACATAAAGGTCTTTGTTACCGGCGGTCCCGGTAAGCACAGTTCAGTAATTCCGAGTTGGGGTATGACTAAAAGCGTCACGGTCCCAGTGATGCCCTAATATAGGTTCCAGGAGGACAGCGTTGAAAATCTACTCACCAACAGGAAATATCGGCGAACCACAGAAAAGCCTTGCCTCTCCGGCATCTGTTTTGAATGGGAAAGCAATAGGGATTCTTGATAACACAAAACCGAATGCCAATATCCTTCTCCAACGACTAGCACTGCGACTCCATGAAAGAACCGGAGTAAATATTGGAATAACGGAAACCAAAAATGCTGCACTTGCAGCTCCCGATCAAGTTTTGGGGAGATTAACCAAAGAGGTTCAGATAGCCCTAACGGGTTCGGCTGATTGAGGGAGTTGCACCTCGTGGAGTGTCCATGATGCCGTACAACTTGAATCAAATGGAATTCCTACTGTTGTGGTGACGACAGAAAAGTTTAAAGTGCTCACTGAACAAGTGGCTTCCTCCCTTGGTCACAGCAATCTACGAATTCTTGTAGTTGGCCACCCGCTAGGAGGAACTGATGAAGCCACGATCTTACAGTGGGCGGATGAAGCTGTAGAGGAAACCATTCAACTACTAACGGAACCTCGTTAAGATGGCAGTAACGATAGACCTCTCAGGCGAAACAGCGCTTGTTACTGGAGCGGGAGCCGGCATAGGAAGAGAAATTGCTCTATGGCTAGCACGAGCAGGCGCTCAAGTAACAATAAATGACCTAATTGAAGAGCGGGCTGAATCAGTTGCTCTGGAAATCCAAGAAGAGAGTGGAGTAGCTTACGCTGTCGCTGCTGACTGCAGAGATGATAAAGCGGTTGACATGCTTGTAGAAGAAAGTTTCAGACTGATGGGTGGCTTAAGCATCGCTGTGAATAATGTCGGTATGATCCCTGCGAGTCGGGGTTTGAAACCCTTTATTGACTACCAAGGAGATGACTGGAGAGACATCATTGATCAGAATCTCACACTCTCAGCACTCTGTGGTCGAGCTGAAGCCGAGCTTATGGTTAGCAATGGTGGTGGAGTTATTCTTTTTGTCACGTCAGGTGAAACTACTAGACCATCCCCATATAATTCTGCTTATTCAGCTTCCAAAGCAGCGATCAACCATCTCGTTAGCACGATGGCTGTTGAACTAGGTCCAAGCGGAGTCCGCGTGATTGCCATTGCTCCTGGAACCACGCTTACAGAAACCGTTGCTGCCGCCTTCACTGAAGAACGCTTAGAGCAAATCGTTGCCTCTACTCCCCTCCGCAAAATGGTAGAGCACGACGAACTAGGCAGGTTGGCAACATTTCTCGTAAGTGACCTAGCGCGCTGTATTACTGGTCAATTTATCATTGCTGACGCCGGAGCTTTTCTTTCTAGGACTCGACCAGGCAATCTTGAAGGGGTTCGCGGAGCCACTTCGGAAGAAACCACTAAGTGATGAATAAAGAAACAGCTGATCAGATCATGTCCATGCTTCGCGAACTCGTAGAAATTGATGGTGGTAACGTTCAGCTCAAGGAATTCACGGATAGTTCTATTTCGCTAGAGTTGGTACTAGATGGAGCAGATTGCAGAGAATGCGTAATGCCCTCGGAATTTCTTTCACAAATTATGTTAGATCAAGGGGTAAAGATATTTCCGTCATTACAAAACGTGGTAATTATAGATCCAAGGGTAACAGATGAACACTGAAAACAATAACGCAACGGACCCGACCAATGTTTGTGTTGTACTCCTTGATTCTTTGAATCGGCACCTTCTGGGTTCTTATGGTGGTAGCGAATTTGCAACCCCGAATCTGGATCGATTCGCTAGCGAACATGCTGTCCGTTTCACTAGTCATGTGACTGGATCGCTTCCTTGCATGCCCGCAAGACACGATATTCTCTGCGGGTCCTTGGATTTCCTTTGGAAACCGTGGGGCTCTATTGAGGTATGGGAGCAACCAATCACGTCTGTCCTCCGAAAGAACGGCGTCGTTACTTATCTAGCAACAGACCATCCTCACCTTTTTGAAGCTGGTGGAGAAAATTACCATGTAGATTTTAGTGGATGGAATTATGTGAGAGGCCATGAAGGCGATCTGTGGCGAACCTACTACGATCCTTCATGGGCTGGCTCTCCGGCAATGCCAGCAAGGCCTGGTGGATGGTTTTGGTCCCGTTATGGAATAGATACTCCCGCTAGAGGATATGACATATCTAGAACTTTTTTCCGTTCAGACGAAGACTACCCGGGTCCGCAGACAATGATGGATGCCGAGCGTTTCCTTCGCGACGCCACTCCGCATCATGACCGGTGGTTCCTTTTCGTAGATGAGTTTGATCCTCACGAACCCTTTGACACACCACCTCCTTGGTCAGGAATGTATTTCGACGAGGCTTGGGAAGAAGAGTGGATTATCTGGCCACCTTATATTGATGGAGGCATTTCAGAAGGAATAATTTCCGAAAAAGAAGGTCGCCATATCAGAGCGAATTATGGAGCGAAACTGTCAATGATAGACCACTGGTTTGGAAGGATCCTTGACACCTTTGATGAGAAAGACCTGTGGGAGACAACAGCATTGATCGTCTGCACCGACCATGGTCATTACCTTGGAGAAGAGCGAGATGGGAAGGACATTTGGGGGAAACCAGGGGTTCCGCAATACGAGCCGCTTGGGCATACACCTCTACTTGTTTCATGGCCTGGAGTTAAAGGCGGAACTGTTAACAATGCGCTGACCACTAACGTTGACCTTTTCGCTACCATCGCTGACATTTTTGATGCGGAAGTCGACCATCTAACGCATGGGAAATCATTGAAACCTCTCATAAGCGAAAGTGAATCCTCTATTAGGGAATGGGCTCTTGGCGGAGTTTGGGGAAATTGGGTGCAAATCACTAATGGGGAAACAAAGTATGCTCGCTCCGCAGTCGGTTCTAATTACCCGATTTCGCTTTGGTCTAATCGCTGGTCAACCATGCCTATTCATTTTGACGGAATTGTCGGTATGCCTCCGCCGGATGGGCGAGCTTGGCTAGATACTATGCCAGGAACTGAAATTCCCGTCCTGCGACAGCCATTCGCTCAAGGTGATCAAATGCCCATATGGTCTTTTGGTGATCAATCAGTTGATAAGCATTACCTTTTTGACATAACGGTTGACCCTAACGAGCAAGAAAATCGTGTAGGCGAAAAGTCTGAGGCGGCCATGGAGGAAATGCTCAGGGTGGCGATGCGTTCAATTGATGCCCCAGATGATCAGTTTCAACGAATTGGGCTTACCTGAGACTGGCGTCTACTCCATGTGGGTGGATAGCAATTCGTGTGTGCCGTTCGGTATCTGTCGAGTCTGCGATCGCTTCAATTGCCCCATCAAGGTCAACATGGCCTGTTTGCCATGCACTGACATCAATATTTCCAGTAGAGATCGCTGATAAAGCGTTGGAGTAATCGCTCGCTATTGGTGACCCGCCAAACTGAACATTGAGTCCCTTTGTATGTGCTGAAGCGGTAAAGAACGTATCGTCTTCTAGATTCTGGCCGGCAACGATAATCCTTGACGACCATGGGGATGATATTAGTATTTCTCCAAGCACTCCAGGCGCGCCGACGCATTCTACTACCACGCAGCCTGTACCAGTAGGTGTTGCTTGGTCCCAAACAGCTATCGGGCTTTCATCGCTGGGGTCAACGACTTTATCTGCTCCCATTTTTTCTGCCATGGATCTTCGGAAAGGCGAAAAATCTGATGCTATGACTGGTCCGATGCCTTTCTCTTTGAAAGCAGCGATGACAGCCAAACCTATTGCTCCGCAACCAATGACTATCGGGGATTCTCCGTCTTGGATATTTGCTATTCTCGCATATTGGATTCCTACCGAAAGAGGCTCCACGAGTGCCGCTGTTTCGTTTGACATGTGCTCAGGAACTGGCAGAACAAGGCTTTCGCTTAATGCTAGGTATTCTCCAAAGCCACCCGGGTATTCATTTGAATAACCAAGTACAGCAAATCCACTTTCACCAAAAACCACGGGCTGTGAGACCACTCGATCTCCGACGGATAGGCCTCTAGCCAGATCCGCACCAACTGCGACTATCTCTCCGCAGAACTCGTGCCCTAAGACAACGTCTTTATCAGGGTCGAAATCAAATGGTCCCCCGTGTTCTCTTGACCATGTAGCTAACCGTTCAGCGTGATGAACCATGTGCAAGTCGCTGGCACATATACAGCAGCAAAGAGATTTGACTATAATTTGTCCACTCTGCGGTGTAGGATCTGGAACTTGATCAATGCGCAATTCACCAGATCGCAAAACCATAGCCTTCATATTGTCCTCCTCATATGATCTAAACATGGAAAAACTTTGTTCGCAATCCGCACTCCTAGAATCCTAGAGAGGTACCAATTGCATAATAATTGGCCGTGGAGGACAATAGTTCCGGAGATAGATATGACGGAAACAACAAGTAAACCACTTGTAGGTAAAGTCGCCCTAGTGACTGGAGGAACCTCAGGGATAGGGAAAGTCACTATGGAAGCACTATGCGAGAATGGTGCTAGCGTCGCGTTCACTGGGCGCCGAAAACAACTTGGGGAAGAGATAGAAGAATCTCTCCAGGATCAGGGATATAAAGTCATATACCTACAATCTGATTTACGAGAAATCTCAGAAGTTGACCAGCTAATCCAAGACACGGTCGCAACTTTGGGCTCTCTGGATGTTGCCTTTAACAATGCTGGTGTATTTGATAGCGATGCGCTCTTCCATGAATACGATGATTCATCATGGAATGACCTTATTGCAGCAAATCTCTCATCAGTTTTTTACTGCATGCGTGCAGAGATTGCTTACATGTTGGGAAATGATGGAGGGGTAATCGTAAATAACGCTTCGATCGTCGGACATAGGGGAAGCAGAAGAGCGACACCTGGATATGTCGCTAGTAAACATGGAGTAATCGGGTTAACACGGCAAGCAGCGCTCCAATATGCCAATGCGGGGATTCAAGTCAATTCAGTGTCCCCTGGGCCTACCCTAACTGAAACCCAACAACCCTTATTTGAACAAGGTCCTGAAGCTGTAGCGAATCATCTCTCTTCTTTAAACCCTCAAGCTGCTTTCGTAACCCCTGAAGAAATAGCAAATGTTGTCCTCTATCTTGCGAGCGGGGCACCTGATATGCTTACTGGTCAAGATATTGCTATTGATGGCGGGCAACTCTTTAAGTTATGAGGTGATTGTATGAAAGTACCTTCTTGGCTTGGAGTAATTAGACAAACAGCTTTTGTAGTAGATGACATTGAACGGGAAGCCAATCATTGGGTAAGTTTCCATGGTGTCGGGCCATGGTTTCTTTACACCGTTGACATAGCTGAGACAACGTATCGTGGAGAGAATGTTCGAATGAAAGCACGAATGGGTTTAGCGCAAAGCGGAACCCAACAGATTGAGTTGATTGAACCATCCCCTGAACCATCTATTTATAACGAATTTCTTGATTCAGGTCTCCAAGGAATCCACCATGTGTGTTACTGGGCTGAAATCAAGGCAGCGAGAAACCACTTTCTTTCTTTAGGCAGTGAGCAAGCACAACACGGCCTAACCGGAAATGGAAATGAGTTTCTCTACATGACGGGAACGCAAGATATTCCTTTCATAGAAATAGTTGACCCTAACGAGTCCATGGCCGCATTTTTTGACCATGTCGCGAGAACCGCACAAGACTGGGATGGTTCAGATCCGGTAAGGATTCTGTGATGGAGACTATTGAGAATGTCCTAGCTATCCAAGAAATCACTTTTATGATTTTTGAACAAGCCCGGTTAGCTGACCTAAATCGCCCTAATGAGCAAGCAGAATGTTTTACCGAAGAAGCTATTGCCAATTATTACGGTGAAGATATCCACGGGCGAGAGCAGATACTCAACCTTTTCCTTACCGCTCTTAACAAATGGGTAGCGAGTTGCCATACCATTAGTAACGTTCAGGTAACTATCCTCAACAGAACTAACGCTAGTTCGGTTTCATATGTCCATGCTTGGCATCGAGTGGATACGGAGGGTTTAGGCGATTATGAAGTGCGCGGCCAATACCACGATAATTGGTCCCATACTGAATCTGGTTGGAAGATATCCAAAAGAACTTTCTTAACTATGGGCGCTACTCCCCCAAGGCCGGAAGCACCCGGCATAGATAGATTTACGGGAAGTAATTAAATATCTACAGAAACATATTCGTTAATGACGTCGTGAAATCGTTGCACGCGGTCTTCTTGCCCAGCTAACGTGACTCCCACATAACCTCGGGACGCTAGACCAAGTTGTTGTCCAGTAACGATACTTAAGTCTTGGTCGGCGATACGCCTGTTCATCAATCGTTCCCCATAATTGAAGAATTGTCTTTTCCTTCCTTCGTTTAACCATTCTTTCCCGCCTAATCCATCAAGTCCAACGTCACTTTCGCTTCCTCTAGCCCCATAGGTAAAGTTGTCATAGAAGCACTTTGCCGGGTCGGTCGGGTGTGGCCGCATTCTTTGCATGGAAACGTACTCACATCCTGCGTAACTTATTGTCACATTTGGGAAGATGTTGTAGTGATAGGCATCGGTTAGTTGATCGTCGTCAAGGTCCTTTATCTGATACCCGCGCTCAGTCCCTCTTTCTCTTTTGGCTCCTTGCAGCGCCCTCCTTGTTTCATATTCGCGTCCTTGGAAATCATTGGGGTTAAGACCCCATGGCACCAGCATCGCTGCCAACTGTTCATCAATCTTAAGATCTTTTGATTGCAGAGATCTAGCTGGGGTCCCCATCTTAATAGCCATACGGTTATGTCCCTCGTCGCACCAGTCGAAGACGCATTGTTTATAGTCGTGTTCGATCCAGTATTCCCCTTGAGGGTGAACGGTAGGGAGATGGTACGATTCGCAGGAATTGTCTTGAGGGACTTTCCAGTTGCAGTCAACAGTTACAGTCGCCGCTGAAGTTCGGACCCATTCGTCGCTATGATAATTAGCCCAGTCATCCCAGACTGGACCTAGATAGTCTTTCAAAGACGAGGCATTCTCGTTCATAGTAATAAAGATGAAACCAGCATGCGTTTCGGTTCGAACTTCGTTGAGGATCAAACGGTCGGATAATTCCTTATCGCCGACGCTTACCTGCCATTCGTGTTCACCGGAGTGACTCCACTTGCTGCCACAAGATGGGCATTCTAAATATTCTATGTTCCCTTCGGGTTCCATAATAAGTCGTGACCCGCGATACTGGCACACATTGTAAAAAGCTCTTATAGTCCCGTTGCCTTGACGGATTATGATGAAAGACTCAGGTCCTACATCTTCAACTAGATAATCCCCTGTTTGCGGTATTTCTGGAACGCGTCCGACCAACAACCAGACTTTCGTCCAGATATGCAGCCACTCCAACTCCATGAATTCCCGCGTTGTGTATCGTTCACGCGTAATAGGGGTTCCAGCAAGTTTCGGGTTCCCCCACCGGTTCTTTTCCGCATACACCATTAGTGGGTCTCAATAATTTTCACTTGCCCATTGGTGCCATCTACCTGTATGACTGTTCCATCTTGAATTCGTTCAGTCGCGTCTTCAACAGAAACTACGCAGGGTATTCCTAACTCTCGACTGACGATAACTGCGTGACTAACTTGACCTCCTACATTTACTACCACACCATCAACGGCAAGGAATAGAGGCGTCCATGCTGGGTCAGTCAATGGAGCGATCATGATGTCTCCGGGGAGTAGGTCAGGTGGGTTCGTAGGGTCTGTCACAATACGCGCTTTCCCTTGAGTAATTCCGGGGCTTCCCGCTGTTCCAGTTAGCATCTCTCCTTCTTCTGCCGTTGCAGCTTCGCTTGTGCCGCCTTTAGCCCATTCACTCAGTGGCGGTATTACCCCATTTCTGAGAAAGAACGGTGGGGTGAGGTCCCACAAACGTATCCACCCCAAGTGCCGTTCTTGCAACAATTGAGTGAAACTTGTTGGATTAGCTATAAATTCCTCTAATTCTTCGTCAAGGAGCATGAAGATGTGCTCAAGGTCACCAATGGTTCCTTTGCTAGCGTGCCTTTTCCCGAGTTCTCGTATAGCCATTCTGCTTTCATGAAGAACTCTAACGAGACTGGTTTTAGCTCTTTCACGAAAAACCATTTGGTTTCCGCCCACCAAGGCTCCTTCGAAAACACCAGAGAGTTCATCGTCACCAATTTCTGAAAGTTGCACCCGCACGCTCTTAACCAGTTCTTCCCTATCTTGACTTGATTTTCGTGCACCTATTTCAGGGTTTTTATCATCGCCTTGTTTCCGTACTTGATCTATTGTCTTCAGCGGAATGGATCTATCTGTTTCCCATGTGTGAGCACTTAATTCCCATTCGTTTGGACCACGTGAACCATAGTTGAAAATAAAATCTTCAAAACTTTCAGTGAACTGGGTGCTTTCTTCACAATTCAAAGCTGTGATTCTTTTTTCCAATCCTTCAATTCCTTCATCAAAAGCTTTCGTTAAGCTTTCATTATTACTAACAAGTCTTGATAGCTTCCAGAGGGCAAATGATGGAGCAGCTGAATCTACGTCTCCTAGACCCGCTAGAACTCGCATTGGCATCGTAGGGTCACCAATTGCTTCCGCTACTGCTCCGAGCATCCCCGGTGGTATCCCACTAGAGGTAGCAGTAACCATTTGATTGGTAGTGAACTCTCGGATAATTGGGTGTAGATCACGAATCCTAACAACGATTTCGCTATCTGTAAATAAAGCTAAATCCGGTCGGTTATGGCG
>JASLWO010000040.1 GCA_030740795.1 Acidimicrobiales bacterium | reverse complement strand
TGATAGCGTTCGTCATCTTCTAAAGATCCCTCTATGTATGGGGGAAGAGGAACTTCGCCGTATTTGTGGAACAACTCTTGCATGGATTCATGCAATGGGTAAACGTATCTCGTCCCAATATCGGAAGTTTCCCCTATTCGTATGACGGAATCTCCGTCATCATTGGTTAGATCAGTTCCTGCTGGAACTTTTTTACTTGGTCGGATCAATGCTTCCCATGAACCTCCTTCACGCTCTTCTAACGCTAGGATTTCAACTAATCCACCTGTCGCTTTGCGAAATCTCATTCGTGAGGGCATGACTCTGGTCTCGTTCAGGACTAAGAGGTCTCCTTCTTGGAGTAAGTCAGGTAAATCTTTAGTTTTCTTGTGCTTTACTGGTTCTTCACCAACCAGCAATCTAGAACTACCTCGAGAAACTAAGGGCTGTTGAGCTATTGCTTTCTTTGGCAAGGCGTAGTCGTAGTTTGATGTATCCAATGTTTAGCAAGTTCTAGTTGTCTAATTCAGTGAGCAAGTTTGGGGAATTCTGTCTTTCCGGCTTGTTTCCTACTGGGGGTTCTAGGTTTAGGTGAACCCATGCTGATTGTGTCGCTACTCTTCCACGGGGAGTACGCATAATTAATCCTTGTTGTATTAGGAAGGGTTCATACACATCCTCAACTGTTTCAGTTGGTTCAGAAACACTGATCGCAAGTGTAGAAAGGCCGACTGGTCCCCCACTGAACTGTTGGCAAAGAGCATTGAGGATAGCTCGGTCTACTTTATCTAAGCCTCTTTGATCTATTCCAAAGACTCTAAGTCCCTCTTTAGCAGTTCCTTCGTCAATGACCCCGTCAGCTTTCATCTCGGCAAAATCACGTACCCTTCTTAGGAGTCGATTAGCTATCCGAGGAGTCCCGCGTGCGCGTACTGAGATTTCTTTACTTCCTGCTTCCTCTATCTGAATGTTGAAAATTCCTGCAGATCGGAGAACGATTGTATTTAAGTCAGCTGAATCGTAGTAATCAAGGCGCGCTACGAGCCCGAATCTATCTCGAAGAGGGCCAGTTATCAGTCCGGTACGAGTTGTGGCGGCAACCAACGTGAATGGAGCGACAGACAACCGTACTGATCTCGCCGCTGGTCCTTTACCTAGAACTATGTCTAATTGGTAGTCTTCCATAGCTGGGTAAAGAACCTCTTCTACCGCTTTAGAGAGTCGGTGGATCTCATCTATAAATAACACGTCTCCTGGCTCAAGTTTTGTGAGAATAGCTGCGAGGTCACCGGCGCGCTCAAGTGCGGGTCCTGAAGTGCTGTGAATAGCTACACCCATTTCCTGAGCAACAATATTGGCTAGAGTTGTCTTTCCTAACCCTGGGGGCCCTGCGAAAAGAAGATGGTCTGGTGGTTTATTTCGTTTTTTTGCCGCACCGAGGATGATTTCAAGGTGTTCCTTAAGCTCTGATTGGCCGACAAAATCCTTGAGGCTTGTCGGCCGCAGTCCGTTTATTTCCATTTCGTGGTCATGTTCATTATCTTCTGCGGATTCGTCAGGGGAAAGTAATTCATCTCTCATTGTCCAACTCCCCATTCGTTCTCGTTCATCATGACACTGTAGCCAATTCTCGCAAGGCTAATTTGAGCAACTCTGATACGTCGCCCTCTGCGGGAAGATCTTTCATTGCTTCATAGATTTCTTCGTTTCCATATCCAAGCCCTGTGAGTGCTTCGCGAATATCTTTAGTATCAGTTGACGTTTGGGAAGTAGTTTGGGAAGAGATCCCGATAGTAGCTATTTCTGCTAGGTGAAGTTTCGACTGAAGTTCCATTATTAACCTAGCGGCAGTTTTTTTGCCGATACCAGGGACGAGGCAAAGTGCTTCAGTGTCTTCATTCGCGATTATCTTGCTTAATTCCTTGGGGCCATGTGTTGAGAGAATCGCTAATCCGAGTGATGGTCCAACTCCATGTGCAGATATAAGAGCTTCAAACACTAAACAGTCTGTTCTAGCTGAAAAACCGTAAAGGACTTGGTTGTCTTCTCTGAAATGGTGGTGAATATATACGAGCGTCTCTTCTCCTACCTGCCCAACGGTTCCGAAAGTTGTTGGAGAGATTAGGATCCGGTATCCAATTCCTGCCACTTCAAGAATCATCTCGCTCTCTTCCTTGATGGTTACAATTCCCCGAAGGCTTCCGATAGTCATAGAGCTCCCACGCTTCTGTTCGCGGAGTAACAAATGGCTAAAGCAAGCGCATCTGCTGCGTCAACAGGTTCTAAAGGGGTTTTTATTTGGAGAAGGGTTCGAACCATTTGTTCCATTTCTATCTTGTCAGCTCCTCCGTGACCAGCGACCGCAAGTTTTACTTCATTTGGGGAATACTCGATAACTTCACATCCTGCATCTAGCCCTTCTACCATTACGATGCCTATTACTTGACCTACAGAAATTGCGGTTAACGCATTTTGTTGAAAGAGCACTCGCTCTACTGCTATGACTTCCGGTTTGTACTCTTTTAACAATTTCCGTAATTCGTTTCTAAATTCAAACAGTCGATTTGGTAACTGGTTTTCAGGAGATGTTCTGATAACGCCAGCAGCGACGGCTCGTTCCTGTCTTTTCTTGAGTTCAATCACGCCATAGCCGCAACGAGATAATCCGGGGTCTATACCTAAAACGAACATATGTACGATTATAGGGTTTGTTGGTCCTTTACCGGTGTATTGTTTTTATCCTGCGAGTTCCTGCAGAACAGCATCTGGGATATCAAAGTTTGCATGTACGGCATCAACATCATCAAGCTCATCAAGAATGTCGATCAAATTCAAGACTTGCTTCGCTGCGGAAGATTCCTGTAGAGATACAACTTGGGAAGGAAGGAAGGTCAAATCTGAGGATACGAAAGAAACAGAAGCTTCTTCTAAGGCATCTCTGAGTTGATTAAGTTCAGCTGGGTCACAAGTCAACCTCCAAGTATCACCTTCATCAACGAGGTCTTCCGCTCCATAGTCAATAGCTACCGACATCAGTTCGTCCTCGTTAACCTCGCGATCTAGAACTATCACGCCTTTGCGTTCAAATTGCCATGCAACTGATCCCGGTTCAGCTAAAGATCCTCCATTTTTTGAAAGTGCAGAGCGAACCTCAGAACTTGTGCGGTTCCGATTGTCCGTCAGTGTTTGGATATAGAGGGCTACCCCGTTGGGAGCATAACCTTCATAGGTTACGTCTTCGTAATTGACACCATCCAGTTCTCCAATGCCTCGCTTAATAGCTCGCTCTATAGTGTCAAGCGGAACTGAATTGTCACGAGCTTTCTGGTACATCGTTCTCAATGTTGGATTGGAATCAAGCTCCCCTCCCCCTTGGCGAGCTGCTACTTCAACTTGTTTGATTAGCTTGGCAAATAATTTCCCGCGCTTTTTATCAGCTGCGCCCTTTTTATGTTTTATGGTTGCCCATTTTGAATGACCCGACATAGTTACCCCCCCTTTACCGTCAGAATTTCATTTTGCCATCGATACGAACATTTCATGAATCCTTACGTCATCGGAAAGTTCTGGATGAAATGATGCCACCAAAGTTGTTTCGTTACAACACAGAACAATCTGGTCTTCTATCGTGGCTAGGATTTTGACACTTTCCCCTGCTGATTGCACGATAGGTGCTCTTATGAATATCGCTGGGAAAGGTGAATTAAGTCCCTCGATTTCTAGTTGCGACTCAAAAGAGTCTATTTGTCTACCAAATGCGTTTCTTCTGACCATTATATCAATTGCGCCCAGTGGAGTCTGGTCCTCTCGTCCGTCAAGAATTTTTTCAGAAAGTATGATCATCCCTGCACAAGTACCAAAGACAGGCATTCCATTAGACAATCGTTTCTGCAAGGGTTCCCGCAACTGATTTGATTCCAACAACATTGAAATAGCTGTAGATTCTCCACCGGGGATGATGAGTCCGTCCACACTGTCTAGGCTTTCGGAATTTCTGACTTCTACGCTCTCTATCTCAAGAGTATTTAGGACCCTAATGTGACTTTCGAAGGCTCCTTGAAGTGCCAGGACACCCACCTTCAAGAGTCACCAACCGCGATCTTCTAATTTCATATCCAGCTCGTCCATTCCAATTCCTGTCATAGGAACCCCAAGACCCCGACTGACTTTGGCGAGTATGTCAGGATTATTGAAATTAGTGGTTGCTTCAACAATAGCTTTAGCTCGTGGCTCAGGATTCTCGGACTTGAAGATACCTGACCCTACAAACACTGCTTCAGCACCTAATTGCATTACAAGTGCCGCGTCAGCTGGTGTTGCAAGCCCGCCAGCACAGAACATAGGCACTGGTAGCGTTCCTGTTTCAGCAATTTCTTGGACTAGTGAGACGGGTGCTTGAAGTCGTTTAGCCCAGTCAAAAATCTCTGCAGAGTCTGCCTGTCCGATTCTTTTGATATCTCCTAGGATTGTTCGGAGGTGGCGAACTGCTTGGATTACATTCCCAGTTCCAGCTTCTCCCTTACTCCGGATCATGCATGCGCCTTCTGAAATTCGTCGGAGTGCTTCGCCGAGGTTAGTTGCGCCGCAAACAAACGGCACAGTAAACGCCCACTTGTCAATGTGGTGTTTTTCATCAGCTGGTGTCAGCACTTCTGACTCGTCAACGTAATCAACACCCAAAGCTTCAAGTATTTGCGCTTCTACGAAATGCCCGATTCTTGCTTTAGCCATAACTGGAATGGTCACCGTAGCTTTGATTCCCTCTATCATTTCGGGGTCACTCATTCTTGCTACACCACCGTCAACACGAATATCAGCAGGAACTCTTTCTAATGCCATCACTGCCACTGCACCAGCGTCTTCAGCAATTTTTGCCTGTTCAGGTGTCACCACATCCATGATCACACCGCCTTTAAGCATTTCTGCCAATCCCCGTTTAACGTTGATCGTTCCAGTGGTTCGTGAAGTTGATTTTTTCTCGTCAGACATACCTAGATGCTACCTGCTATTACGTATTTGCGTTTCGTTTTCTTGTTTCTGACTTCACAACTCTCCTAATGCCACAACTCGGTCCAAGGTTGAAAACCCTGCGACTATTAAGGGGTTTTTGGGTGGGTGCACCCACATGTGCCTACAGAATTTCGGATTATGAGTAGGTTCTCTGCCATCTGAGTGCAGACTTTTTAGTGCGTCTGCAAGACCAGTTGGATAGCGTGTCATACGAACAGCGAGGATATCGGTTTCCGCTACGACCCATGGATTGAAAATCTTCCTAGTAATCCTCTCCACAAGTTTAGGCAAAAAAAACATAGGTCTTGCAATAAGAACAGCTGCAGTGCTCTCAAGAAGAGTTAGCCTGTTTCGAGTTCGACTGAGTTCATGAGTTATTAGACCTTCAAGTTCTACTCTTGTGACCCGGTCTAGAAGACCAGTAGTGGCGACCAAACTTCCATTGAGACTATTTCGACCCACCATTAACATATTTGGTGCTGAGTCTCGGATCACAAATAAATCTGGCTGCCGGAAACCGTGGGCTACGCAAACTCCTTCAACCAGGTTCTCATAACGTGGGAAATTGCCTATTTCTATTGGTTCAGCCTTTATTTTAGTTAGGATCTTTGAATCCATTCGACGGTATGTTGCGATGTAGCCCACTCCTACGACCATAACTATGGCAGGAGCCGCTATTGCCATCGGGATACGAACTAGGAACGCTATCCCTAAACAGATTGCCGCATCCCAAGCTATACAAGCAAGAAAAATGCCAAGGGAACGCCTAACCGCTATATGCGGTTCCATCAAAAAGTGACCTCTACAGGATCTTGAGCTTCACCTTCAGTTTCAAAGAACTCTGCTTGCTTAAAATTGAATGTTCCAGCGACTATATTTGAGGGGAATGTTTCAATTTTGTTGTTGTATCCGAGCACGCTGTCATTGTAATGTTGTCGGGCAAATGCTATTCGGCTTTCCGTACTTACTAGTTCTTCTTGGAGTTGTAGAAAATTCTCGTTAGCTTTTAGATCTGGGTAAGCTTCAGATAGTGCAAAGAGGGATTTCAGAGCCCCACTGAGCATGTTCTCGTTCTGTGCTTGCTCTCCAATCGTTTGACCAGCCATGGCAGCGTTTCTTGCTTCAACTACTGCTTCAAGAGTTTCTCTTTCATGTTCCGCATACCCCTTTACCGTCTCTACGAGATTAGGGATTAGGTCATATCTTCTTCGGAGTTGAACATCAATCTGTGACCAGGCATTCTTTGTGCCATTTCTTAATCTAACCAACCCATTGTATTGAAGCCATAGTGTTAGAAGAAGCAAGGCGACAACAACTAATATAATAATTAAGACCATAAATATTCCTTTGATGTTTCCTTTAGCATAACTAATAATCTGTGAAGGTGAAATACCTGAGGGGTAATTTACTTTAGTCTTTACTCCCATTTTGAGTTCCAGAGAAGAATTGGCGTCCTTTAGCCAATGGAACGGTAGGAGCTACGTTGAGTGCCCTGCTGTAAACCTCCAAGTAATGCTTAGCAAGTTTCTCCATTGAGAATTGCTCCGCTCTCTTTCTTCCAGATAAAACTATTTGTTCTGTCGCTTTTGCATTAAATAAAGCCAGTCGTAATCCATCTGAAAGAGCAATCGGGTCACCGGTTTGGGTGAGAATGGCGTCTTTACCTTCTCGTGCCAGTTTGGCGTAACCAGGTATTGAGCTAGCAACTACTGGGGTTCGGGCTGCCATTGCTTCCAATATGACAATTCCAAATGATTCACCTCTCAGTGATGGAGCGCAGAGCACAGAGCACTCTTGAAGTCTTTGTATTTTTTCGGAATCCGAGATAGTTCCAAGCCATGAAATTCGTTTATCATTTTCGGCGAGTTCCTTTAAACGGTTTGTTTCCGGACCTTCTGAAGCTATCCAAAGATTAACTTCGTTCGGCAAATAAGCCATTGAGTGGATGAGCACTTCTAGACCTTTTCTTGGTTCATGCCTCCCGACAAAGAAAATAGTTGGTTTGGTTTCCCTCTCAACTTTATTTTCGAACAATTTCAGATCAATTCCATTGAAAAGAATTTCGTATTCTCCTCCTAATGCCTCTTTAGCGGTCTTGGCTGCTTCTTCCGAAACAGCGCAATTAATCTCTATACGTGAAGCCGCCCACTTCGCTGGACGATTAAAATAGTCATAGAATTTTGAAGGTCCGGAGCGGTGATACGTAGCAACTATTGGACATTGTTTTAGCACTATCGCTGTTAATGTTGGACCTGGTGCAAGTGGTTCATGGACATGCAATACATCAAATTGTTCATCTCTAAGAGCGCGGATTGCTCTAAGTTGAGCTGCAGCGTCAGGGGCTAATGGGGCGATAGACCCATTGGTTGCTGTTGGGAGGCTATTGCCCAATGGGGTGATACCTGTGTCTGGGGGTGGGCCGTCGCAGGGTCCAAGAACCCTAACGTCAATACCTAGCTTACGGGTAGCTTTAGCTAGGCAAAGAATCTGGTTCTGCACCCCTCCCGGGACGGAGAGACTGTAAGGGCTTATCATGCCAACACGCATACTCATATTGGTAGCCGATCTAAAGTTACTTCGCTTCTTTTCAAGGAAGAATTATGGGCTTCCATCTCTAAACGTTTCAAGAGCGAGTAAGTCACTTGGCCAATTTGGTTGCATAAGGTGCCATTGCTCTGGTTGCGCTCGGATCAAGGTTTCAAAAACATCAACTATTTCTTGTGAGATTCGTGCAACGTCCTCTCTTAACGTTCCGGTTCTAGTTGATGAAACTGGTGGGCATACTGTGGCATGATGTGAATTCGTTTCCTGGTAAACCGCTACAGGAATTATGCTCGCCCCTGTCCTGATTGAAAGAGTAGCTGGCCCTGCTGGCACCGTTGTTTCTTCACCGAAGAAATTCACTTTGACTCCTTTGCCTTCAATGTCTCGGTCACACAGGAGGCACACAATATGGTTTTTCTTTATTGCATTAATCACTTCTTTCCCAGCGTTAGCTCCTAATGGAACCACATTCATACCAAATGACTCACGGTATTTGACCATGAAGTCAAATAATTCTTTTGGTTCCTGTGGTTCAACGACAACAGTTACTTCGTAGTTAGGTCGACAAGTAAGCCACCTTCCAGCCCATTCCCAACCTCCGAGATGAGGGAGCGCTAGGATCGGGCCTATCCCTGTTTCCCAAGCATTTTCAATATGTTCAAACCCTTCGACAGTGAATCCGGAATCAATTTGAAAATCTGAGAGTCCTTGCATCCTTGCTGAGTCAACCCAGTAACGAGCGTACGCTTGAAACGTCCTTTCTGTTCTTCTTTGCATCTCAGTACCTTCTAGAGTTTTTCCATAAACCCTAGTTAGGTTTCTGTTTACGAGGAAACGTCTCTCTTTGGCTATTTTGGAAATTATTACCGCTATGCAATTCTGAATTGGGGTTATTAGCTTTAATGGCAAATTTCTAACTGTTGCAGCCACCACCATGTAGAGGAGCACCAGAGGTTTTGACGAACTCACTTACTGTTGTTCTGGTTCAGTTCGGGTGTTCAGTTGCGCTGTGGCTTGACTCCATACCTTTATGAATCGCTGGACAACAGTAACAAGGGTGAGTATTAACATGACCCACAACACCGGAATGAGGAAGTTACTTATTAGCAATCCAAGTGCCAATACTATGAAGCGTTCTGCCCGCTCCATTATCCCGCCTTTCGCATCGAATCCTAGGGATTCTGCTTTGGCTCGCTGGTAGGAAACTAGCATCGCCGCTCCCATAACTGCTACAGGCAACATCATTATTCTTCCCGGTTCATTGGATGCCAGATACCATGCGATGCCGCAAAAGAGGAAAATGTCGGTAATGCGGTCGCTAACGGAGTCCAAAAATGCGCCGCGAATTGATGACGTTCCCGCTGCCTTAGCAACTGCCCCATCTAAAGCATCTGGAAGTCCCGTGAGGATAAGGAAAACAAAACCGAGAAAGAGTTTGCCTTGACCTATTACAACAGCTCCTATTGCCGCAATAATTATTCCGGTAGCAGTCAGAGCGTTTGCTGTTACCCCGAGACGGCATAAACCAGCTCCTATAGGGTCAAGGACCCGATCAACGTTTGTACGGAAATTGCCATCAAACATGAATATCATCCATCCTAAGATTCGTGAGCTTGCAAGCGTAAGACTACCACTTATACATCATGAGGCTTTAGATAGCTTCATCCCACTCTTCTGGGTTATCCTCTACTACCTGCTCAAGAATTTCACCATTGGACGCGTCCACAAGTATTACAGCTCGCTTTAAAGGAATCGCCTCTAAAGAGTAAGCAAGGAGTCTCCAAACCGGCCGGCTTCGAAAACCTCTCCACATTAGTTGAGCTGATGCCGGACCGACTTCAAACCCTATTGATTCAGATGCGAGCTGGAGAGCTTCTATTTCATCAACCGCGCAACGTACAGACGCGAAAAAATTGAAAGCTCCGAAAAAAGCGATGCAGATACCTGATATGAGAAAACCCTCATTAACTAAAGGCGAGTCTTGAAAGAGAAGATATAAGAGGATAAAAATCAGAGCGGTAGTTATATAGAGATACCCTGCCAACCTTCGTTTATAAGTATCAGGTATTCGGTACTCATCCGCCCCATAGGAAGGTTTAAGATCTTCTGGCAATGCGTCAATAGTTTTTGGCGTCTCATCCACTTAGAGAAGTCTAATTACCAAATCAAAGAAATAGATAATTAATCAAGTAAAGGCCAGCACTTTTCCAGCTTTGAAAAGCTTGCAGATAGCGTCTCTGGAATCATTCTGGTCTCAGCAACAGCAGTCAGGAAGGTTGTGTCACCTTCCCAACGGGGCAAACAGTGAACGTGTAGATGTTCAGGAATACTTGCCCCGGCTGCTTTCCCAATATTCATTCCCACGTTAATCCCATCGGGATTGTATGCATCCGTGATTGCAATAACAGCAGAATTGACAACTTCCCACAGCTCAGTATTCTCTTGATGCGTTAATTCCTGCAAACTGGAAACTGCGCGTTTAGGTAAGACAAGTATGTGCCCGCTTACATACGGATACGTGTTAAGTATCGCCGCACAGGAATCTCCTTCCCAGAGTATGTGCCTTTTAGAGTCTAAGTCACCAAACAGGAATAGGTCTTCAAAAATACTCCCGCTCTTGGGGCGAGGCTTTCCTCTCTCACTAGAAACATATGATTTACGCCAACCAGCCCAAAGCCTGCCCATAGGATTTGATTCACCTTTGGCATTCATAGTCGGTAATTAATTTCTTCTTTAAGTCGAGCAATGAAATCTGTTACGGGGATTCCTCTTTCTACTTCACCACCCCTTGGGTTCACCCCAACTGTCTGGGCATCTACATCTTCGCTACCCACAACCAGCACGTACGGAATTTTTTGTGTCTTTTCGTCTCTGATCCTTTTACCCAATGGATTATCTGCTCGAATAAATTGGGTACGGAACCCTTCTTTTATGAGCTTTTCAATAATCTCTTTAGCGTAAAATTCATGTTCTTCAGCTACCGGAAGTACCGAAACTTGGACTGGGGCTAGCCACGAAGGAAATGCTCCTGCATAATGTTCTATCAATACGCCGAAGAATCGCTCTATTGAACCCATTAATGCTCGGTGGATCATTACTGGGCGCTTCCTTTCCCCAGCAGAATTTATGTAACGTAAATTAAACCTTTCGGGAAGATTGAAATCTACTTGAATAGTTGAAAGTTGCCATGACCTTCCGATCGCGTCCGCAACATCAATATCTATCTTGGGCCCATAAAACGCTGCATCTCCTACCTTCGTGCTATATGGAAGACCATGGTTCTCAATGGCTTGCTGCAACGCTTCAGTTGCGTGATCCCAGATTTGGTCACTCCCTACTGATTTATCTGGATTTCTAGTTGAAAGGTTAAATGTAAATTCTTTGAATCCAAAAGCTTGTAGAACAGATACTACGAATTCAAGTAGATTCCCAATTTCTTCAGCGAGTCCTTCTTCAGTTGTGAAGATATGGGCGTCATCTTGGGTGAATCCCCGTATTCTCATCAAACCATGTAATGTGCCTGCTCTTTCATATCTGTAGACGGTCCCCAATTCAAACAAACGAACTGGAAGATCCCTGTATGATTTTGTCCCAGCACGGTATATCAAACAGTGCATTGGGCAATTCATTGGCTTCGGATAGTACTCGCCATTGTCCATTTCCATCGGGGGGTACATTCCTTCAGAGTAGAAATCCAGATGCCCGCTCGTACGGAAGAGGTCCGCATTAGCGATGTGTGGTGTGTACACGAATTCGTACCCGCCATCTTCATGGCGTTGACGACTGAAATCTTCCATAAGTTTTCTGACTTGCGACCCCTTTGGGTGCCATACGGCTAGGCCTCCACCAAGTTCAGGTGGAAAGCTGAGAAGGTCCAATTCATTTGCTAGTTTCCGGTGGTCCCGTTTTGCTGCTTCTTCTAATCGTTCTATGTGCTGTTTTAATTGTTTCTTTGTCGCCCATGCAGTTCCATAGATTCTTTGAAGCATGGGTTTTTTCTCATCTCCTCGCCAATAAGCCCCTGCGACGCTCATAAGTTTGAAATGCCCTAATTTCCCTGTGGAAAGAACATGAGGTCCGCGGCACAAATCAACGAACCCATCGCCGTTTCGGTAGAAACTGATCACTTCATTATCCTTGATTTCAGATCTATCGGCCGCTTCTATAATTTCACATTTATACGGATGTTCAGAAAACATTGCTAGTGCTTGTTTCGCCGTCGTTTCTCCGCGGACAAATGGTTGGTCCGCATCAATTATTTCTCTCATCCTTGTCTCTATTTTCGTGAGCATTTCTTCTTTGATCGGTTCATCGTCAGAAATTGCGAAATCATAATAGAAGCCGTTCTCAATTGGCGGGCCGATAGCGAATGTTGACCCAGGGTACAATTCAAGAACAGCTTGTGCTAGTACGTGAGCGGTTGAGTGGCGCAGAGTTTCCAATCCTTGTTCGGAGTCGCTAGTAACTATGCTCACGGATGAACCGTTCCCTAAGGGCGTATTTAGATCAATTTCTTGACCGTTCATTTCAGCGATCACTGCTGACTTAGCTAAACCTGAACCAATATCGGCAGCGAGGTCAGCGGCTGTTGCCCCTTCTTTGAGTGTTCTTTCTGATCTGTCGGGCAAAATAATTGTGATATCTGGCATGACTGTATGCTACAGATGAGCACCGGAGATTTCTGTGAATACTTTGAGTTCTTCGCAGTATGCTTTCAAATTTCTTGTCCAGTCCGTCCTGCTTCTATTTGATAGGGTGCTGCAACATCAACTCCTAGCAACATTGCAGCGCTTGATATGCCATTCCCAGATTTTGCAAATCTGTCAATTGTCTTGACAGCTTGGGGCGTATCAAGGTCGTTATCAAGACATTCGCGAACCTCGTCTAATCCGTAATCACCGGACCCTGCATAGATCCATGTCTCAAGTCTTTCTTTAGCCACGGGCATGATGTTCTTATCCCAAGACCAAGGGGCTCGGTAATGATGTGCAACGATCGCAAGCCTGATAGCTCTAGGGTCATACTCGTTCCTTAGATCAGATACGAAAATGAGATTACCTAAAGATTTTGACATTTTCTCGCCATCCATCTCTACCATTGCTTGGTGCATCCAGTGACGAACGAAAGGTTTACCTGTCACTGCTTCTGATTGAACGCGTTCACATTCATGGTGAGGGAAAATCAGATCTTCCCCTCCTCCATGAAGATCTATTGTTTCGGATTCCAAATCTCTCATTGCTAGCACGGAACATTCCACATGCCAACCAGGACGTCCAGCTCCCCACCTGCTTTCCCAAGCTGGTTCGTCCGGAAGAGAGGGTTGCCATAATACGAAATCTAAAGGGTCGCGTTTTTGGGGATCGTCCGGTCGTCCTCCTCTCTCTGTCGCAAGGGTAATCATTTCCTCTCTACCCAAACCACTAAGAGCTCCGAAATCACTTACTTCTGATATGTCAAAATACACCGACCCGTTTACTTCATACGCGTGTTCACTCTGAAGGAGCCGTCCAATAAAATTCCGAATTTCCACAATAGCTGAAGTTGCCCTTGGTTCGCTCCACGACGGAATCATTCCAAGGGCTTCCATGTCACTATTGAATCGGGCCGTTTCTTTCGCCGCTAAATCAAGATAATGGATTCCTAATTCTCTTGCTTTGCGGAGAATATCGTCATCCACATCTGTAACGTTTCGAACACATTTTGTCTCATGCCCTAGGTCTCGAAGCCGTCGCTGGAGTACGTCATATGCGAGATATGTGGCTGCATGACCAATATGGGTAGCGTCATACGGTGTGATCCCGCATGTGTATATCTTGACAGTTCGGCTCGGTTTGAAAGAGTCAAGTGTGTTTGTGGCCGTGTTGTATAGTTTCATCACCAGTCATACAGTCCGCTCTGTAGTTTGAAAAGTCTATCCAAGCCCAATAATGCTAACTGATGATCTTGTTTTGTAAAGTTTGTTCAATTGTAGGAGCACAGCGGTGAAAGCTTCCACTGGAGCAGCGTTAGCAAGACTCCCACAATCAAGACCGCGGAGATTATCCAACTTGGCAACGATTTCTATCGTTTCATCAATTGCTGATTGTTCATCAGCGCAAACAAGTACATCGCCTTCCATAGGCACTTCAATCTCTCCGAGTTCTTTCGCTGGAAGGTGCTGGAATGCCATGGAGACTCTTGAACCTGGAATAGCTGCTTGAACGTCAGCAGCTATTGAGCCTCGAGGAGGATATAACGCATGGAATTCGTTGCCCACCCGCGCTAATGCATTGGCCATACAAATAACTAATTTTCCTTCTAGTTGTTTCTTGAGCGCTTTAGCTGTTGGTGCGCATGAATCCCATGGAGTTGCTAGGACTACGATCTCCGCCAGAGCCGCTTCTTCGTTACTCACACCAGTCAACGAGTAACCTTTTTCACCCCATATCTCATTTATATCTTCAATAATTTCTGATGCCCTACCAGAAGATCTCGAACCGACTGCTACATCGTATCCAACAGAGGCCAGCCTTAATGCCAATCCCTTCCCCGCTGGTCCAGTGCCGCCAACAATGCCGATTTTCATGTGTAGAACATACCGCCGATGTGCTTTAAAGTGGCAGATTTATTGATACTTTCTTTATGTTAGGAAAGTTTGGTTGAAACAACGCGCTTTTGCCGTGCCCTCTCCTGTAGTGTTTTTCTGAGCGCTTCTATTCCATTGGAGTATTAATGAGTATCTTAAAAGACAAAAATCTGTTAATTACTGGGATCCTTACCGATGCAAGTTTAGCCTTTGGCGTAGCTCAACTTGCCCTTGATGAAGGTGCAAATATTGTTATCACTGGGGCGGGTAGAGGCCTTCGCCTGACAGAAAGAACTGCGAGAAAACTTAATGGAGATGTAGATGTGCTGGAATTTGATGTAAGGGATCCATCACATGTTTCTAATGTTCGAAATGCTTTGGAAGAGAAGTGGGGTCAGGTTGACGGAGCTCTGCATGCAATTGGCTTTATGCCTGAAGTCGGATTGGGGGAAGATTTCCTAGCCGCTCGGTGGGATGAGATTTCAGTAGGGTTTGATGTTTCTGCCTATTCGATCAAAACAGTAGCTGAGACGGTTCTCCCGCTCATGAATCAGGGAGGGTCTATTGTTGGGCTTGATTTTGATGCCAACGTGGCTTGGCCAGCATACAACTGGATGGGTGTTGCTAAAGCAGCGCTTGAGTCGGCTTCACGTTATCTAGCCCGTTCCTTAGGGCCTGAAAACATTCGGGTGAATCTGGTGGCTGCAGGTCCTATTCGAACAATGGCAGCCAAGTCCATTCCGGGTTTCAAAGAATTTGAGGATGCTTGGGATGGAAGAGCACCACTTGGCTGGGACGTAAAAGACTCTTCTGCTGTCGCTCGTGCGTGTGTAGCCCTTTTATCAGACTGGTTCCCGATGACCACAGGAGAGATAGTGCATGTTGATGGGGGTTACCATGCTATTGGGGCATGATATAAATCTCAGATTAGGACTTTGCTGGTATCCCTACCCTGTCCGACTCATCAATGATGTCTCCCACTATGGCTTCTAGGACATCTTCAAGCGTTACTATTCCCTGAAAGTTTTGATCTGATTCTCCTACTAGAGCGAAGTGGATTTGTGTTTCTCTCATTTCTCTCAGCAGTTCATCTAAGGTTCGGGTGCTGGGGGTTATGAGGATTTCTCTTATACGATTTTGACTTAGCTTGAGTTGTTCTTCTCCGTTTTCAAGATACAGAAGATCCTTAACGTGCACGAAGCCAACTATTCGATCGCCTGAAAGCATAGGGATGCGACTATGACCGCTTTGCGCTGCAATGGTTTGGATCTTGCCTATAGGTGCATCTACATCTACGGATACCACGCTCCTCCATGGCACCATGACGGAACTAACAGGCTGGTCTTGGAATAGCAATGCCCCTGCGAGGATATCATGGCTTGTTTGATCCATATTTCCACCGGTTCTCACTTCACCTATTAAAGTGTGAATCTCTTGAACTGTGTACGCAATCCCTAACTCTGCTACCTGGTTTATGCCAAAGGGTTTAAGTAAGAGTCTTGAAACCATGTTAAGGAACCAGATGACTGGTCTAAATATAAAAACGAAGGACCTGTGAAATCTTGACAAACGACATAACACTAATTCCGAGTTAGTTAATGCAAAGTTTTTGGGAACCATCTCTCCTAGGACCATGTGGAGGAATACCACAATGAATAGAGCCAGCCCGAAAGCTATAGCGTGAGACAGTGAGGATGGGAGACCTAAAGGATCAGTAAAGATTACTTCTACTATTTTTGCAAAAGCTGGTTCAGCTACTAGCCCTAATCCAAGGGACGAGATAGTGATACCTAACTGCGCTCCAGAAATTGATAAAGGCAAATCAGTCATCAATTCAATGCCGATTTTCGCTGGCCGATTACCCGATTGTGCTAGTCGCTCCATTTTTGGCCGTCTCGCTGCAACAAGTGCGAACTCAACAGCGACAAATACTCCGTTAAAGAGAACTAATAGTATTGTGACGAGAATCGCTGTAATTGTCGTAATCACGATTCATCTCCCTCTCGGGAATTTGTTAGCTGAAATGAGAAAGCGTGGAACGGTGGAGATACCAAACGCACTTTCGCTATTCGGAGTCGGTCCATTTCTACGATCTCAATTTTCCATTCCCTATATCTAAAGACTTCCCCTTCGGCAGGAATGCGTTGAAGTATGTCAAGCACAAATCCGGCGATAGTCTCGTAGGGTTTGTCACGTATTGATAATCCACAAATTTCTTCTACCTCATGCAAGTGAAGACTTCCATCCAAGGTAAATGCCCCGTCAACATCATTTGAGTTTGTTGTTTGCGCAGAGTCATATTCATCTTCTATTTCACCAACTATTTCTTCAAGAAGGTCTTCAACTGAAACTATGCCTTCTGTCCCACCATGTTCATCCACAACGATCACTATGGGGCTTCTCTTCTGTCTCATATCAGTGATAATGGAAACAAGGTCGCGTGTTTCTGGAACGGCTAATACCTCACTCATTATTTTAGATACGGGAATTAAAGCCCTTTGAGATGAATTGATAGTTAACGCTGACTTCACATGAGCTATTCCCATCACATTATCCAAGTCGCTTGAGATGACAGGGAATCTGGAGTGACCTGTTTCCAAACTGAGCAAAATAAGATCCTCAATGGTTGACTCAGTCTTAAGAGAATGCACTGCTACTCGTGGTGTCATGACGTCGCTGGCATCTTTTTCAGAAAACCTAATTGAGCGAGTTAGTAGATCCATCTTTCTTTGGGCGAGTTTTCCTTCTTGCGCTGAAGCTTTTATGACTAGTCCCAAATCTGCAATGCTTGGAGTGTGTATCAACTCTTCTGTCGGTTCCACCCCAAACATTCTTGTCAACCTGTTTGCAACTAGATCGCTTATATAAATCAATGGTTTTGCAAGGAAGCTATAGACTCGAAATGGTTTAGAAAGTATCCGCGCTGCAGAATTCGGATTCGCTATTGCAACGTTCTTAGGAATTAGTTCTCCTAAGACCATGGTCAGCAAAGTTACGAGAGTAATTGCAATAACTAGTGATACGCTTTGCGACGCTCCTTCTCCTGTGAGATTTGAGACCGGCGTGTGGAACATCTCCGCTAATGTTGGTTCTGCTATGAACCCAAGTATTACAGCCGCAATCGTAATCCCTAATTGAGCTCCGGTGAGATGGTATGAAAGATTTTTGAGTAAATGAAGAACAGTTTGTGAGGAACGATTTCCGGTCGCTGATTCAGTCTCAAAGAGTTTCTTGTCACTTGCGATAAGCGCAAACTCAGCGGCAACGAAGAATGCAGTTGCCGCAACCAAAGCACCGATCAGGAGAAGCCCAAGTGAAGTATCTATTTTTTTGCTCCTGTTTCAGGCATCACTTAATAGTAACCATGAACTTCACTTAAATCACAAAATGCGAGAGAGTTAGAACTCCCAGAAGTTTATTTTATGAGGTCAGACCTCTCAATTGGATGAGCTTGGGACTAAATTGGTTTGAGTCTTTGGGAATCAAAGGATCGTGAAGAGCTTTGCAGTTATCGTCAACAGAATCGGATGGTCTCTCTACGGACCACGGTCTCCAAAAAATTGGTGTAATTCCTAAATACGATTCTCCGAAAAATTCAATTCACCCGAATAAAGATTTAGGGTGGATGAGGAGGTTAGTGCCTATAGCGAGATCCCATAGGCGTCCCCTTCTTACAGGAATAGTTGTTGGGACAATAGCATTGGTTCTTAATGTCGCTGTTCCTGCGGTAGCCCGAGAAGCAATTGATTCTACTATCGGTGGGGACCAAAAAAAATTAACAACTTGGGCGATAATTCTAATCTGTGTTGGTCTTGGGCGCTTTGTTGCGGGTGCTCTATATCGAATTTCATTATTCCGCGTAGCCTGGGGAGTTGAAACAGATTTACGAGCATTACTTTATGCTCATTTAACCAAACTAAGCTTTTCGTATTTCGATAGAACCCAGTCTGGTCAAATCATTTCTAGAGCTAATAGTGACATAAGATCCATACAGGTGCTCTTAGCTTTTGGACCATTGATAGCAATGAGCATAATTTCTTTTCTTCTTGCTTTCGCCTTCATGATGACTCTCCATGTACGCCTCACACTTGTGGCCTTATGCACTCTTCCAGGGGTTTATTTCTTTGGTCAAAAATTACGACATTCTGTTTTTCCGCTTACTTGGGTAAGCCAGGCACGTCTAGCTGAACTTGCAACGATTGTTGATGAAAACATCAACGGAACCAGGGTAGTTAAATCATTCGCTGCTGAAGAACACCAAATTGGCTTATTACAAAAAGCAGCTAGACATATTGAATGGGTCAACGTCCAAGCAATTAAGGAGAGAGCTAAATTTAACCCAATAATTGAAGCTCTCCCAAGAGTTGGAATGGCTGTTGTGTTGTTATATGGAGGTCTTCTTGCAATAAACGATGACGTCTCCATCGGCACTTTATTTGCTTTCAATGCATACGTTATAATGCTTCAAGCACCATTTAGGATGTTTGGATTTTTGCTTCTTCAGGCACAGCGGGCTTCTGCCTCAGCTACTAGAATTTTTGAGGTTTTAGACGAGAATCCCGAGATCGTTGACTCTCCTGAGGCAGTTACGCTATCTCAAGTTAGAGGTGAAATCACCTTTGAGAACGTCTGTTTCTCTTATCAAAATCGCCTTTCACAATTTAATAACGACTCTCTTGTGAAGGGCTCTGAGATCATTTCGAATTTGGATCTCTCCATAACCCCCGGAGAAACAGTTGCTATCGTTGGTCGGACCGGATCTGGAAAATCAACCGTGGCTAGACTTCTTACGCGTTTCTACGATGTTGATTCAGGAAAAATATGCATTGACGGCAGGGATATCCGAGAAATAAAACTTGACTCTCTCCGCCACCATGTTGGAGTCGTTTTTGACGAACCTTTTCTATTCTCAACATCTATCGCAGAAAATATTTCCTATGGAAACCCGACAGCGTCTAGTGCAGAAATCGTTAATGCCGCTAAGAGCGCACAAGCCTTTGAATTCATCAATGACTTAAGTAAAGGGTTTGAAACGATCGTTGGAGAGCGAGGTTACACCCTTTCTGGTGGGCAACGTCAGAGAATAGCTTTAGCAAGGAACCTTCTTGAAGATCCAAATATTCTCATACTTGATGACGCTACTAGCGCTATTGATATACAGGTGGAATCCAGAATTCATGATTCTCTTCGAAATCACTTAGAGGGGCGCACTACTTTGCTTATCGCACAACGTATCTCAACCATTGCTTTGGCTGATCGAGTTCTTTTGCTTGATGGTGGCAAAATTGTGGATGAAGGAACACACAAATCTCTTATGGAGAACAACCCGCTTTATACATCTATTCTCGCTGAAGCTGAAACCAGTTCGCACCAAGGTGGTATTTGATGGGATTTGGTCCACCAGTCGGGTTCGGAGGCGCAAATTCGGTGACCTCCTCTCGCGATGCTGGGCTTCCCCATGCAGGGGTTCCTGGCCACTTGCAAGAAGAAGTGAACTCTGTGTTAGATAGCGAACCGACTCATGACCCCGAACCTTTGGATTTCAAACATTTCATTCCAAAAGAGCCACCGTTTACTTTGCGGAGTTTCCTCGGCGGGCACAAATGGAAATTAGCCCTGGCGTTAGTACTAGTCGTAGGAGAAAGCATTCTTTTGCAAGCTGGGCCCCTTCTCACAAAATTCGGAATTGACAAAGGGATTGTACCTGGCGAAAAAAATGTTCTCCTCCTAGTGGCTTTTGCGTATCTAGGAAGCATCGCACTCCATA
>JASLWO010000039.1 GCA_030740795.1 Acidimicrobiales bacterium | reverse complement strand
AGATAAATCAGGTAATGGTGGCTTGATGCGCACCGGTCCCGTAGCGTTGTCCGGTCTTGGAGATCGAGAGGTTGTAGCAGAGAATGCGACAGCCATAGCGGCGCTTACTCATGCACACCATGATTCAACCGCGGCTTGTGTCTTATGGTCGCTCGCCATCGAACAAGCAATTATGACCGCCTCTGACGGAACAGAATTTGACTGGGAGAGAGCGGTAAGGAACGGACTCCAGTATTTAGATGATGAGACCGCATCCAGGTGGGACATAATCATTGACGCTGCTGTGCAGGGCCCCTCAGGGTTATTTAATCCGAATGGGTTTGCACTCGGAGCTTTTACGGCGGCTCTTTCAGCCATCATCGAAACCCCTGTACCAGAGGAAAATCCGAAACAACACTTCGCTAATGCCCTCGAAACAGCAATTCGAATTGGCGATGACTGCGATACGGTCGCCGCCATCGCAGGTAGCCTTCTCGGAGCCAGGTGGGGGGTTGACGCTATCCCCGAAGACTGGGCAGGACTGATCCATGGATCCCGCACCAAAGGAAGCCACTCAGTGTCCTTTGCAGCTCTGAAAGAACTAGCAGCAAAAGCGGTCACGTAAAAGAACCTTCAAGAAATGCGAAACCGCTCAGGAAAGGTAAGATAATTCCTGAATAGCAACGCAAACACAGTATTGCTCGGGGAACATGACTGACCTTCAGGAAACAACAGAAACCGAAGAAATTGATCAGACAAAAATCTGGCACAAAACAGCCTGCGTCTTATGTAGCGCTAACTGTGGTTTAGAAGTCCGTTTAGATGGTAGGGAAATCACTCGTGTTCGCGGAAATAAGGCACACGTCGCCAGCGCAGGCTACACCTGTGAGAAAGGACTCCGCGTTAACCACTATCAGAACAATACCAGCCGGCTAACGACGCCGTTGAAACGAATCGAAGACGGTTCTTATATAGAAGTTGACTGGGATACTGCCATACAGGAAATATCAGATGGGTTGAAAGCAGTAGCTGAGAAGTACGGTAGTGACAAGATCTTCTACTACGGAGGAGGCGGTCAAGGAAACCACCTTGGCGGCGCCCACTCAACAGCGACCAGGCAGGCTTACGGGATAACAAGAAAATCCAACGCTTTAGCACAGGAAAAAACCGGAGAAGCCTGGGTTGAGGGTCAAATGTTCGGTACTCATACGCATGGGGGATTCCATGATGCTGAAGTCGCTATTTTCCTAGGGAAAAACCCATGGCATTCACACGGTTTTGATCAAGCAAGGCGAGTTCTCAAGGAAATTTCCAACGACGATAACCGATCGCTTATAGTTATTGACCCTCGGAGAACTGAAACAGCAGATCTCGCTGACTATTGGCTGCAAGTCAAACCCGGAACTGACGCTTTTCTCCTTGCAGCACTCGGAGCAATCATCGTCAATGAAAACATGACTGATGACGACTGGCTTGAGGAGAACTCTGTCGGTGTTGAAGAAACAAAAACCATGTTTCGTGATGTTCCTATTGATGACTTTGCGAAACGTTCCGGTGTCACGGTAGAGCAACTCCGTGCCGTCGCTGAACGAATCGTTGAAGCAGAAAGTGTGTCAACATACGAGGATCTTGGTATTGAGATGGGGCCACACAGCACCCTCGTTTCCTACTTACATCGGGCAATCTCAATCCTGACAGGTAACTATGGAAAACAAGGTGCTCTAGGGCCACACACTTCCATTGCTCCATTATTTAATTATTCTGCAGCGGGACGAGAACCAACCGACCCAGTTACCGGAGGGAAGATAATCTCCGGATTAGTTCCCTGTAATGAGATAGCGGAAGGTTTCCTGTCTGATCACCCTGAACGTAGCCGAGCTATGTTTATTGAAAGTGGCAATCCTGTTCATTCGCTAGCTGAGTCAGATAAATTTCGGGCAGCAATGCGAAAAGCTGAACTCACCGTCGTCATTGATGTCGTCCACACGGAGACAACTGAGCAGGCAGATTGGATTCTTCCAGCGTCATCTCAGTATGAAAAGGCTGAAGCGACTTTTTTCGGTGCGAACTTCCCAACGAATACGTTCCACCTCCGCCCAGCAATCCTTGAACCACTAGAGGGAACATTAACTGAACCTGAGATACATAGCCGTCTGGTGCAGGCAGCTGGGGTTCTTGACGATGTTGATTTTCAAAGCCTAAGGGAAGCAGCAGATGAGGGACTCGATAGTTTCGCTGAAGCCTTTATGGCAGCAGCGATGGAGAATCCAGCGGTTTCAGCGTACGGGGCAGTCGTTCTCTATGAAACGCTTGGTAAATCACTTCCACAAGGGAAAGAAGGCGCTGCTGTTCTATGGTTCAGTTGTCAGATGGCGGCGCAGAAATATCCTGATCAAATCCGTGCAGCGGGGCATAAAGGTGAGGGACCGGCATTAGGGAATGCGCTCTTTGAAGCCATAATCAATAATGATGATGGAATAGTTTTCACCCGTCACAATTTTGAAGAAGCATTTAATTTTCTTACAACATCTGATCAGAAAATAAATCTGTCGATTCCCGAGATGCATGAAGCATTAGGAGAACTCAGTGAAGCACCTGATAAATATACGTCGGAAGAGTTCCCATACGTGCTTTCTGCTGGAGAGAGACGAGGGTTTTCCGCTAATACGATTGTCAGAGATCCATCTTGGCGCAAAAAAGATAAGGAAGGTTCGCTCCGAATCCACCCAGATGATGCTTTGGAAATTGGTGTTGTAGATGGTGGCCGTATTCGTATTAGAACTCAAGGTGGGGAAGCGGTTGCCGTTGTGGAGATAAATGAGACTGTGCAACCAGGATATGTATCGCTTCCTAATGGCTATGGTCTTTCTTATTCTCCTGCTGGTGGGGACTCTGAAATTGTTGGGGTTCCACCTAACCAGCTCACGTCAACTGTTTGGCGTGACTCTATTGCTGGAACGCCATGGCATAAGCATGTTCCTGCCAGCTTGGAAGCTGTCCCCACGTAGGTTTACTTTGATTCGATTTCAGGATTCTGCTCTGGGACTGAAAGCTCCCGTATGGAGGTTTCAATTGGTTCAAGATTGTCAATTTCCCCATCTACGACATTGAGATCATCCAGTTTTCTTAGAGTTGGGAGAACCCGACTTTCTAAAGCTCCGATCATATTGTTGTAATTCGTTGTGGATTGCTGGATGCCTTTTCCGGTCTTGCGAACGTAATCAAAGAGTGTCCCAACTCGTTTATAGAGCTCTTTAGTGAGATCACCGATTTTTTTCGCATCTTCTTGTACGCGAAAATCTTGCCAGCCTCGATGAGCTGCCAGCAACAATGCCAGTAAGTTCATTGGAGATGCGATGAGTACGCGGGATCGCATTGCATCATCGACAAGGGTGGGGTCAGCTCGTAAAGCGTCTGACAACATGCTTTCTAATGGAACGAACATCACTACGAATTCTGGCGACCGTTCAAATTGGTTCCAATATTCCTTAAGTGCAAGTGTCTTCACGTGTGCTCGCATGGATTTAATATGGTCGGCTAAAAGGAGTTGTTGTTCTTCAACAGTTTCTGCTGCGATCATTTTTTCGTACGCTTCGGCAAATTCAGGTGCTTTCGCGTCTACAGCTAACGATCCCTGATTTGGCAGGTTGATAACGACATCGGGTCTTAGGATTCTGCCTTCTACTTCACCTGTGGTTTGTTCAGAGAAGTCAGCGTAGGGGAGCATCCCAGCAGTCTCAATTATGTTGCGAAGGGAGTTTTCACCCCATTTACCCCGGGAGACCGGTGAATGCATGGCTTGCACCATTTTGTTTGCAGCGGTATTCATCCCCATCATTTCTTCAGTTAGCCGCGAAACTTTTCCTTGGTGGGTGTCATAGGAAGTAGTTAATTTTTCAACGCGTTGTTCTAGATCCTTTAGTGCTTTTTCAGTTGGTGAAAGTAGACTCTTTGTCTGCTCCTCTAGCGTCTCTGTCTTTGCTGAAAAAAACTTTTCAGTACCATCCGTCGAAGCTTGCATCGCGGTCTGTGCAGCCTGAGTGACCTCATCACGGATGACTGATTTTAGAATGGAGATTTCTGCCTCGTTCAAACCAGAAGTACTGGGATTTGAAGCATTGCCCTGATTTCGCTTAATAGATTTTTTTGCTCCGAGAATAATCAACCCAATGGCTATCCCGACAAGAATTCCTATAAGTATTTGCATTCTTCTATTCTGTCATCAGGGTGCGACATTGTGAAACTATTAGAGATTTGGATGAGGTAAGGACACTATTTACGAGTATTTTGTGCAATTATCTGTCGGTATCGGATCCGGAGCTGGGGCTATGTCATCTTCAAAAGCTGATGAAATCACTTCCTCAAAAATGGTCCCGGTTAAACGAAGCGCTGTTGGTACGAACGCCCACACGAAATCTTCTGGTTCGCCTATTCGGTAATCTTCGTGATAGACGAGAAGGCTCTCTCCTTCATGTTTTTCGCAGTTGATGTAATAGGTTTCGCCGGACACAGTGTTCCCTCGATAGAAGGCGGCTGGAAGAGAAGTCGCATTATCAGTCACAACTTGCAAAGCGCAATCGGTAAATACGTAAACGAAATGTTCTTTCGCTCCACCTGCGGGCCCAACATAGGGGTTCACTTTCACCCATAGTTCCTGAGCACTATCTTCATTAATGTCCGTGCCGAACTCTGGGTTGTATGCGGCATCAGCAGCGCTGAATGATCCCCATGTTCCGAACTCAACCCATGAACTCTCACCGCTATAACTGGTGAGAGCAGTAATGTATGCGCTGTCTCCTATGACTACTGTTTTGATTTCATCAGGGGCTCCATCCCCATCAATATCAATTTCAATTTGATCTCCCGTTGATTCAATGGAACCAATAGCTTCTTCAATTGGTTCTTGGGATGGGCAAGGGACTTCGGGGACTCCACTTAGCGGCAGTTCACGTTCTTCTAAAGCAGCTACGTGTGCGGCTCTTGTTCCTGACCCATACCAACCATCAGCTTCTACACCTAGGAATTCCTGTAGTTGAGCTGTGCCATCGCTTTGTTGCAACCAGACGTAAGTGTCCGTCAACAGAGTATCGATATCTTCTTCGCTGGTATCTTCTGCTTCTCCTTCAGGGGTTTCTTCTTCCGGTTCCGGTTCCGGTTCCGGTTCGGACTCTTCATCCGAGGTTTCCATCTCGGCAATTTCTGCTTGAAGGTTAACTATGAGCTCTTGCGCCTGTTCTAGTTGAATTTGTGTTTCTGAAAGTTGGGAGCGGAGGCTAGCTTCCAAGTTGGAGTTTGAAGTGCTAGTACAGGACGGGAGCATGGCTGCAGCAAGGATTAAACCCAGCACAGCAATCCTGAATTTGTGAGTAGAAGTCATATAGAAACACCCCATTCGTTCTTATAGAATAGCTTCTGTTAGTAGATAGTATCTGTCAGGTCGATCCGCAGGATGTTTCTATAGATTAAACAACTGCTTGAAACGCTGATTCCAATCATCTTGACTTCCTACTTGTCTACCGAGATCCACCCAGTCTGAATCAGAAACAGTTCCATCATTGCGAGCATTCACCATATCAGAAGCACCCCATGCGACCGGCCAACGGAGTTGACCAGCAGGTGCATTAATGCATTCCAAAATAGTTTCGGCAACTGCCTCTGGCCGGACATTAGCCTCAATACCCGCAGCGTACATGTCTAACATCCGCTTATAAGTATTGGCGTAAGTAGGACTGTCGGGTACCTCACTGTTCTTTCCCAGTATCGCTGTGCGGGTAACCCCTGGTTCAATGATCGAGACACGGATCCCGAAAGCAGCGAGATCATGGGCGAGGTTTTCACTTAACCCCTCCATAGCCCACTTTGACGCAGAATAAATAGGTTGGCCTGGTAAGCCCACACGTCCAGCGATTGAGGAGATCTGAACAATATGTCCTGAACCATGCTCACGCATACTAGGTAGAACTGCTTGTGAGCATCGAACCATACCCCAAAAGTTCGTTTCAAAAACCAGTTTGCCGTCAGGAATATCTATATCTTCTATAGCGGCATTAGACCCTATCCCAGCGTTATTAATCAGGACGTCAACATGAGGTGTTTCTGAAAAAATTTGCTCGAATCCGCTTAGGACCGAGTCGCCGCTGGTTACGTCTAGTTCAACTTCGCTGATTTCAATATTTAAACTTTTAGCGGCGTCACGAAGTTTTTGACCTCTTTCCAATGAACGCATGGTTCCGAAAACCTTGAAACCAGCTTGGGCTAGGAGCAGGGCCGTTGAACGACCTATTCCCGAGTTAGCTCCAGTAACTACGCAAATTTTTGGTGTCGTCACGACCTGTCTCTTAGAAAGCGGCGAAGAATTTTCCCACTTGCTGATTTGGGGATTTCGTCAATGAATTCAACCATGCGAATTTGTTTGTAGGTAGCTACTTTCTCTGATACGTAATCCTGTATGTCTGCCGCTTCCGCTTCCATTTCGGGTTTAAGGGTGACGAAAGCTTTCGGGAGTTCCCCTGCCTCATCATCGGGAATGCCGATGACGGCAACGTCAGCCACCGACGGGTGAGAGATAATAATTGCTTCAAGTTCCGCTGGAGGAACTTGAAAACCCTTGTATTTGATTAACTCTTTGACGCGGTCAACGATGTAAATGTGTTCATATTCATCAATCACTGCGACATCACCTGTGTGAAGCCAGCCTTGTTCATCAATCGTCGCGGCAGTAGCTTCAGGATTGTTTAGGTAACCGGCCATCACCATGGGTCCTCGAACCCATAGTTCGCCTTCGCCTCCGATTTCCTTATCTTCACCTGTTTCGGGATCAACGATTCGACATTCCGAATTAGGGACGGTAACGCCCACTGATCCTGGCCGGTACTGCCCAGGTGGAGTCATGTGTGAGACGGGACTCAATTCGGTCATCCCGTAACCTTGCACAACTTCACAATCAATGCGTGTAGCGGCTTCTTCTGCAAGTTCCGCTCCGAGAGGAGCAGCTCCGGACATAACCATCTCAAGTGAAGAGAGGTCGTAGTTATCAATGATTGGTTGTTTCGCCAAGGCCAAGATCATGGGAGGCACCGCGAAAAAATGAGTTATTTTGTGTTCTTGGATCAGTTCAAGAGCGCGGACGAGATCAAATCGTGGCATAGAAATGACGGTGCACCCGCTAGCTAGAAGGCCATTCATCAGAACCTGCATGCCATAGATGTGGAAGAAAGGCAGCACAGCAAGACCAGAAGATTCTTCAGAATAGGGAAAGGCGGATTCAATTTGGCAGAGGTTCGCCACGAGGTTCCGGTGTGTCAACATCACACCTTTAGGCAGCCCTGTTGTTCCTGAGGAGTAGGGGAGTACCATGTGGTGCCCAGATAGGTCAACGGCTACCTGATCAATCGGATCGGCAGTGAGAACGTCACTTATTGGAGTGGCATCCTCGTGTTCCCCGATGACAATGATTTCTTCAACGCCGGTTCCTTCAATCGCCTCTAAAGCTACTGGCATAGCGGCCTCAGTGGTTACTAAAATTGATGCAGACGCATCGAGAAGTTGAAACCGGATCTCTTCAGCCCCATATGTTGGGTTGACTGTTGTGACCGTCCCCCCGGCAACACCGCATCCGTGGAAAACAACAGCGTATTCAGGAATATTTGGAGCTACGAGAGCCAGAGTTGACCCAGTTGTAAACCCTCGAGAGGCCAGACCGCCAGCGAATCTTCGAATCTGGTCTTTGAGTTCTGCGAAAGTAACCACTCTGTTAGAGCTTCCGTCAATGAACGCTGCTTTGTTAGCCAGTTCGTCAGCTTTTCGAAGCACATAATCTGTGATGGAGACATCAGCGATCTCTATGTCTGGAAGGGGACTTTTATGTATGACAGGCATTGTAAACTCCTAAATAACTTTCTGATTTAGCTTCCCCCAAACTTTAAGCCAATGCAAACCCCAACAGAAGCGAAGAGCCTTGATTCAGTGTTGGCTCCTCCGCTTTTCATGAAACACGAATTCCTACTAAGCTAAGGGAGTACACGCAATAACGTCGGAGGCCCAATGGGTCGATTTAGTGAAAAAGTCGCTTTAGTGACTGGAGCAGCATCGGGTGTGGGAAGAGCAACTGTTCGCCAGATGGTAGAAGACGGTGCGAAAGTATCCGGCATAGATATCAACAACGAAGGATTAGAAGCTGTAGCTGAAGATATGGGAGATCAATTCCACCCTATTGTCTGCGACATAAGCGACAGAGAATCAGCACGTAACGCTGTTGAGGAATGCGTAACTCATTTTGGGGGTCTTGATATCGTTGCGAATGTTGCTGGAGTTGTACGTTCTCACCATGCCACTGATGTAGATGAACAAACATGGCGGCTAATCATGGGGGTCAATCTTGACGGAATGTTTTGGATCACCCAAGCAGCGATACCGCACCTTCTGGAAACAGGTGGAAACATTGTCAATGTCGCTTCAAATGCCGGTTTCATGGGACAGGCATACACCGTCCCTTACTGTGCAGCTAAAGGAGCTGTTATCAATATGACTAGAGCCCTTGCAATGGAATACATAAAAACTGATTTGCGAGTGAATGCTATTGCTCCTGGGGGTATGAAAACCGCCATGACCGAGAATTGGCAGGTCCCCGAAGGAATCGATTTTGAATTAATGCGCACATACACGGGGTTCCGAGATATGGCAGAACCAGATACGGCAGCGAATGCTATTTGCTGGATGGCATCAGATGAAGCATCACGATGTACGGGTTCAATCCTTTCAGTCGACGGGGGATTAACAGCTGCCTAAAAATTTATATACGCCAGAAAAGGATATGACCACAAGAAACGAGGGAAGTATGCGAGGAATCAAACATCCACTTACAAATGAAATTTATGAAGTGAGCGACGATGGTGAAAACATTATTGTCAGTGGCAGCCACGGCTCAGGAACATTTACCTTCGGGGGTAAGTGGATCTCTGGGGAGCTGAAACATGCTGACCCGCATCTTTGTGGTTGGTTGGGTAGCGAACGTGGGGAGAACCGCTTTCGTGATGCCGAGAACAGGACGAGGAGAATTTCATGACAATAGCCGAATCAAGATCCCAAGGGGTGTCGTACCAAGAGTTACTTGACTCCGATACTCACGAAGTGAACCCGAACCTCAGATTGACCGGAAGCGGGGATTTGGGAACCATGAATATTCCGGTGGAACGTTACACTTCCCAGGAATTCTTTGACATAGAGGTGGAGAAAATCTGGAAGAAGGCCTGGCAGATGGCCTGTAGAGAAGAACATATACCCAATGTTGGAGACACGTATGTTTATGACATTGTTGGGGAATCGATCTTGGTTGTTCGTTCAGCACCGGATGAGATAAAAGCCTTTTACAACGCTTGTTTGCATCGGGGAAGGCAAATACGAGAATGCAGCGGTCACGCCGGTAAAGTACTTCGTTGTCCATATCACGCTCTTTCGTGGAACCTAGATGGCTCATTGGAAAATCTCATTACTGAATGGGATTTCCCCCATGTTGAACCAGAAAATTTTTCCTTGCCTGAAGTTAAGGTCAATTCTTGGGAAGGATGGGTTTTCATCAACATGGACCCAGATTGTGAAGATTTCTACGATTACATTGGGGACCTCCCAATGCACTTTGAGAAATGGGCGCCACACAAAAAATTTGTATCGGCCCATGTTGGGAAGCGCTACCCAGTGAACTGGAAAATAGCTCAGGAAGCGTTTATGGAAGCTTTCCATGTCATCGGAACCCACCCTCAACTGCTCGTAGGGGCAGGGGACTGCAATAGCCAATACGATGTTTTTGGCAATTTTTCTAGAGCGATCACACCTAATGGAACGCCCAGCCCGCATTTACAATGGGAGCCAACGGAACAAGAAATTTTTGATGCTATAACTGATAAAAGATTAGATGAAGAATCTATGGCGATTATCCCAGAAGGGATGACAGCACGAGCGTTCGCTGCGGCAGTAGCAAGGGATCGTCTCCGCCCAGCTGTTCCAAATGTTGACGAATTCTGTGATGCTGAAGTTAACGACAGCATGTATTTTACGTTGTTCCCGAATTTCCACCCTTGGGGAGCGTTCAACCGAATCAATTACCGCTTCCGACCAGTAGGGACAAAGGTTGATGAATGCTTAATGGAATGTATTTACACAGAGGATTTTATTGGGGATGATCGACCTGCACCTGCTGAATTTATTGAATTAGCTATAGATGAAGAATGGACTGACCTAATACCAGAGATAGGTAATCTCGCACGGGTGTTCCATCAAGACAGCTTCAATCTTGAGAAAATTCAAAAGGGACTCAAAACGATCAAGGCAGATGGGTTGACCCTAACTAAATATCAAGAACTTAAGATACGTCATTGGCATGCAATGGCGGAACGATTCATAGTGAATTAAATAAATTCTTAAATTTCGCTATTCACTAATCAGCTATCACCGATCCACGTGCCGTGGAAACCAGTTGGGACTCGTCGCGGAATGTGAATTTCTGCGATCGGGTCAGCAGATACGTTGCTTGCATCAAGAATAACCAAGTAAGAGGTGTCAGTATCCCCCGCGTACACGTAGGTCATGAGATACCCGTCGTCTTCATTCGTTGCACCTGCAGCGGGCACGAACGAAGGTTCCCCTGGGAAATGCCCAGTAGGGTAATTATGAATCTCAGCAGATCCACCGTTTGCCAAATCGTATTTAACGTTCGCTCCGCTTTCGCCGACGCCACCGTCACCCATAGATAAGCAATAACCGTACCTGTTCTGCAGGCCGACGAGGCTATCAGGAACTCTGGGAAATTCGGTTCCGCGGTCATCTATTTGACGTTCTGAAACAGCGCCCGTTTTCATATTGAACCGCCATTCCCACATCATTGGGGCATCAGCGGGATCAGGGTCATCGCTAACGGCTATTTCGGAGGATTCTCTCCAAATTTCACGCAACCGGCAACCATTGACAACGACGTCATCTCCGTCTTCATACGAATTCAATGTATGGAAGACGTAACAGGGGTCAACTTCGAACCACTTCACGTCAGCGTCGGTACCAGCTCTTGGCATAACTCCGAATCGTGAAGGGTAGTCATCACTCCAACGGATGGGCATTCCGCCCGCCATCGCCATTTCCATGTCAAAAATAGCGGGGAGGTCAAGGAAAATCGAATGATTTCTAGTAACCGTGAAATCATGCATCATCGTTGGCCCACCGACAGTGATTTCTTCACTTTGCACCAATTCACCGGCAGCGTTAACCCGATGGTAGACAAGGTACGGTTCTAGCGAACTGTAGCCAAACATGAGAAGTTCACCGGTTTCTCCACATACTTTCGGGTGAGCCGTCATAGCTGTAAGAAGCTTCCCGTCGTAATCATGGCAACCTATGGTGTCAACTTCTTTACTGATTTCATATGGGAACGAGCCCTCTTCCAGGGCGTAAATTTTCCCACCGTGCCCAAGAACAGCTGTGTTAGCAACACTCACCTCGTAATTGAATCCCATCTTTTCCATATCCAAGTAAAGTTCCATCCGGTCTTTATCAGGGTTATCAAACATAGGTGTTCTGACATAACGATTTCGATACCAATTGGCTTTCCCGTCGGAAAGTTCAACTCCGTGAACCATTCCATCTCCAAGGAACCAATGATCTGAAGTTCCAGATTGAGGATTAGCTCCGTTTCGGAAATACCGTCCTTTAAGTTCGGTGGGGATTGATCCCTTCACTTCTAGTTCGGTTACTGTAGCTTCATCAAAAATCGGTGCGTTATTACCTGAAAGATGCCAAGGTTTTTCCTCTTCTGTTCCGCTATCTGGTGTCTCTGTCGTTGTCATATTTCCCTTTCGGCGCCGATTTAGGTGGTTGACGGTACCAAGTGCTACTCTTGCACAAATCTCACTTCATTGCCATTTTAAACATTTTGCAATGAAGCGTTTCGCTGAGCGGAGGGGAATACCTAGTGGAGCTCTATCTTCAGAACTTTCTTACAGGACTTGGTGATGGAGCAGTAATTGCAGGTGTCGCTCTAGGGCTTGTTCTGGCATATCAAGGCTCGGGGGTTCTGAACTTCGCTCATGGTGCGATGATGATGTACTCCACTTATATTTACGACGAGTTACGCGATACCGGAGATTTTGTCTTCCCCATTTCAATCCTTGGAAAAGACCGGGTGAACCTTCTTGGAATTCCGGAGAAGGGCGAGTTAGCTGCTTTCTGGCCTTCATTTCTACTAGCTCTTCTCATGGCGGCCATACTTGGCTTGCTTATCCATTTGCTTGTTTTTCGACCACTACGCGGAGCTCCTTTGCTAGCGAAAGTGGTAGCAACGGTAGGGGTCTTTATCCTTTTGCAATCATTGGTTCTTCTACGTTTCGGAACAGCTAATGAAACTGTTCGGGCGATCCTACCAACCGACACAGTGACTTTATTTGGAACGCGGATACCACAAGACCGTTTATGGCTGGCGGGGATAGTTATTTGCACCGCTCTTTTGTTAACCCTTCTTTACCGCGCCACTGTTTTCGGTTTAGCTACCCGAGCATCAGCGGAAGAAGAAAAAGGAGCGATGCTTCTCGGCTTTTCACCTAGCGTCCTTGCCGCGGGGAACTGGATGCTTGCCTCAGTCGTAGCGGCAGTTTTTGGAATCCTCGCAGCATCACTTTCAAATGGTGTAAATACGGTGAATTACACATTACTTGTCGTTCCTGCTCTAGCGGGAGCTCTAGTAGGAGCTCTCCGTTCGTTCAGTGTCACAGCTGCTACCTGCCTGATTCTAGGGATGTTCCGATCAGAACTATCCCTGTTACAAATTAAATCCTGGTGGCCTGACTTTGCACGAACAGGTATGAGGGACGTATTGCCATTTCTAGTGATAGTCGGAATACTTTTTCTCCGCGGTAAGCAACTACCCTCCCGAGCGAACTTGGCTGACATTCGTTTGGCATTCGCCCCGAAACCGCGGAATGTTTTCCAAGCGACAATCATCTTGTCCAGCTTGGCCGTTCTTGGCATTTTCTTTTTCGACCGCGCACTTAGGCTTAGCCTCTACGAATCATTGACTTCTACAATTATTGTGCTCTCAATAGTTGTTCTTACAGGATTCGTTGGACAAGTTTCGCTAGCTCAAGCCGTTTTCGCTGGGATCGCCGGCTTTCTTCTAGGTAAAATTGCACTTGAAACAGGTATACCTTTCCCCATTTCTCCTTTCTTAGGAGCAATCGGAGCGGTAATTCTCGGCTTGATCGTCGGAATTCCCGCCCTACGCATCAGGGGGATTCAGTTGGCGGTCGTCACAATGGCGTTAGGAGCAGCGCTGGGCACCCTCTTGTTTACCAATCGTTGGTTCATAGGCAACACCGGTGCGTTGCCTATTAAACCCCCAGACTTTTTCGGAGTGAATTTGGCTGCAAATGTTGGCACTGATTTCAACAGGTGGGAATACGGGTTAATGCTGCTCATCGTAACTGTCTTTTGTGCCTTATTCGTTGTCAATATACGTAGGTCGATAACAGGATTGAGGTTTTTGGCGATACGTGCGAATGAAAGAGCAGCTGCAGCATGTGGAATTAATGGGGCGGCTGTGAAGCTTCAAGCCTTCGCGTTCTCATCGTTTCTTGCTGGATTAGGTGGAGCGATGCTGGCTTATATGAGAGGCCAGATCAGCGGGGAATCATTTAGCGTCTTTGCAAGTTTAGCTCTTCTCGCTTTCGCCTATTTAGGAGGAATAGGTTCGGTTAGCGGAGCACTCGTTGCAGGGGTAATAGCACCGGGTGGACTAGCGGTTGCCCTAATAGCAAAAGGTTTTTCTGGCGACAGCATAGGGACATACGCTAACTTGGTCGGTGGGGTTGGTCTGATACTGACCGCAATAATGAATACAGACGGAATAGCAGGGAAGGTCGCGAGAGATAACCAAACGAGGCGAAGTGCTAAATCCGAAACAAACGAAACTAAGGTGCTTGTGTAAAAGTAAGCCAAGGGGGAAAATAATGAAGAAAGTATTATTAACTATCATCGCAATTTTTGCACTGTTCGCAAGTGCGTGTGGTGGTAGTTCCGATAGTGATTCGACCGCTTCAAGCTCGACCGAAGAGTCGGAGACTGAAAGCGCGTCAAGCGAAACCAGTGAGGAAACCGCTGAAGAAGCTCCTGCAGAAGAAGAAGCTCCTGCAGAAGAAGCAGCGCCAGTAGCTGCCGATGATTCCCTTCCTCCAGTCAGGATTGGTTTACTGAATCAAGAAAATGATCCTGTCGGTTCTTTCCCAGAGATTAGGTTGGGTCTTGAAGGCGCCATTGGGTACATTAACGCCGAACTGGGCGGCATCGGAGGTCACCCGATTGAACTCGTCAGTTGTTTGCAAAACAGTGTCCCCGCAGCTCAACAATGCGCTCAAGATCTTGCAACCAGCGACCTGATATCAGTTATCAATGGTGTAAATATTTGGACAATGGCCTTCGATTTCTACGGAACTATGGGAGAAACACCAGTCATAGGAGGATTGCCCCTGTTCGCTAGTGACTACAATCAGCCAAACGCCAGATATTTTAATGGCGGCAGCGTGCAAGTGTATTCTGCAGCGGCACGCTTTGTCGCTGAAGATCTCGGATCAAGCAAAGTCGCAGTTCTTGTCAACCAGAATCCTGCAGCCACTGCAGCCCTTGAGCAGGGATTAGCCCCAATCTTTGACGCTTATGGAATAGAGTATGAGGCCATTGACGTTCCTATCCCATTGACGGATGCCATTCCTCCTGTTAGCCAAGCAGCCGCCTCAAACGCTGATCTTGTGATGCTTCTTGCAGCAGGTAATGAATGTGTGCCCGTCATCCGCGCCGCCAATCAGTTAGGCATCGCCCCTGAACAAATGTTCTACAGCGCGACATGTGACGTAGAAGAAATTTACGATGAAGTCGGTGAACTCATGGTGGGAAGTTACATTCACAAGGGCGGTTATACGGAACGAGAAGTATGGGCTCCCGATGAAGTTCTAGCAGAATTTGACCGAACCGATGGTTTACTTGAGAAGTACTCACCCGAAGCACCAAACGCGTCCTTCACTGGGCTCGGATGGGCAACGATGCTTGACATCTATGACCTCTACGAAGAAGTCGGGTTTGAAAACCTTTCTGATCCAAGCAAGATTATCGCAACCATGGACGACGGAACGACCCGTGGAAGGGTTGGCGGCTTCGGCTGGTCATGCGTGTATGCAGACATCGGCTTGTCCTCATTGTGTCAAGGAGACGCAATGTTCCTTGAACTCGGAGGCGCTGACGGTACGACTTTGGCCCCTGCGGTGATAGGACCCGAGGGGTATGTAAACGGGTTAAGTTTACTTCAGTAAATAACGAATCAAAGAACTGAAATACCTGCAGAAGCTTCCACGGCATACAATTCCGTGGGGGCTTCCGCTGGTTGGCCAGCAGGAACTTCGAACGAATCAGAGACCTCCTCACAGAAGCGCTCTACATGTGAGGTGTCAACGAGCGCGATAGCTGAGCCTGCGAACCCACCTCCTGTCATTCTCGCTCCATAACACCCTGTTACGTTTTGAGCGATTTCCACGATCTTGTCTAAAGCTGGGCCTGAAACCTCGTAATCGTTCCGTAAGCTTTCGTGACTGGCATTTAAGATTTCTCCGGTCAGTTCTAATGCGTTCCCTTCTAAGCATTTAACCAAGTCAAGGACTCGTTGGTTTTCTGTAATAACGTGGCGGGCTCTACGTAAACCAATTTCGTCTACGGACCCTAAAGAAGCAAGGTCCTCTAAAGACAACTCGCGCAATGAAGCAGCACCTAGAGAAGCAGAAACTCTTTCACAGGTTTCTCTTCTGTCGTTATACGCAGTTTCAGACAAATCACGCCTGGTTCCCGTGTCCATCACCACGACCGAAACGCTTTTCGGAAGTTCAACGAGAGTCAGATTTAAAGACTGGCAATCAATGAGCAAAGCCGAGCCGGCTTCAGCGAACGCGCATGCAAGCTGGTCCATGATCCCCGATCGAACACCCATGAGTTCATTTTCAACAGCCTTCCCAATGGCTGCTATTTCCATCAGTGGAATATCTGCTTCAGCGATTGTCTTGAAAGTCATACCTGCCGCCATTTCGAGGGCTGCTGATGAAGACAAGTTGGCTCCTGCGGGTATATCTGAACAGATATACCCGTTCCATCCTCTGACAGCAATTCCAGAACGGCGAAGGAAAGCTCCCATTCCGTGCAGGTACCGACTCCACCCAACTGATTTCTGTGGAGCCTCTGAAAGCGAGAATTGTGCGGGTCCGAAACCTTCGGAATGGGCTGAAACTAGATCAGAGGAAGATGGGGAAGCTGCAATAACTGTAGAGAAGGGAAGCGCTATAGGGAGGACGAATCCGTCGTTGTAGTCGGTGTGTTCGCCGATAAGGTTCACTCGCCCAGGGCAGCGTACAACGAAAGCGGGCTCCTCTTTGAAGTAAGTCCGGAACTCTTTTTGAGCTTTGGAAATTAATGCATCGGATTCGTACATGTCCCTATTGTCCTCCAGTGGCTTTAAAAACGGAAACCAAACCGGCTTCTAAACTTTATGGGCGGTAGTAACCGCGTCTAAATTAGCGGTAATGTCAAAGATCGTTTTTGTCGGTGCTGGAAGCACTGTCTTCGCTAAGAACCTCCTCGTAGATATTCTTTCCATGCCGGAGTTAAATTCATCGGAAATAATGTTGTTTGATATTGACGAGCAAAGACTCTCAACCAGCATGGTCGTAGCTGGAAGAATCCGTGAAAAACTCGGATCAGCGTCTGTGATTACTGGAACTACAAATCAGGCCGAAGCACTGGTTGGCGCCGATTATGTCATCACTATGTTTCAAATAGGGGGGTACGAACCTTCAACGGTCATTGATTTTGAAATCCCCAAAAAATATGGTCTCAGGCAAACAATTGGAGATACTCTCGGGATAGGTGGAATCATGCGTGGAATCCGAACGATTCCAGTCATGGTCAACCTTGTGAAAGATATGGAGGATTTATGCCCTGATGCGTTGCTGCTCAACTACGTGAATCCAATGGCGATGATTTGCTGGGCGATAGCAGAGGTATCTGACATTAAGACCATCGGGCTTTGCCACAGCGTCCAACACACAGCTACTCAAATCTCTGAAGACATTGGCGTGCCCCTTAACCAGATGCAATATCTTGTGGCTGGGATCAACCACATGTCGTTCTTCCTTCAGTTGGAGGAACTAAACGGTGCCGTTCCTATCGATCTCTATCCACGCGTCAGAGAACGCGGGAGATCCCAAATTCCATATCGGGAACTACCGGGAGGAGTTCAACTCTCGGATGCTGTGAGGTATGAAGTTCTGGAACGAATCGGGTATTTCGTCACCGAATCAAGTGAACATTTCGCTGAATACGTCCCATGGTTCATAAAGAAAGGCCGTGAAGACCTCATCAAACAATTCGAAATTCCCTTAGACGAGTACCCAAGAAGATGTGAACAGCAAATCCAACATTGGGAAAAACTACGATCCGACCTTGAAGACTCAACAAAAGATCTTCACGTTCAGACAAGCAATGAATACGGTGCCGGCATTATTCACAGCATTGAAACAGGCACATCTAGAATCTTTAACGCTAATGTCCCCAATCAGGGCCTAATAACAAACCTGCCTTCAGATTGCTGTGTAGAAGTGCCCTGCACAGTAGATGATTCCGGTATCAAACCAATGACTATCGGAGAAATACCTCCGCAACTAGCTGCTTTGATCCAAACCAATGTCAACGTGCAATCTTTAACAGTGCAAGCAGTTCTAAAAGGCAACAGGGAACACGTTTATCATGCAGCTATGGTTGACCCGCATACGAGTGCAGAGTTGAGCCTTGAACAAATCTGGGAACTCGTTGACGAAATGCTCTCCGCTCATGGGAATATGATTCCTACAGAACTTAGATGAACTAAATAATGCATAACGTAAGGATTAGAAATTGAACAACGCATTTGAGGGGAAACTTCTAGCCTTTGATGTAGATGGGACTCTGTTAAATTACCGAGGGGAACTCACCGGCAGAACAATTAACGCACTATTAGCAGCGAAAGAAGCGGGAGCAGTTACCACGTTGGCGACAGGTCGGGACTGGCGGGCACTCACAAATCTCCTCAACCAAATCCCGAGTGTGGAATACGCCCTTTGTACCAATGGGACAGAAGTTTACGATCGTTCGGGAAAACTCGTATATGCAAGACAGATCTCTTTGGAAACCGCGAAGGAACTGGTGTTAACAATACGAGAAAGAGTTGACGGAGTAGCCATAGGAGCAGGAATTAATAAGGGAATAGTCGGAGAACCCGGAGTAGCCAATGCGATGCCGCCAGGGATAGAAATCCTCCCAGACCAAATCGTTGGCGACATTGTTTCAGCGCTCAAACCTGAGATAAGAGATCTAGTGATCTACCATCAAGACTACGTTCATAGACTTGACGAGCTTTTTTCCATAATGGTTGACGTCTGCAACGATTTTGACGTCGCAGTCCAATATTCGGGACTTCCGATGATGGAACTACTTCCAATTGGAAGTGGGAAAGGCACGGCACTTGCATGGCTAGCAAAACATCTCAAAATCAAACAAAAAGATGTTATAGCGTTCGGGGATGGATTGAACGACCTGTCAATGCTGGAATGGGCTGGTACAGGTATCGCTATGGGACAATCAGAGACAAGAGTGCAAAACATGGCAGATCTAGTCATTGGAACATGTGGAGATGAGGGCGTCGCCGAATGGCTCGAATCTGAAATCAATGGGTAAACACTAAAAAGTTACACGCACACAATATGTAAACAGCGTACGCCTGTCGTATCCTTTTAAGAACCGCTCATAGAAGGGTTCGAGAATGTCGACAAATGATTCGCTGCAACAACGCTACGAAGCGATCATGGCTCCATACCTGAATCCGCTCTACGCGAAACCAATCTCCATAGATAAAGGAGAAGGTAGCTACGTGTGGGACATTGAAGGTCAAAAGTACCTTGATTTTTTCGGCGGTGTGTTGACAACGATGATCGGGCATAACAACCCTGCTGTTACTGAAGCAATACAAGCACAAGCCAGCAAAGTCCTTCACACCAGCACCTTGTACCTTTCGGAGCCGATGATAGAACTCGCCGAAGAAATCGGAGCTGCCTCGGGTATCCCCGACGCACGAGTGTTCTTCACAACATCAGGTAGTGAAGCCAACGACACGGCATTAATGCTCGCGACAAGCTACCGGAATTCAAACGAAATTCTTGCAATGAGAAACAGCTACCATGGCCGGACTTTCGCCACCCAAGCAATCACCAGCCAATCAGCATGGCTTTCCTCACGCATCTCCGGACTTTCTGTCAATTATGTGCAAGGCCCGTATAGGTTACGAAGCCCATTTCAAGATATTCCCGATGAGAAACTTACCGAAGCATGCGTAGCGGATCTGCAGCAGATCATTGACACCGCGACCACAGGAAATATTGCCTGTCTTATCTTTGAACCGATTCAAGGCGTAGGAGGGTTCGCTATCCCCCCAGATGGCTTCTATGGAGAAATGGGCAAAACCCTTTCAAATTATGGAGCACTCATTATTAGTGACGAAGTTCAAACTGGGTGGGGAAGGACAGGAGAGCATTTCTGGGGATACCAAGCTCATGAGATCATCCCTGACATGTTGACCTTCGCAAAAGGTGTCGGGAATGGAATCACTCTTGCAGGGATCGTGGCACGGGCAGAGATCATGGAAAATATTACTGCTTTGAACTTCAGCACATTTGGAGGGAACCCACTCTCCGCTGCCGCCGGCCTAGCAACCTTCCGGCAAGTAACTGAAAATAATTTGCAACACAACGCTCAGAAGATGGGAACTCGGCTGAAAGATGGTTTGCAGGCTGTCGCTGACGAGACTCCTTGGATAGGGGACTTACGCGGGCGCGGGCTGATGGTCGCATTAGAAATCATAGGAAGCCAATCTAAGGACGGACCTATTGAGCCTTACGCTGAAAGAGCCGCTGAATTCTTAGAAGTTTGTAAGGAGATGGGCTTGCTTCTTGGAAAGGGAGGAGTATTTGGAAACGTAATCAGAATAACTCCAATGTTAAATGTTAATGAGGAAGAGATAGATCAAGGAATCGAAACCATCATCAAGGCAATCAAGTCACTTAACTAGTTCCAATTGAACCAATTTTGTTAATCACCTCTAAGTAAATGAGCGGCTTTCATCGCTAACCACCCCGTCTTACCAGTCCGTGTTTCACTAATATCGGCTGAACCCATGAAGCGGCGACTTGCCCTGACCCCTAACCACCGAAGCGGTTCGGGCTCCCAACGCCGAGCATGAACCCCAACCCATGGCAGAGAAACAAGATCTGTTTCCAAACCAAGAACCAAATCAGCCATTGTTCTCCCAGCTAAATTAGCTGCCGCTACCCCTTCACCTACGTAACCTCCTAGGAACCCCAACCCAGAAGTTTTCTCAAAGCGAATACCCGGTAACCAATTCCTCGGAATAGCGAGAACGCCACCCCAACGGTGAGTTATAGCCACGTCTCTTAGTTGCGGGAGCAAATCAATCAAGTTACGCCAAACCTCTTCATGAGAAATTTCGTTTCCTTCAATAGCGGAATCAATTTTTGAACCAAAAAGATACGGTGGGTTTCCCTGACCGCCGAAAGCAATCCGGTTATCTTCTGTGCGTTGGCCGTAAATAACTATGTAACGGCCATCATTGAAAGTAGGGCGACCCTCTAAACCAATTTCAGACATAAGAGAATCGCTTAAAGGCTCAGTAGCAATCATTCGTGAATACACAGGAAGAAGGTCTAGTTTTTTCCCTTTTAAATCGCGGGTAAAGGCTTCAGTCGCTTGAATAACCACTTCCGCAGTAACTTCCCCATGAGAGGTGCAAACTTTTTTCTCTTCGATGGATTGAACCGTTGTCCCCTCAACAATTTTGCCTCCTCGTGACTCCACTGCCTTAGCTAACCCACGAACAAGCCTGCCAGGATCAATGGTTGCAGAAGGAGAAAAGAAAAGTCCTGAACGGATATTCGTTGCGTTTAACTGCGTACGGGCCTCTTCGGGTTCAAGCAAACGAATGACCTCATCCGCAAACCCCCTAGATCGTGCAACCTGAATTGCATCTATTTGACGTTTGGCTTGTGGTTCGTTTCGGGCCAAACTGATTACCCCACCTTTTTGGAAACCACATTCAATTCCCTCATATTCAGTGACATGTTTCACTTCGTCCACAGTCGCAAACATTGCATGTTCCAAACGAAGAGCCTCATCCATCGAGGACCATTTTGCGTATTTATCAGTTCCACCTGCTAGAGCTCCTTCACACCACCCCCCATTTCTACCTGAAGCCCCGTAACCACAGTATTCCTTTTCCAAGATAAGAACCCTCAAAGATGGGTCATTGTCTAGAAGGTAATAAGCGGTCCAAAGACCGCTAAAGCCACCTCCAACGATTGCTATATCAGCCGTTGTGTTTCCTTCCAGCGGAGACCGAAGAATCAGGTCCTCATCCAAGTTGTCCATCCATAGGTTGACCGGACGCGCATTCGAAATTGCAGTCATAAAGCTATGGAACTCCACTACCGCCCAATCTGCAAGTTCTACGGGGAAGCTAAACTAGCACACGGTATATCTAGTAGGTAGTCTTAGCGGAACTGCCTTAAGCGGAGGATAAATGACATCGGCGCTACTTCACCCATTTTCGAAACCTTCTTCTAATCAATACCACACCCTTGTCCGGTCACAAGGAGTGCGGGTATGGGATGACAAAGGGAATGAATACATTGATGGGTTGGGGAGCCTCTGGTACTGCCAAGTAGGTCATAACCGACCTGAACTAATTAAAGCTATTACCGATCAACTGGAGACATTGAGTTCGTACCACACGTTCGCTCCTATGGGCAGCAGCATCTCTGACGCAGCTGCTGAACGCATCCGTTCCGTTTCTCCCTTCACTGATGGCCGGGTTTTCCTATGCAATTCAGGGTCCGAGTCAGTTGATACAGCTATAAAACTAATCCGGAAAACAGCTATTTTACGAGGTGAGCCAGACCGGCAAATTATTCTCAGAAGAGGGCGCGGATACCACGGAGTCAACGTCGGGGGGACGACACTTCAAGGGATACCTGCTAATCGAGAAGGGTGGGGAGATCTACTCCCCAGCGTTTTAGAAATAGACTCAACCAACATTGAGTCGGCTGCTTCGATCTTCAAAGAACACGGGAGTAAAATAGCGGGTGTAATTACTGAGGCTGTGCAAGGCGCAGGCGGTGTTTTCACCCCACCTGATGGTTTCCTAGAGGGACTTCGGCGGTTGTGCGATGACAACGGGGCGCTTCTGGTATTTGATGAGGTTATAACAGGTTTTGGAAGGACAGGTAACTGGTTCGCTGCTGACACATACAACGTCACACCGGATCTAATAACTTTTGCCAAAGGAGTAACTAGCGGGTATCAGCCTATGGGAGGTGTTTTAATCAATAGAGAAATTTGTGACCTCCTTGAGATTGACCCCCAGTTTGTTTTCATGCATGGCTATACATACAGCGGGCACCCCGCTGCATGTGCGGCAGCGATCGCTAATATTGACTTAATAGAAAGCGAAGGACTCGTAGAAAGAGCCAATCACGTAGGTGACCGAATCTCCCAAGGGTTGGATGCTCTGAAAAGTGATGGCTTGCTCAGCGAAGTACGTGGAGTAGGGGCTATTTGGGCGGGCCAAGTCGCAGAGGCCACAACTGAGCAGGGGATACAGATACGGGACAGGATGACAGAAATGGGCGTCATATGTAGGGCAATTAACGGAGCGTTAGCTTTTTGTCCACCACTTATCATTCAAGATGAGGACACAGATTTGATGATCGACACCGCAGCAAAAGCCATTAACGAAATAATGAGCGCATGAAACGCCCTTCAATACGAATCCTTAACGCAAAGGGCTCACCAGAGGCAATCGGCTACCTGCACGGAAGCCAATACGCCGAAGAAATCCAACAATACGCTGAAGATAGGATCAGCCTAGTCACCGCAGGTTCGTGGTCTGGAGCACCGATGACGAGAATCGACATCCATGACTTAGCAGAATCAATGATTTCTGCCCACAGAGAATTTAACGAAGAGTTATTCGCAGAATTGACAGCGCTAGCACAAGGAGCGCGAATCTCAGTTGCCGAAGCGATAATTGTCGGTGGTTTCACTGACTTTGTTGATGCAGTTCGAGCCGAAACTGGGGGAGGGATCCCTTCAGAACTTCAAGAAGATGACTGCACCGCAGTGCTTGTTCCAAATAGCCGATCTGGAGGGTCTGGGTTTCTTGCGCAAACATGGGACATGCATGACACCGCCACAGACCATGTTCTGCTTTTACGGTTGCAACCAGATAACAGTCCCGCAGCAATTATCTTCACAACTACGGGATGTTTAGGTCAGATCGGTATGAACGAGTACGGAGTGGCGGTAGGGATAAATAACCTAACCGGTGGAGATGGCCAGCGAGGCGTAACATGGACCTCTGTAGTGCGCGGAATGCTTGAAGAAGAAACAGCGAATGCAGCACTGCAAGTGCTGCTAGAAGCAGATCTTGCCGGAGCTCATAATTATTTGATCATGGATAAGGCAGGAAATGGATTCAACGTGGAAGCGATGCCATCAATCCGCCCAGTGCAGGAATTGCACAACGACCCGATAGTACACACGAATCATGTGGTTACGCCATCAGCGAAAGCCGTACAAGCTGAACGCCCAGAGGACCTTCTTATGAACTCCACGAAGAGATTGAATCGTGGGACCGAGCTACTAAAAAACGGGGAGGTAGACACGCAAAGACTTGTCGAATTGACTCAAGATCAGGAAGCTATCTGTCGTAAACCCGTAGAACCTCACCTCATTGAATCTAGCGGGGCGGCCATAATGCGACCAGCGACAAAGGAATTCTGGGCGTGTTGGGGTCAGCCATCAGAAAATGATTACGAACTCATTGGATGGGCGGATGATTAAAGGAGAAATTATCCGGATTGGGGAACGGTCAGGACTGGAATACAGGCATCCAAGACTTGAATGGTCAAAATTGTTAGAAGACCTTGAACGTTCATCTTTCCCTACATCAGACCCCGAAGATCTTTACGACCAAGCCGAACTGGAAACCCTAACGAATGACTTTCCACAAGGTGGATTCGTCGGCTTTGATCAAGAAACGCCGGTGGCTATGGGGTTAGGGATACAGGTTTTTTTCAATCTTGACGATCCTGAACACACCGTTCACGACATTATGCCCGGCAATGGAGACTCCGGACATCGCCCAGAGGGAAACTGGTATTACGGAACATCAATTGCAGTCAGAAACGAGTATAGGCGGCGAGGCATAGGGGCAGAATTGTATGACCTCCGGAAAACAGTTTGCAAAAAATTAAACCTTAAAGGAATCGTAGCTGGGGGAGTGATGCCGGGTTATGCCGATTACAAAAACGAAATGACAGCTGACGAATACATAATGAAGGTCAGAAATAAAGTGATTTATGACTCAACGCTTTCATTTCAATTAGAAAATGGTTTTGAACTTGTTCAAGCATTACCTAATTACATAACGAACCCCGAAATTGACAATTACGCTGCGTTAATCATTTGGCGAAACAACGACTATGAAGAGGATCAATAATGTCTGAAAAAATAGAGGGAGATCAGGCCTTTCAAAGAGAGGACCTTCTGGGGCGTAACCCTGAAATGACTTTTGGCGGGGCGCTGTCTTTCCTACGGAGAAACTACACAAAAGACTTATCGAATGTAGATATAGCCGTAACCGGTGTCCCCTTTGACATGGCTAGCTCAAACCGGCCAGGTTCAAGATTTGGGCCAAGAGCTATAAGGGCCGGGTCTGTAGGGTTAGCCGAGTTAGAAGCCTATCCCTTCGGTTTCGACCCTTTCACTTACCTCCGTGTGGCTGATTACGGGGATTGTTTTATTGATTATGGGTACCCTCAACAAGCTGCTGAAAAGATTGAACAACACGCTAATGAAATCCTAAGCAGTGACACCATGATGTTAAGTATGGGAGGTGACCACTTTATTACCTACCCGTTACTTAAAGCCCATGCAGATAAACACGGTCCTCTTTCACTCATCCATTTTGATGCCCATTGTGATACGTGGGTTGACGATGGGAAAAGAATGGACCATGGTTCAATGTTTCTTCGCGCTATAAATGAAGAACTTATAGATCCAACAACCTCAATCCAAGTTGGGATACGCACCCATAACTCAGAAACGCACGGCCTCACTGTACTTGGAGCGCCCTGGGTGCACAGAGAAGGGATCGCAGCAGTAATTGAGGTGATAGAAGAAGTTATAGGCGACAACCCAGCGTATCTCACATTCGATATTGACTGCTTAGACCCGGCATTCGCCCCGGGGACAGGAACCCCGGTTGCCGGGGGTTTGAGTTCATCACAAGCGTTAGAGGCAATTCGGTCACTTGGAAACGTCGACATCGTTGGCATGGACCTCGTTGAAGTCGCTCCTCTGTATGACGTAGGCGAAATCACGGCGATAGCTGCAGCTACGATACTTCATGATTTTATTTGCCTTCAAGCAATTAAAGCAGGTGCAGAGTCCAAACCATTTGGACGTATCTAGAGGCAGCTATATTAAGTCAGAGGGGGGATTCCATGACAGCAGCAGTTGAGTTGAAAGCAATCACGAAGAAATTCGGGGATGTCGTCGCAGTAGATAATATTGACCTCACAATCGAAGATGGTGAGTTCTTCGCGATGCTCGGACCAAGCGGCTGCGGGAAAACAACTACTTTACGGATGATTGCCGGGCTTGAATTCCCAACGCAAGGAAGCCTTTCGATCTTCGGAGAGGAAGTAGGAACACTTGCCCCCAATAAAAGGTCAGTGAATACCGTTTTCCAAAATTATGCTCTTTTCCCCCACTTAAGCGTTTTAGACAACGTTGGATTTGGTCTAAAAATGCAAGGTATAGATAAGAACGAAACCCGAACTAGAGCTATGGAAATGATAGAACTTGTTCAATTGGAGGGTTTAGAGGGTCGGAAACCATCTCAAATGTCTGGAGGGCAGCAACAACGTGTCGCTCTAGCAAGAGCGCTCGTTAATCAACCTAAAGTTTTACTCCTTGACGAACCGCTCGGAGCTCTTGATCTCAAATTACGTCAAGAGATGCAACTTGAGCTAAAAAAACTACAACGAGACGTGGGGATCAGCTTTGTTTTCGTAACCCACGATCAAGAAGAAGCTCTTACCATGTCAGACCGTATAGCAGTAATGCACGAGGGGAAACTCCTTCAAGTCGCCAGCCCCGAAGAAATTTATGAAACTCCTGTCAATAGATTCGTCGCTGATTTCATCGGACGGACAAATCTTCTTGAAGGAACTGTTTCTGATAGCGAAACAGTGATTCTCACCAATGGAACACCAATCAGAGCCTCTAATGATTTTGCGGCTGGGACCAGTGTCTCAATTAGTCTTCGTCCTGAAAGAGCTAAAATCACCCAGCAGAAGGAAGACGGCGATCCGCTTTCAAGCGTAAGCGGGGTAGTTGAGACAATCACTTATCTAGGTAACGCACGTGTTTACAGTGTGAAATTCACGTGGATGTCCCTTGAAGTCCGAGAAGAGAACAGACCAGGGGTAGAACTTTACGAACCTGGAACCCCAATCACTGTTAGCTGGGACCATGATGCCATCTCAGTGGTAGCTGACTAATGACGATTACATCAGAACCACCTTCAGAGAACGTCGAAGCGACACCACAGTTTGAGAAAGCTGCCCAGCGCAAAGAGTCACGCCGCGGATTATTACTAGCTTTGCCGTCCTACCTGTACTTAATCATTTTTTTCGTCATTCCATTAGCAATTGTTTTCATATATAGCTTTGCTACTCGTAATCGTTTCGGAGGTACAGACCTTTCCGGGTGGAACGTAGCAAGCTACGAGAGGATAGCTGAACCAATTGTCCGAACGATACTTTTCCGTTCCCTGTGGCTCGCATTGTTAACTACAGTCATCTGTCTACTCATTGCGTACCCGTTTGCTTACTTTCTAGCGACGAGAAGACCGGCAATACGTAACGTCATGCTTGTCTTTGTCATGATTCCTTTCTGGACCAACTTCTTAGTAAGAAACTTTGCCTGGCGAGTCATCCTCGGCAATGATGGCCCACTCACGAAAGCCACTGAATTCTTGGGACTTGGCACTCATGAACTCCTTTTTAGCCAGAAGGCAGTTGTTTTGGGACTCGTTTACGGGTATTTGCCGTTTATGATCCTTCCCCTCTACGCTGCGATTGAACGAATTGACGGGCAGCTTCTTGAAGCAAGTAGAGACCTGTATGGGACCGGTTGGCAATCATTCCGCAATGTCCTTCTTCCACTTTCCATGCCCGGAGTGATCGCTGGGTCGATTCTGGTCTTCATACCCAGCTTAGGAGCTTACGTGACTCCTGAAATTCTCGGAGGAGCTAAAACGACGCTGCTTGGAAGTTACATAGTTACGCAATTTCTCACAGCCCGAAACTGGCCATTCGGCGCGGCGCTTTCATTTGTTCTCATGGCAGTAATGCTCGCAGGCACGGTTATCTACTTCCGTAAAGGAGGTAGGACCTTATGAGTACGGCAGTTGAACCCCGCGGTTGGGCCAAAGCGGCACTCCATGTTAATGGATGGCTTGTGTACATCTTTTTCTACGCCCCCATAGCACTGCTGGTTCTTTTCTCCTTCAGCGATAACCGAAATGTCGGCATATGGGGAGGTTTCACACTCGATTGGTACCAAGATTTTTTCGATAGTTCAAACGCTCGCGGAGCACTATCGAATTCAGTAAAAATTGCCATAGTAGTTACAATCATCTCTGTCATTTTGGGGACCATGTCTGCACTCGCTCTTGAGCGGTTCACTTTCAAAGGGAAGAAAGTCTTTGATGCTTTGCTTTATCTACCCATAATCATTCCAGATGTCACTATGGCCGTGATGCTCTTACTGTTCTTCGGAGAATTTTTTGACCTACTTGATATGCTTTTCGGACTTCAGTTGCGAAAGGGATTCTGGTCAATAACGATTAGCCATATTGCTTTCAATATCAGTTTTGTATCTGTGGTAGTCCGAGCAAGGCTCTCAGGTATGAATACAAATCTAGAAGAAGCAGCCATTGATCTGTACGCTTCTCGGTGGAAAGCATTCCGCCATGTCACATTCCCACAAATCGTGCCCGGTATCGCTGGAGGGGCTTTGTTAGCGATGACGCTTTCATTAGATGATGTCGTCATTACACAATTCGTCACAGGACCAGGTTGGACTACTCTACCCGTTTATGTTTTTGGCTTGATTCGGAAAGGGGTTACACCTCTCATCAACTCAATTTCAGTCATTATGCTTCTAGCATCTATGATTCTCGTAGCCCTATCGTTGGTTACTGAGCGTGCACGCCGCGGTGGGTGAGGTTAAGATCTCAGGAGATGGCCACACTGGCCGAAAGGGGAATTTATGAGAAACAATAGGAAACTCCGCTTCGTGGCGGCATTTGCAGCTCTAGCGCTTATTGCCATCCCAGCATGCGGCGGTGGTGATGATGACGAGAAAGCATCGTGTGAACTCAACCAGATAGATGGCGACCTAGCCTTATACAACTGGGCTGAATATATCGACGAAGAACAACTCGCTGAATTCGCTGAGGAATACGGTATCAACGCCACGATGGACGTCTATGACTCCAACGAGGCAATGCAGCCAATCATTTCGGCAGGAAATTCAGGATACGATGTGATCGTTCCATCTGACTATATGGTGTCAATCCTTATCGAAGCTAAGAAAATACAGCCACTCAACTTTGACGTCATCCCGAACGCTGCGAATATTTCAGAAGATTTCAGCGGACTCTACTACGACCCCAAAGGGACACATTCCGTGCCCTACCAATGGGGGACGACAGGTATCGCTGTTAACACAGCTGTAGTGGGAACAGATTTCCCACGCTCATGGGGGCTTATCTTTGACCCTGCGATATCAGGCGAGTTTGATGGACAGATCCAACTTCTCAATGACCCTCGAGAAACCGTGGGTGCAGCATTGAAATACCTAGGGTATTCACTCAATTCAACCAGTGATGATGAGCTCAATGAAGCTAAAGAATTACTGAAGTCTACTGCTAGCCGGCTAGCAGCCTTCAATACCGATTCAGCAGATGAGTTCATAACACAAGGTGAAACCGTTATTGGACATGGGTACTCGGGCGATATGTTCGTGCAATTCCTTGAACAAGACAACTACGAAGACTACGTGTATTTCGTCCCTGAAGAAGGCGGAACACGTTGGATTGACAATATGGCTGTTGTCTTTGACGCACCGCATCCATGTACCGCTCATACCTTCATCAACTGGTTATTAGGGGCAGAACAAGGCGCTGCTCTTACTGACTGGAATTATTACGATACGCCTAACCAGGCATCGCTGGATCTCATGGCGGGTGACGCCGACGGATACTACGACGATCTTCTAGATTTCGTCAGAGACCCCGCACTATATGCTGGCGGCGTATCATCCCTTGAATCAATAGAAGACACCGGGGATTTTGAAATCAAATACGCCGATGCCTTCGTTGAAGCTAAAGGCTAAAAACTTTTGACTGGGGGCAAGGCAGAAAACCTTGCCCCCAATCAAAACACACTTCATCCCTCAGGTTGGCCAATGAGGGGAAAACTCGGGAGGTCCTCCCTCAATTTACGACTTTTGTGAACCCCGAAGAAAGAACAGAGCAATCAAGGGAAACAAGAGAGGGCGCTTTTGTCGTTCCCTACGATAATCAGCGACTTTGAAAATAACCCAATAACATATGGAATAGCCCGGTAAAGGGGTCCACCAAAAGGAACACATGCGGCAAATCCATCATCAGATCAATGGACAGAATTTAGAGGCTTTAAAAGCTGGTAAGAGCGTTGTCCTCAACCCAGCTACTGGAGAACAAGTAGCTGAAGCGGCAGTGGCTACAAATAAAGAAATCGACCTCGCTGTATCAACTGCCAAAACGTCTTTCAAAGAATGGAAAGACACTTCCATAGCTCATAGGACCAAACTTCTACATAAATTTAGAAACCTCGTGGTGCAAAACGAAAGACATATCGCTGAACTCATAACCGAAGAACATGGGAAAGTTATAGAAGATGCGCGGGGGGAAGTAGCGCGAGGAATAGAAAATATTGAATACGCGTGTGGTTTCGCCGAAACCCTTAAAGGATCCTACAGTGAACAAGCCTCTACTGGAGTTGATGTTTACACTCTCAGGCAACCGGTTGGTGTATGCGCAGGGATCACCCCATTCAATTTCCCGATCATGGTGCCATTATGGATGTTGCCAAATGCAATTGCTTGCGGGAATACCTTCATATTGAAACCATCCGATAGAAACCCATCTGCACCGGGATACCTTGTGGAATTAATCCAGGAAGCTGGATTTCCACCAGGAGTCGTTAATTTAATAAACGGAAATGAGGAATCCGTCAACCTCCTTCTATCCCACCCAGATGTAGAAGCAATTAGTTTCGTGGGTTCAACACCTGTTGCCAAACATGTCTACACAACAGGAACATCAAAAGGAAAACGTGTTCAGGCGTTGGGAGGCGCAAAGAATCATATGGTAGTGCTACCGGATGCGGACATTGATCTTGCTGCAGATGCAGCAGTTTCAGCAGCATACGGATCAGCCGGTGAGCGATGTATGGCAATTTCAGTCGTAGTTGCAGTTGGAGAAATAGCAGATCCCCTTGTTGAAGCGATCGCTAAACGAATCAAAGGGCTAACAATTGGCCCAGGAATGGAACCTGAATCAGAGATGGGACCGTTGATAAGCCAAGATCACCGAGATCGGGTGATTAGCTACCTCGAATCAGCGGAGAAAGAAGGGGCGGTTGTAGTTACTGATGGGAGAACTGAACTCATAGCAAACCCAGGATTTTTCATAGGCGCTACCTTGCTTGACAACGTAACAACCGAAATGAATGTCTACCAGGATGAAATTTTCGGACCAGTCCTTTGCACAGTTAGAGTCAGTACTTTCGATCAAGCAGTCAACATTATCGAAAATAATCGGTACGGAAACGGCGTAGCGATCTTCACAAGAGACGGTGGGGCAGCGCGACAATTCCAAAAGGATGTTCAGGCGGGCATGGTCGGTATTAACGTGCCGATTCCTGTCCCCGTTGGCTACCACTCATTTGGCGGTTGGAACGACTCTCTGTTCGGAGATGCTGCAATGTACGGTCCAGAAGGAATGCATTTTTTCACGAAACAAAAAGTTGTTACTAGTAGATGGCCAGACCCAACAAGTAGTCAGATCGACTTAGGGTTTCCGCGAAACACCTAAGAAGCTAGAGACATAGCTTGATCTACAAGCCATTTAAATAATGGGTCATTATCACGAGTGTCAAGCATTTCCGGATGCCACTGCACTGCGATGATCGGTAAATCCTCATGTTCGATTCCTTCAACACCAGTATCTTCAGATCTTGCAGTAACAACGAAGCCCTTCCCAACACGGTCAATACTTTGATGATGCAAGGAATTCACTTGCGTCGTTGATCCATATAGATCTTCCAAGACCGACCCTTTTTCAATAGTCACTTCATGCACTCGGGTCGTGGGAGGTTTATCTCGAACAGCATGAGGCGGGATGTCCTGAAACAGGTTCCCCCCAGCATAAACATTCAAGATTTGTAAACCTCTACAAATCCCAGCAACCGGTAATTCACGTTCAGTTGCTGCTTTCAAAAGATCTAATTCAAATTGGTCCCTAACAGGTTCCACAGCCCCTAGTTCAGGCTGCGGTTCCGCACCGTATAAAGCAGGGGAGATGTCAGCACCGCCGCTCATAAGAATCCCATCTAACCTTTCCACGATCATCTCGGGGTCTACCCCGAGAGGAAGAAAAACAGGCATGCCTCCAGCTGCGAGAATCCCTTCAGCGTAGTCAACCCAAAAAAGGTCAAATGATAAGGCATTCATTACACGTAAATTCCCGCGTAAATCTTCACCTTTCCTGCGTTTCCCCGTAATTCCTATAAGTGGTTTTGTTGTCATGTACACCCATCAAAGCAAATGCTATGCATAAGAACGGTATCGTAAATAAGTGAAACTAATTCGTATGGAAGACTAAGCGACCCTTACATAAGCTAATAGGATATATTTCACATGGAAATTACTTGGAATCACATAGCTTTAAATGCGCAACAACTCAAGCAGCGTGGAATCACAAACGAATCTTCAGTAGTCGTGGTTTCTTCTGAAGAAAATAACGGAATAGGGGAAGTGGCTAGATTCGCTCTCCAATCTCTAGGGTCGCTAATGATTGAAATTAACTTCCCGAAAGGGTCACAGACAACAGATACGGATGCACGCCGAAACTCTCTATCCGATGTTCTCTCAGCATCAGATTTCATCGTGGATTGCACCGGAGGACAACTCGAAACGCTACTTGGAAATGGCACCTTAAACGAAACTGAAACCCAAATACTGGTGCATGACAATTTAGATTGGGTTCTTGCCCCATCTTCATGAATACGGATCAGGTAGGAATCAACTCATTAAGTACGATTCGTCTCGTAGTTGCTGCCCCAGATTTCCAAGCTGGGCTTTCTTTTTTTACAGACGAATTAGGTTTCGCAGTCGCGATGATTGCTCCAGCAGAAGATCCAAACGTCGCAGTTCTAACGCTGGAAGGACTCACTGTCTCATTAGATAAGCACTCTGAATCCGCTCCCGTGACCCTTGAAATCCCCACCGATGAATCTGAACTCCTAGGGACATCAAAGGAAGGCCCCAATGGGACAAAGGTAAGCTATGTAACCTTCGCAAGGGAATCAGACAAGATGACGAAACCATCTCCCACACTTGCCATTGCAGAACAGAGCGACGCCCACTGGGTTACTGGGCGTGCAGGAATGGCGTATCGCTCCCTTATAGACCACCCCAATTCCGGATTTACGGCTTCACATATTAGAATTGAAGGATCTGGAGAGGTCCCCGACTGGGTCCATTTCCACGACGTCGGGTTCCAAATCATTTACTGCTTTCGGGGGTCAGCAAAACTTGTATATGAAGGTCAAGGGGAACCTTTCATATTTAATGAAGGTGACTGTGTTCTACAACCGCCACATATCAGGCATAGAGTACTTGAATCTTTCAACGACCTAGAAGTAATTGAGTTCAGTTCACCTTCCAATCATGCAACATATGCAGACCCTGTGATGGACTTACCTAATGAATTGCTCACGCCGGACAGGGATTTCTCTGGGCAGAGATTTACTTTGAGTAGACAAGCTGAAAGCCATTGGAACAATCACAAGGACAGCAATTCATTTATTACCCGCCGAACATCAATCTCTGAGTCCTCAGGCAATGTTGGATGGGTGAACATTATTGAAGCAACCGGAACCCATCAGAACGGCGTAGATGTCAGCCCATTGAATTCTGAAGCAACCCCCGACTTTTTGCTCTGGTTTATTCTTGAAGGTTCAGGAGTGATCACCCACCGGGACAAAACAATCAATTTAGGGCCGACTGACGCAGTTGTATGCCCCTACGGGTACAACAATGAAACGGAATTTAGCTTGTCAGAATGCCAAATAGGTTTCAGAGTCCTTGAGATAGGTCTCAACAGCGGTTAACGCATTTCTGTTCGATTCGGAACCGTTAGCGGGAAGCTTAGAGATAGAACCCAATTAATCATAAGGAACCCTGTTGAAAACAACAGGGCAAGCGTCAACCCGCCCCAGAGGTAAGCCAATCCTGATAAAAGCGTTCCGACAAATCTCCCTGCAGCATTCGCAGCATAATAGAGTCCGACGTTAACAGCTACGTCATCGTCGTCATCAATGTATGCAAGGACCAGAAAAGAATGCAAAGAAGAATTCATGGCGAAGAGGAAACCGAAAACCAGCAGGCCAGCAACCACCACCGTGTTTCTTGCGATGTTGTTCGCTACGAGAATTGAAATCACACCGGTAAATGCGCACAATACAGCAGCCCAACGCTTAGCCGAAGCCCCAACAGTGTCAGAAGCCTGCATTAACCTCATCATGGCTGGCGCTCCGGATTGGACCATGCCATAACCAATTACCCACGCTGCCAGGAATCCACCTATCCCCTCATAAGACCAACCCAAATCCTCATTGAGAAAAACCGGCAGAGCGACAACAAACCAAATATCTCTCGCCCCGAAAAGAAAAAACCTAGCAAATGATAGACGGTTAACAGCAGGGTAGCGTGAAGCCAGTAACCGGTCACGCTCCAATTTCTCAGACTTTCCGATGTTGTCCTCCAGGAACAAAATCACCAGAATCAACGAAACAGCTACCAATGACGCCATTGTTATAAGCGCGATTCGGTAACTTAACCAGGATAGTAGTGCCCCTCCTATGAAAAACCCCGCGCCCTTCAAAGCGTTCTTTGAACCAGTAAGAATTGCAACCCACTTAAATAGCTTTGATTGTTGCCGATCGTCTACACCATTTGGCACAACGAACTTCACTGCGCTTTTCGAACTCATCTTTGTGAGATCTTTCGCTATGCCAGATAGGCCTTGGCAGGCCATGACAAAGAGAACTGAAAAGGCTTTGCCCCAACCTGCATCAACGAAAGAAATTGCCATAAGGGCAAAAACCTGAATCCCTAAACCAGCCTTGAGAGTGCGGTCCAAGCCAGATTTAGCACCCGCCCAACCTCCGAAAAGATTAGTTATAACACCCATAAGTTCGTAAACAAGGAAAAGGAAACTTAATTCAAGCGGGCCATAACCCAGTTCGTGGAAATGGAGCAAAACTATCATCCGTAAGGCTCCGTCCGTTAAGGTAAGGCTCCAGTAAGCCCCAGTAACAAGGCAATAGGTCTTGAGATTCATGCAACAGGAACCATTATTGGCTAGCGACTTTACTTGCCATGAAGAAAGAACCAGCTAGACGTTTGTTCTAATGAAAACAGGGGAATCGCTGCTTGAACGGTTTTCGCAAAACTTGTACCCATTCTCAGCGAAATCCGAGAAATCTTTAGATGAAGAGACTCGATTCCGGATAATCCACGAAGCCATTGACCCTCGAGCGCGTTTCGCATAAAAACTCACTGTCTTGTAATCGCCTTCTTCTTTCCGGTCAAGGAAAGAAGGGGTAACAACATTGCACTGTAATTGGGATGTATGGACAGATTTGAAATATTCATTTGACGCAAGGTTCACCAAAATATTTTCACCAGGGCTTTGACCTAAGTCATCGTTCAAAGAGTTGGTTATAGTTTCCCCCCAGTAATCGTAAAGATTGGATCCGCTGTCGGTTTCCAATTTGGTTCCCATCTCTAATCGATATGGTTGAATCAGGTCAAGGGGTCTAAGAACTCCGTAAAGTCCAGAAAGAATCCGAAGAGTTCCTTGAGCGAAGTCATAATCGCTTTCCGAGAAGGAAGAACCTGCATCTAAACCTATGTATGTGTCGCCACTGAAAGAAAGAACGGCAGGTCGGGCGTTGTCAACGGTAAAGGGAAGAGTCCAGTCTTGGTATCTCTCAAAGTTCAGGTCTGCGAGTGACTCAGAGATAGACATAAGTGAACGGAGATCGTCAGGGGATTTGTTTGATAGAACCTCTACAAGTTCTGAACTTCTCTTTAAGTGGGCAGGGTCGCTATTTTTTTGAGTCGATAGCGGAGACTCAAAGTCAAGAGCTTTGGCTGGGGAAACAACAATAATCATGTATATATATTTACCGCAGATTCTAAGTGATTGCAGAAATGAGGGACCCCAATCTTGAGTTTTCTCATTCGTCGTGGGAATCTAGACCTAGAGTTCAATTCTAGTTTTAAGGGCGAGGTCTCCATGGGGGAGTACTCCGAAGAAGAAATACAGGCTGCTTTCGATGAATATCGACAACGTGGCGTTTTGAATCATGATTGGGAAGGGTGGGGTTCACTGTTTACGGAAGACGCGCATTATGTTGAACATTTTCTTGGTGAATTTAATGGAAGAGAAGAAATTACCGATTGGATAGTTTCCACCATGAAGGATTACCCCAACATGTCTTTGTGGATGGAATGGTGGGTGATCCAAGATGACAGAGTAGCTCTATACATCTGGAACAACCTTCCAGACTCAACTGGAACAGGCAAGCGATACGGTTTTCCGAATACAACAATTCTGCAATATGCGGGGGATGGGAAATGGAATTATGAGGAAGATTTCTATAACCCTGCGGATGCCAAACGTGTCTGGGGAGAATGGTTTAATGATGGGGGGCGGATTGAAACGCCCATTAACAGGTCATTAAAAGGAATAGAGGATTGGGCTCCTACCGTGCCTGAACCAGCATTTCCGAGAGAAGAGGTAGAACGCGAGTTTCTTCTGTACTCTCAACGAGGTTCTCTAGCCGTTGAAACGGGTGATTGGGATCAATGGGCTGACCAGTTCACCGAAGATGCTAGATACTTTGAGCACCATTATGGGAAATTCTCAGGTAGGGAAGAGATACGAGAATGGATAACTAGCACAATGGGTCCGTTCCCTGAAATGACTTTTCCAATTGATCATTACATGATTGATGGAAATCGAGTAATAGCACTCATCCCGAACTGTCTTCCTGATCCAAAAGGCGGAGATAAAGATTACTCATTCAATGTCCATGTCATCTTGCATTATGCGGGGAATGGTCAATGGAGTTACGAAGAAGATGTTTACAGCCCGAATGAGGCTGGAAAGATAATTGCTGAATGGGTTGAAGCTGGTGGGGTCGTCCCAACACAGTAATGGTTTTATTATCCTGCTTCGCTGTGGGTGACGGGTTCTTCTCCCATCCACTCTCGAAGAGTGTTCTTCAGTTTTGTCTGTTGGATGAACAGGTCATGTTCAGGTCCGTTATCAGTGGAAGATTGCGGTGCCTTTAGGTAGAAACTGAGCCATTCTTGCACTCCGGATTCCCCTGCTCTGTGCGCTAGGTCCATAAATAGTGCCAAATCAAGAACTATTGGGGCTGCAAGAATTGAATCTCTGCATAGGAAATCAACTTTGATCTGCATCGGGTATCCCAACCACCCAAAGATATCTATGTTGTCCCATCCTTCTTTGTTGTCTCCACGAGGAGGGTAATAATTGATTCTCACGACATGATGAATATCTCCGTATAGGTCCGGGTAGAGCTCAGGTTGAAGAATTGTGTCAAGTACTCCTAATTTGGAAACTTCCTTAGATTTGAAGTTTTCTGGAGCATCAAGGACTTCTCCATCCCTATTGCCAAGAATGTTGGTTGAGTACCAGCCTTCAAGTCCAAGCATGCGGGCTTTGAATCCTGGTGCTAGAAGTGTCTTCATCAGCGTTTGACCCGTCTTGAAGTCCTTTCCTGCTATTGGGACTCCTCTAGCTTCTGAAAGTTCCACTATGCAGTCCAAATCGCAGCTCAGGTTCGGGGCGCCATTGGCAAATGGTACGTCGGACTGGAGAGCAGCGTATGCGTAAATTTGGCTAGGGGAGATATTCGGGTCGTTATTGCGAAGACCTTCCTCAAAAGCTGCGACTGATGCATGTACGTCACTAGGTTCCTGGAATGCTTCTGTTGATCCGCACCAGACCATTACAAGCCTGTCACATTCATTTTCTTCTTTGAAATTCGCTATATCTTGGATGAGGGCTTCTGCTTGATCCCATTTGCTATCTAAATTTTTGACCCGAACCCCATCGAGTCTTGAAACCCATTTCTGGTCAAAGACTGCTTCCATCGGGATGATAGATTCAAGATCTCCGGAGATCTCAGAGAGGTCATCTCCATCAAGGACCCCTGCTGTCCGTGCAGCCTCTAATACGTTGGGTGAGATTGGGTCCCATCCGCCAAAAACAAGATCTCCAAGGTCTGCCAAGGGAACGAATTCCCTTATTAAAGGATTTCGGTCATCTGCTTTTGTTCCGAGGCGAATATGAGCCATTTGACTGATTGACCCTATGGGCGGCTTCAGTCCTTTGCGAGCTGCTAACACCCCCGCGATGAAGGTTGAGGCGACTGCACCCATTCCTGGTGTGAGTACGCCGAGTTTGCCATTTGCTGGTTTTATGTCTTTTGAGTTCATGTTGAAATATTAGCAAATGTAAACAAAAAACATATATTGTTAAGCAAAACTTAACTATAATGCAGTCTGTGCTTGCCTTACCAGATCTCTCAATCAGACAATTAGAATACTTGGTCGCTATCGCAGAGGAACAAACATGGGCAGACGCTGCAGTGTCAGTTGGCGTAACCCCTTCAGCTCTTTCACAGGGGTTAGCTGAACTTGAGCGAAGAGTAGGAGTGCCGCTGTTTGAACGTGTTGGAAGGCGCCGAACTCTACACCCGAGTGCCGGAGTTGTTTTGGATCATGCTCGCCAAGTAGTAGCCCTTACTAGTGACTTGTGCCGTTGGGCAGAAAGAATGAATAGCGCTGACGAAGGGGCGCTTCGTATAGGGATGATAGATATAGCAGCAGTCAATCATTTCCCTGACGTTCTACAACAATTCCGCAGCGACCACCCATCGCTTGATTTCCATTTACGTGTCGGCCCATCAAGACCTTTGATTGAAGCCCTTTCCAGAGGACAACTAGACCTCGTTGTATGCGTACAACCACAAAGTGATATTTCCGGAATAGAAATTCAACCGTTATTAACGGAAGAACTTTCTGTATATAAGCCAGGTGGAGGGAGTTTAGGGAAACCAGCAGATTGGGGGCCTTGGGTGCTTTTCCCCGAGGACTCTAATACGCGTCAAATTATCTCAAATGCGTTGAGTCATAAGGGGGCACCAGTCATTGTCGTAGCTGACTCTCCTCAACCAGAAGTCCTTAAAGAAATGGTAAACCTCGGAATTGGATGGACGGTCCTTCCAAATGCTCAAGCGGAATCAGGTCCACGACCTTTACACCCAAGCATCGTATTAGGAACACGAAATTTAGTTTTAGCGACCCGAAGAAACGCAGCTCAATCCCCATCCGCAACGGCACTCAAAGAACTCCTGCAAAAAAATTAGAAAAAATTCTATAATCTTTCGTAACTCCAGCTTTCAAAAGATTTACCATCATAAGGCATGAGCCCATAGAAAGTCCGTGGATCATTGTCGAAGACCAATGGAATGAAATAGCGGTCTCCTTCCCACAATGGAAGGTTCATTTCCTTCCGGGTCAATGAGTCGCTGCTACAGGCGTTAAGAAGATTTTGTTTGGGCACCCATTCCAATGACCCCTCATCATTGAAGGCTTTTGGGTTGCCGTCCCAATCTCGGACAAGAAAGATGAACCCAAGCCAATCTTCTCTTTTTGGCCCAAAATCAGTCCACGTAATAACACCCCGTAACTGCATTGAACGAATGGTAATGTCCGCTTCCTCAAGGATCTCTCTCCGAAGGCCTGAAAGAATATGCTCATTAGTCTCAACCTTTCCTCCCAACCCGTTTACCTTTCCGAAATGATCATCATTGGGCCTACTGTCGCGACGAATTAAAAGAACCTCATCCGTTTCTTCATTCAAGATGTACGCCAACGTTCCAACGATAGGAGATAGTGCCATCTCCATGGTTTAGCAGCAGAATCAAACGTCTTACGTTATGGGCGTCTTTTGATCGAATCAAGTAGTCGTCTAGAATTGAGAGATGACGACTACGGATTATCACTGCGACAATGATGGGATAGCCACAATAACCATTAATAATCCCCGCCGACGGAACGCAATGACGTTTCCGATGATTGAACAACTTTATGAGAACCTTAAAATCGCAGAAACTGAGGCTCGCGTCATCATCCTTACCGGAGCTGAGAATAGAATAAAGGTAACGACAAAAGAAGGCGTCATCGGTTTCTTTGATGGAGAGGGACGTTGGATTGAAGGTGAACTATACGAAGCGGACCCAGAACTATGCATCTGGCTTGCCGCTAAGAGAATTGATGCTAGTCATCGGCTAAGTTAAGGAGACCAAAAGTTTCTTATTTGCCTAAAGGAAATAGGGGTTGAGTCCATGAAAGTTGAGATAAAGAGATCTTTCTGCAGGATTTGCCACGCGGGATGCCCAATTGATGTTGAGTTCGTGGATGGCAAGCCTGCGAAAATACATGGGGTAGAAGAAGACCCCCTCTTTGAAGGCTATACATGTGTCAAGGGTCGGCAGATACCTGACCAAATTAATAGTCCAAGCCGGATTCGCTACCCATTAAAGAAAATGCCAGACGGCCATTTCGAAGAAATAAGTTCAACACAAGCACTTGATGAAATAGCTGAACGTTTGGAAAAGATAATACGTGACCATGGACCCAGTTCAGTCTCTACATACACCGGAACCGGTGGATATCAGAATGCGCCCTCTGACCCTGTAGCAAGAGCTTTCCACAAAGCCATAGGATCAATCAGTTACTACACCTCGGTGACTATAGATCAACCCATGAAAAGAACTGCAATTATGCGGGCAGGCGTTTGGGAAGCAGGGCCGCAAAACTTCACCGAGCTAGATGTTCTCCTCGCTATCGGGTACAACCCCATGGTTTCCAGTTTCGCCCCATTTGGTGGATTACAAGGGACCAATCCTTTCACTACTTTACGAAGAAGAAAAGAAGATGGGATGAAGCTAATCGTTGTTGACCCAAGAAGGACAGAACTCGCAACTCAAGCAGATATTCATCTCCAGATTAAACCAGGGGAGGACCCAACTCTCCTAGCCGCATTCATCAATATTATTCTTACACAAGGAATGCAGGATATTGAATTTTGCGAAGACTGGGTTAGCGAAGGTCACTTAGAGAACCTTGCAGAAGCAGTGAAAGACTTTACTCCTGGATTTGCTGCGAAACGCTGCGATGTGCGTGCTGAAGACATAGTAGAAGCGGCTACATTGTTTGCGAAAGGACCCACTGGCAATGCTGGTACTGGGACAGGTCCCTCAATGTCTCCATATCCGAGTTTGATGGAACACCTAGTGATTTGTCTCAACATAGTGTGCGGACGTTTTCTTCGGTCAGGAGAAATATCTGAGTCTCGCAGTCTCCTACAACCAGATACTCCGAAAAGAGCTCAGGTTCTTGGACCATTTAACCCTTTGAAAGGCCCTAAAAGCCGGTTCCGAGGGTTGAGAGGTTACGGGGGCGAAATGCCATGTACGACGCTGGCGCAGGAAATTACCGAACCAGGCGAAGGTCAAATAAAGGCATTAATTTCCAATGGAGGAAACCCTGTTGCAGCATGGCCAGATCAAGCTCGAAGCCTTGAAGCAATGGAAGCCTTGGACCTTCTTGTAGCAATTGATCACAGAATGACCCAAACTGCTCAATTCGCTGATTACATTCTGCCGCCGAGGTTAAGTCTTGAAAGAGCAGATGTTCCTCCTTTCATGGATCGTTGGTTCAGAGCCCCATATGCCTGCTATACAAAAGCTGTTATCGATCAGCCTGAAGGAGACCTATTAAATGATTGGGAGGTGTATTGGGAAATAGCTGAACGATTGGGAATACAAATAGAACTTCCAGGAGGCGCAATCCCTAGTGGGGAACGGCCATCTGATGACGAAATCCTAGATCTGGTCTACGCGAACTCACTAGTGCCTTTTGATGAAATCCGTGAAAAGAATGGGCAAGTACTAGAACACCTCCGTCAACAAATTGACTCAGCAGATCCTGATAGCAGTGGGCGTTTCCACTTAGCGCTAGAAGATCACCTATCCGAACTTGCAGAGATTCAAGGTCAACAAACATCAGCTGAACGCGTAACTGGTTTTGACCCTGATGTACATACATTCCGGCTTGTAAGCAGAAGACTCAAAACCCACCTCAATTCGCTTGGCGGAGAACTCTCCGCGTTAAACAAAAAAACCCCAACTAACTACTCGTATATGAATCCAGATGACATGGAAGATCTTAATATCAAAGATGAGGATCTTGTTATCATCGCATCGCCGCGATCGTCGCTAACTGGAGTTGCGAAAGCTGCAAAAGATATTCGCCGAGGAGTTATTTCAATGGCGCATTCTTGGGGTTCAGCAAGCACTTCAGATGAAAAAGTGAGAGATATAGGGGCTCCAACAAACCGGCTCATAGATGTAGAAAACGGGTTTGACCCAATAACCGGACAGGCTATTCAGAGCGCTATCCCAGTCTCAGTTGCGCTTTTTGAAGAGGAATCAATCCCGTTGTAGAGGTGGCGTTTAAATCATTGGCTTTTAAGCCGAGCGATGGTTTCGCTGAATTCGTTAACTGTTCCGGAGATAATGTCATGAACAGAGCGGACTTCATTGATTCTCCCTGCTACCTGACCGCTGAGAGCTATAGCGGCCTCCATGTCCCCTCCAAAATACAATTCTTGTGGATTGCCAAACTCTCCGAAGACATTGCTATCGGAGTCCGATAGCCTTTCAGAACGATCTGTCCTAAGCGCCCGAAGCGCAGGAGAAAACTTTTGATTAAGGAATAGAGTATCGGTCTCAGAGGCATCAACAATTGCTCTCTTCCAATTCTCATGGACCGGAGACTCTTCTGATGAAACCATTTGTGTTCCCATTTGCACCCCCTCAGCCCCTAATGCGAAAGCAGCAGCCATGGTCCTTCCATCATTGATGCCTCCGGCGGCAATGATAGGAACTGAAACGTGGTCGCGCACTAGCGGAAGCAGGACCATCGTTGAAACAGGAGTTGGACTTTTGAAACCACCACCTTCCCCGCCTTCAACCACTAACCCGTCAACCCCGGCATCAACAGCTTTTTTTGCTGCCTCCAAAGTTGGAACTACGTGATAGACCGTTAATCCAGCAGCTTTAAGAACTCCCGTATATTTTGTCGGTGATCCAGCTGAAGTCGTTACAAATTTAACGCCTTGGCTAATAACAAACTCGGCAATATCAGGATCACGAACAAACGCCTGAGCAATATTTACTCCATAGGGGAGCCCAAGGCTATTCATGATCTCCATTTCGTTTTTTACTGCATCAAGCTCTCCAGATGAAGTTTCAATAATGCCGCAAGCGCCAGCTGCTGAAACAGCGCTCGCTAATTGAGACCTAGCGATCCAACCCATAGGGGCTTGGACTATAGGTATGGAAACTCCAAGGTCTCGGCTAACTTGATTGTTGAACAAAGGGTGTGGATAGTCCACTTGAATACGCTCCAAATCTGGTTACCATTACCACCAGAATTACATGTTCCAGAGGTCATTGCACACCCAGTAAGGTGAAAATGAGAACTCTATTTCACACCTATTAACTTTTCGGTAAAGATATCAGGGGTCAGGTTAGGAAAAGCCATGTTTCATGTAGCTCTATTCGATAGCCCATTTGGACCACTTGAGGTGGGAGCGTCTTCAAGGGGGATCAGTTGGGTGTTACTCCCAGGGAAGAAACGCGACCATATTGAGGAAACCCCACAAGTTGATGAACAGCACCCCATACTCAATCAAGCAGATAAAGAACTCAAAGAATATTACAAAGGTGATCGGGAAAGCTTCTCGGTCCCTATTGACCTTAAAGGCACCCAGTTCCAGATGGATGTTTGGATGTCACTGACAACAATAGCCTACGGAGAAACGGAAACATATGGCGGTCTAGCCAGAAGCATAGGCCGTCCGAAAGCGGCGCGAGCAGTTGGTGCTGCCAACGCAGCCAACCCTATTCCGATTATTCTTCCCTGCCATCGGGTCATAGGAGCGAACGGATCTTTAACAGGTTACGGAGGGGGTACCTCATTGCTTTACATCAAACAAGAGCTACTTTCTCTAGAGAAAAAGGCCAGTTCGTAAACGAGATGGTCTCTCAATAGCTCACTGACTATCCAATGTCATCAAGAGCGTTTAAAGCCTTGTCTACTTCTTCGTTGGTGTTGTAATGAACGAGTGAGAGTCGCACAACTCCATCTTCTGGATCGAGACCAACAGCCTCAACGAGACGATGGGCGTAAAAGTTTCCATGACCGCAAGAAACTCCTGCCTTTACCAAAGCTGAATAGATTTCCTCGCTAGAACGAGAATGCGAATGGAACGCCACTGTTGGTGCTCTAACATTGTGGTCTGAGGAGCGACTTCCTATTAAACGGAAATCATCTTGAGAGATAATGTAGTCAACTAAAGGCGTCATTAGTCGCTGCTCATGTTGCCCAAAAAGTTCGAAGACTTTCGTAATACGTTCACGCAACGTAACCTCGGAAGAACCAGGGAAATGGTGGCGGAAAATATCATCATAATAATCAATCATTCCGGCGCAGGCCGCTATTGCTGCATGGTCAGGTCCCGCTGGGGTCAAGAGGGCAGTAGGTTTTTCAGAATTGAAGAAATGACCCTGATTTGTGACTCGTTCAAGAATGGCATCAGAAGTGAACATCAAACCCACATGGGGCCCGAAGGTTTTGTATGTACTGTAGAGGTACACGTCACAACCTAATTCTTTGACATCAACAGCGGCATGAGGAGCGAAAGAAACGCCATCCGTCACGAGAACTCCATCCACGCTATGGACCATCTCAGCGAGTTCAGAGATTGGGTTGATCGTGGCAGCCAGATTAGATGCGTGTGTTACTGCTAGAAGGCGGGTTTTGTCATTGATTAAGTTCCGCACTTCGGAAATATCTAATAGCCCTGTTTCAGGGTCGACACCCCACTCAATAACATTGATTCCAGTCATTTCAAGACGGCGCCAAACACCGATATTGGCCTCGTGATCCTGATTAGTTACGATAATTTCATCACCGACATTCCAATTTGGGCGTAAAGCTTGTGCAAGTACATAAGTATTCTGAGAGGTTGATGGTCCAAAATGTACTTGACCCTTATTCGCATTAAATGTCGCAGGTAGCAGTTCTAGAGAACGATCCATGGCTTCACCAGCTTTTGCAGATGGACCGAATTCCCAATACGGCTGCACTTTTGAAGCGACGAAGAAATCCTGCAAAAGGGATATGACATGATCAGGTACATAACTTCCTCCAGCATTTTCAAGATGAGCCCAACTCGCAGATTCCGGATGAGAAAAAACTGGGAACTGCGCCCGCACAAAATCTAAATCAAGAGAAATCACACTATGAATCTACACGGTGAGGTCTTGGTTCGGCACTAGTCGTTGAAGTAGAAAAAAAAGAGTAACCTGCTTCCAACAGATCGAGAGTACGTATGACTGCGAATAACCCGTGCTGCGCACCACAAAACCCGGACAAAGATGAAAAGAAGAACAGCCAAACCCCTGAAATAGAAACAGGCAATGCTCATTTGGAAACGACCACCCTTGAAGGAGGAAGCTTCATGATGGGCACTAACTACCCTTTAGGTTACCCACAGGACGGCGAGGGGCCAGCTCGGAAGAGAACGGTCAATCCCTTTAATATCGACAAGTACGCCGTAACGAATAGACAATTCAGCACTTTCGTTCAAGAAACCGGATACATCACCGAAGCGGAAGACATAGGATGGTCGTTCGTTTTTGCTGGTTTGCTCCCAGACGATTATGAAGAAACCCGCGGAGTGCAAGCAGCACCGTGGTGGCGACAAGTTTTTCAAGCTAGTTGGCAAACACCGGAAGGGCCACACTCAACGGTCAATGAAAGACTAGAACACCCAGTAGTTCATATTTCATGGAACGACGCGACCGCATACGCAAAATGGGTTGGAGGAAGACTCCCAACCGAAGCCGAATGGGAATTCGCTGCTCGTGGAGGTTTAGATGGGTCTATTTTCCCTTGGGGGGACGAACTGGAACCCAATAACCAGCACAGAATGAATGTTTGGCAGGGATCATTTCCGGACAATAACCTCGTCGCCGATGGCTGGTATGGAACAGCCCCAGTCGGAACGTACCCTTTGAACGCGTATGGGATAGGAGAAATGACTGGCAACGTGTGGGAATGGTGTCAAGACTGGTTTGCTGCCGACCACGGAGAAAACGAAAATAACCCGTCGGGTCCTGAGTCAGGGGAATTAAAAGTTATCAAAGGTGGTTCGTACCTGTGCCACGAATCCTATTGCAACCGATATAGGGTTGCGGCAAGAAGTTCAACTACCCCCAATAGCGCAATGGGTCATCTAGGATTTAGGACAGTCAGAGACCTGGTTCAAGAAACAAGTCATGTTTAAGTCAGGTCATCAGAGTCAGCGGCTTCAATTTCTTCCCTAGTAACACCCAGCAGGAAAAGAACAGCATCAAGGTAGGGAACACGAAGACTTGTATTAGCTGCGTCACGAACAATAGGTTTCGCATTGAACGCTATTCCCAGACCAGCTTCGCTAAGCATGTCAAGATCATTTGCTCCATCTCCGACCGCTACGGTTTGTTCAATAGGAACTCCTTCAAGCGCAGCTATTTCTTTTAAAAAATCTGCTTTTGCTTGGCGGTCAACTATCGGACCTTTGAGTCGCCCAGTAAGACGTCCGTTAACCATCTCAAGGTGATTAGCTTGGCCATGCCGAATTCCAAGTTCTTTCTGGAGGCGGTCTGTGAAAATCGAAAACCCGCCACTGACAATAGCGGTCGTAAACCCTAATCTTCCAAGCGTTCGGCAAAATGTCCGAGCTCCAGGCGTAAGGGTGAGTTCGTGCCAGGCCCGTTCAACCGCCAATTCGTCTAAACCCTTAAGAAGTAACACTCGCTGATGTAAGGCTTCCACAAAGTCCAATTTTCCTTGCATAGCAGATTCGGTAATTTCAGAAACTTCTCTTTCACACCCAGCCTGAGCGGCTAGAAGGTCAATTACCTCGTCTTGGATCAGTGTTGAATCAACGTCAAGTACCACTAACCGCTTGGCTCTCCTGCTGAGATTCAACGGCTGTATGGCGACATCCATTTTCGGGAGAATCGAAGCAACACTAAGAAGGTTCTCGCGTATTCTCCCAATATCACCTCCGTTAACAGAAAGTTCGTAACTCATGACAGGATATGTTGATAGCCGAACGATTCTATCTATGTTCCCGTTCCCACTAGTGATAGCGACAGTGGCTTTGTTCAACTCAATAGGAGTGAGTTCTTCACCGATAAGAGTCACTACGAATTGCTGACTGTATTCTGTGGGATCATCTTCAACTTCCTCTACATCTATTTTTAAATCACGTTTAAACCCAAAAAGTAGAAGATCCTTTAAAACATCGTCACCCTTTTCTACCTCTATCAAGACATCAAGAGTGAGTCGCCTCCGGACCACAATCTGCTCTATGTCGCGAACAATAGCGTTCATACCAGCAAGCACTCCAAATAACTCAGCAGAGATTCCTAATTGGTCAGGTCCTGAAATTCGAACTAGAACCGTACGCATTTGGGTCACTCTCAGAGATTACTCAGTTAACGGCCAAAGAAGGGGGAAGATCTGAATTTCTGGGAAACCATGGGGATATGAGGCATTTTTAATGTGACAAATATGTGAACATTGGAATTTCATATAAGAAATTTAGTGAAGTAGTTGTAGGGTGATCCTATATCGCCACTCGGTAAGCGACGTTTACTGTGACAATATTTGGTGATATGGAAGGAAAAAAATGACTCAGAAGAGCAAGCTTATAAAGCTTCTCGCGGTTCTTTTCGCTTTCACTCTCGTTACTGCAGCATGCGGTGGCGACGATAGCGACGATAGTTCCGCAAGTAGCAGTGACGAAGTCACTTTGACAGCAGAAGGTGGGAGCCTTCTAGAAACTGTGCAAGAACGAGGAACCCTTAACTGTGGTGTCTCCGGTGCAGCAGTAGCATTCTCAACGCTTGATCCTGAAGGTAGAATGGTAGGGTTCGATGCCGACTTCTGTCGTGCCGTAGCCGCCGCTGTCTTAGGTGATGCAGATGCTGTTAACTTCGTTTCACTAACCGCAGCTGAACGCTTCACCGCTGTTCAGTCCGGGGATGTTGATGTTCTCATGCGAAACACAACCTGGACCCAAAGCCGTGACACAGATGTTGGCATGGATTTCGGACCGACCACGTACTACGACGGTCAGCAACTTATGGGTAAAGCCGCTGATGGCTTCTCTGGTTCAAGCACAGTCGGAGACCTAGATGGTGCAACCATTTGTACCAATGCAGGTACCACGACGGAAAAGAACATTGGTGACGCTGCAGAAGCTGCAGGAGTAACAATTAATCTTCAAACCTATGAAGATTTCGATATTGTGACTGATAACTTCATCGCAGGTGCTTGTGACATCATCACAACTGATGGATCTGGACTAGTTGGGCGTAAAGCACAACAGCAACCAGAAGGCGAAGAATGGGTAATATTCCCAGGCGCACCGATTTCAAAAGAGCCACTAGGTCCAACCTATGGTCAAAATGATAGCGGATGGGCAGATGTCGTTAACTGGACTGTTTACGCAACAATTATTGCTGATGAAAAAGGAATTAATTCCGGTAATGCATCAGGAGTTGTTGGCAACGACGCATATGACGCTGAAGCACAACGTCTCATGGGTGGCGAAGGTGAACTTCAAACCCTCATGGGTCTTTCAGCAGATGCATTCCAAAATGTCATCACTCAAGTTGGTAACTACGATGAGATTTATTCTCGTAACTTGAACCCTGTAGGCCTTAACCGTGCCGGATCATCCAACGCTGGATGGACTGACGGTGGGCTTATCTATGCTCCACCCGCACGATAACTAGCGGATAGCATAAAGCTTTATACAAGCGGTCTCAGAGCAGCAATTGTTAGCTCTGGGGCCGCTTGTTTTTTTGGTTAACGAGCTTAGGCTTCACACCTTGGCTTATTTAGGCATTATCATTACTTCGTAGAGAAAAAGCATTGTCAAGGGGGGCAAGAGGTGAGTACTGATACTGAGGTTCAACCCTCAAATTATCACCACCAAAAACCACCTTTCTACCGAGACGCGACAGTAGTTAAATGGCTCTTCCAGGTAGGCGCCTTAGCTTTGGTTGTCTTCGCTCTTTGGTTTCTCTCTAGCCAAGCACGGGATAACTTATCGGCAAGAAATATTTCAACTGGTTTTGATTTCCTTAGCATTGATCCAGGAATCAACCTTTCGGAGGGAATTGATACTCGCCCAGCAACTGGAGGACGCGCACTTTGGGTGGGGATGGTGAACACAATCCGGTTAGCAACAGCTGGCATTTTCTTCGCTACGGTTATCGGTTTGTTTATAGGGCTTGCTCGCCTTTCAAACAATTGGGTCGTGAATAAACTTGGATCAGTTTTTGTTGAAACACTCCGCAACATCCCCTTGCTCGTTCAAATACTTCTTTACGGCGCCATTTTAGCTAATCTGGGCGACCTACAATTTGATTCAGGATGGGACAACTGGGTTATTTGGTCAAATAAAGGCCTGTCTGTGCCGCGTGTCTTTATTGCCGATGGTTTCTACCAATGGGCGGTATTCATGTGTATCGGAGCATTAGCGGCTCGATGGATGTACAACCAAAGGTCCGGGCTTCATGACAAAACAGGGGAGAACACGCACCCCGGGTTGGGTTCTTTCGCGGTCTTGACAATTTTTGGAATAGTCGGCTGGTTCATCCACCCGATCTTTGGATGGGTAGGGAACATCTTCGGTGCAATTAGTGATGGGATTTCAAAGGTCCCTGAAGAGGTTCTCCAGTTAGTTCTTTCGGCGGTAGCAATTTCCATAGCGGCTAATTGGATACGAGGTTTCCTTGCCTCCCGGAGGACACCAGGAGGTTCTGCGCGACTCACTGATGATGACAAATTTAGAATAATATTTGCAGGGGTAGGCTCTGTTCTCGCAATTCTTGTCGTATTTGTTGTGTGGCCGGGGTTATCTAGTTGGATCATTAACTCATCCAGTGACTTATTTGAAGTTCTAGAAAATAAGTTCGGAGATGGTCGTACAGGTGGCCCATTCGGGGTTGACCGCCCAGAAGTCGTTAAGCCAGGAAAATTTGAAAAATATGGTCCGTCCGGACTAACGATGTCTCTGGGGTTTGCAGCTGTTTTCTTCGGGATCGTTCTTTACACGGCAGCATTCATAGCTGAAATCGTCCGTGGAGGGATTCTTGCAGTTCCCAAAGGTCAAATAGAAGCAGCGAACTCTTTAGGGATGAAACGATCAACAGCACTGAGAACGGTTATTCTTCCACAAGCCCTGCGGGTAATTATGCCCCCACTTGGAAACCAGTATTTAAACCTTACGAAAAATACTTCTTTAGCTATCGCAGTTGGGTTCAGTGATCTAGTTCAGGTTGGGCAAACTGTCGGTAATCAGACAGGGAAAAATTTGTCTGTTTTCGCTATTTGGATGCTGTTCTACCTTGCTTGTTCGTTAACTATCTCAGTAGCGGTTAACTTCTTCAACGTTCGCCTAAGAATCGTGGAGCGTTGACATGAGCGAAACGACCATAGTGGAAACTGGTAAACGTCCCGAAGTAGCTAGTAGCTCACCAGGTGAATGGATTCGAAAAAATCTATTTTCAAATATACCAAACACGATTCTTACGATTGTTTTCGGGGTCTTTGCCCTATACGCGATACGAGGTCTTCTAGGATTCATTCTTAGCGGTGAGCGGAGATGGGAAGCCGTCGCGACAAACATGCGCCTTCTCATGGCTCAAGGCTACCCAGCCAACCAATTTGTCAGAGTTTGGGTTGCTCTTGGTTGCCTCATGGTTCTTACTGGTTTGTCACTAGCAATTTGGAATGCGAAGGGACAGTTGCCCATTAAGAAAATATCAAATTGGACCATGAATATCGGATTCGGATTGATGCTTTTTGCAGTACTAGCACCCATATCACCATCATCACGACTTGGATGGGTTATCGCAGGAGTTCTCTTCCTTACTTTCGGTTTCGGACTGTGGATGAGCACTAAAAATAACCAAAACCGAACCTTGGACTCAATCCCAACTGTATGGTTCTCCTTCGGTTTCCTAGGAACCCTCGTCCTTAGTTTGTGGATTGTTCCATTCGGTCATTATGCGTTCACAAACGGTGAGTTAGTAGCAGAAACTGGAAGAACAGTAGCCATGAGCACCAAACTACCCTTCACGGTCATGTGGGTACTGCTCGTGTGTTCGTATTGTGTGATCATCCGGGTGCGAGACTACCTTCCAACCGGTCAAGCTAAAGCTCTTCTCGTGGGGCTCTGGTTTCTTTCTCCGTTCGTTTTGAACTGGATAGTTCTTAGAGATCCTGACTTTGATTACGGGCACGTAATCTCAACAGATGTTCCTGTAGCAGCCCTTTTCATTTTCGCAGGTGGGGGAATCCTGTATCTACTAACGAAACCATCGTTAGGGGAGCTAGGGAGACTCACCGCAATAGCTCTCCTCATCTTCGGAGTATTTAACTGGGTAGCAGCTTTCTTTGGATGGTACCCAATGTTGCAGAAAGTTCGTATAAGTTTTGTCCTTCTAGCCCTCGCTGCATTGATTGCCCCGAACTTTGCAGCTGACCGGAGAACGCGGCTCAAGTTCGTAACAGGATGGGGAGTGCTGATAGTCATTTCACATTGGTTGATCACCGCGGTCAACTCACCCTCAACTCTTGAGCTTCAGGGCCCAACTTATCTCGGTGGATTTTCTCTGACGCTATTTGTGGCTGTACTTACGCTTCTATTGAGTTTCCCACTGGGAGTACTTCTTGCCCTCGGACGGACATCCTCTATGCCGATTGCCCGAGTGCTATGCACCGGATACATCGAATCAATCCGTGGAGTCCCACTCATCACCATTCTCTTCTTCTTCTCAAATATTTTGCCGCTCTTCCTCCCTCAAGGCATGGAAATAGCAGAGTTGGCTGCAATTGTTACTGGCTACACTCTGTTCAGCGCCGCTTACTTAGCTGAGAATGTTCGCGGCGGCCTCCAATCAGTTATGCGGGGACAATATGAAGCAGCCGACGCTATAGGTTTAACCACCAGCCAACGCACAGGATTTATCGTTCTCCCTCAAGCCCTTCGAGTATCCATCCCTCCATTGGTTGGGCAAGCAATCGGCGTGTTCAAAGAAACTTCCCTAGTAGCTATCATTGGCGCATACGACATCCTTCGAATAGCAAACAACGTCGTTCCAGCCCAAACAGAATTCCTCGGAGTAAAGAGAGAAGGCTTACTTCTTGTCTCAGTTATTTACTTCATAGTGGCATTTTCAATGTCAAAGTACAGCCAACGACTCGAAGAACGTGTTGGGCTAGGTGAACGATGAGCAATGGAAGCATTAGAGTATCTGCAAGCGCAGTAAAGAGAGGTAGTGCATTATGAGCACAGAAACAACAAATGAGAATCGGTCGGACATGATCGTTTGCGAAAACGTTGATAAATGGTTCGGAGACTTTCAAGCGCTGAAGGGTGTATCTGCAACAATCGCTGAACAAGAAGTTGTTGTGGTTCTAGGCCCGTCCGGATCTGGGAAATCAACTTGGATCAGGTGCATTAATCGTCTTGAAGCCCACCAACAAGGAACCATTATCGTAGACGGGGTAGAGCTAACGAATGATTTGAGAAATATTGAGAAGATACGATCCGAAGTGGGGATGGTTTTCCAACAATTCAATCTTTTTCCACATATAAGCGTTCTTGATAATGTGACTTTGGCTCCCAAATGGGTTCGTAAAATGCCAAAGGCAGCCGCAGAGAAAAAAGCTGAAGAATTATTAGAAATGGTAGGGATTCCGGAACAGGCTGCGAAATACCCAGGACAACTATCAGGAGGTCAGCAACAAAGAGTCGCCATAGCGAGAGCTCTTGCTATGGAACCACGAATCATGTTATTTGACGAACCTACATCAGCCCTTGACCCAGAGATGATTAAAGAAGTGCTGGATGTCATGAAAGATCTAGCTCATGGAGGAATGACGATGATGGTAGTGACGCATGAAATGGGGTTCGCCCGTGAAGTAGCAGACAGAATTATTTTCATGGAGTCGGGTGAAATAGTAGAGTCCGGGACTCCAGAGCACTTCTTCACCAACCCTACAGAAGACCGAACAAAGCTTTTCCTCAGCCAGATTCTCTAAGTAGAAACACTATATAAATAATGCGAGGGGCAGTGCAGCGAGCTACACTAAGGCTCTGAAAATAAAATAATTATTTGTCGCGGTTCCGAAGTCCGGTTTATTTCCGGCACTGTCCCGCAACGGTAAAGTCTAAGCGAAAGCAAGGAACGAGTCCGGTCGAGTCCTCGACAAAACGAACATTCTCGAGGTTAGGACAAGTTCGTTGCTGGGTACCCAGTTGACAGTCGCTCGGGAAAGGGTACCCAATGAAAAAAACAGGCAAGCTCATTCCTTTGTTAGGGATTCTGGTGCTGTCATGTTCAGCAATTGGATGTTCAAGAGCTTTGTCTGAGGTTAAAGCAAGTGACGAACGTGCAAATACCGAAACGAGCGAACAAGCATTTTCTGGCACAGAAGGGAACTTCCCTTTAACATTGGAAATTGGTGAAAACGAGATCATAGTTGAAGCGAAACCAACTAGAATTTTGTCACTGTCACCCAGCGCCACTGAAATTCTCTTTGCCATAGGCGCCGGAGATCAAGTCGCCGCCGTGGATGAGCAATCAAATTACCCTCCAGAAGCTCCTATGTCGGGTATCTCTGGCTACACGCCTAATCTTGAATCGATCATCGCCTTAGAACCCGACTTAGTCGTCCATTCGTATTTACCTGAAGACATTGAGAAGGGACTGGCGAACGTAGGAATCCCATCGCTTCCACAATTAGCTCCACTTACCCTTGAAGACACTTATCAACAAATTTCACAATTAGGACTAGTGACTGGGAACACTGAATCAGCTCAATCAATCATACAAATAATGCAGGAAAGGGTAGATCAATTAATAGTACGTGCTAGCAGCCATGGTTCGTTAAGTTTCTATCATGAACTAGACCAAAGCTATTTTTCGGTAACCTCAATGACTTTTATTGGTCAGATCTACGCGACGCTTGGATTAGAAAATATTGCAGATGCCGCAGATTCCGCAGGATCGGGGTATCCGCAATTATCGGAAGAATATATACTTTCACAAAACCCAGATCTTATTTTTCTCGCAGACACAAAGTGCTGTGCCCAAAGTTTAGAAACGGTTAAGCAAAGAAATGGCTGGAGAGCGCTATCCGCTGTAGAGAACCAGAAAGTGATAGAACTCGATGATGACATTGCTTCAAGGTGGGGTCCACGGATAATCCAATTCTTTGAGGAGATAGTTGATGCGATGGAACAAATTGACTGATCAACACTTACAGGAGGGGGGAAGCCCAGCGCGACTCACGGGCAAGTTGCTCACAGTCGCTTCCTTGATACTTTTCGTTTCAGCCTTACTAAGTCTTGTCCTTGGTCCAGTATCTATAAGACCAGATCAAATTTTTTTAGAAATTCTTGACCATTTCCCAGGGGTAACAATCGATTCGGGATTATCAAAGGTAGAAGCAGCGATCATTTGGGACGTCCGGTTGCCCAGAATAGTTCTCGGGCTTCTAGTCGGTGGACTTCTCGCAGTAGCTGGAGCTTCATACCAAGGTATTTTTCGAAATCCGCTAGCGGACCCGTACCTGCTAGGAGTTGCAGCTGGAGCTGGTCTTGGGGCAACTATCGCCATTGCCTCAGGAGCTACGAATGGAGAAGGCATGTTTGATGCTCTACCCATAGCAGCTTTCATAGGCTCAGCTGTTGCGGTCGGGATCACGCTTCTTGTTGGCGGAGCTGTAGGAAAATCAACGAGTACAGTAACTCTCCTCTTAGCGGGAGTCGCTGTTGCGTCTCTGTTTACGGCTATCCAGACGTATATTCAGCAGAGAGAATCTGCGACTCTCAGACAAGTTTACAGTTGGATACTTGGACGTCTCAGTACCAGCGGATGGGATGAGGTCATAATGATACTTCCATACGCAGTTATTTCCGTAACGATTATGTTGGCTATGCGCGGAGCGCTTGATGTTCTCGCCGTTGGGGAAGAAGAGGCGTTATCTTTAGGGTTACGCCCAGAACGTGTTCGCTGGATGGTCATAGCAGCAGCTTCCCTAGCCGCAGCTTCAGCAGTTGCTGTGAGTGGTCTTATAGCATTTGTGGGCATCATCGTTCCCCATGCCGTCCGAATGGTCGTAGGGGCATCAAACCGTCTAGTAATCCCATTGTCTTTATTTATAGGAGCGGCTTTTTTAGTATTAACGGACCTGTTGGCAAGAACACTGCAATCACCAGCAGAGTTGCCAATAGGGGTCGTTACCGCTTTTTTCGGAGCTCCCTTCTTCCTATTTGTTCTCAGAAGGAGATCAGATGGAATTATTTAATACCGCTCAGGCTTCACAAGGGCTCAACCTTAAAAAAATTTCAGTGAAACTTGGAGGAAAAACAGTTGTTGATTCAGTATCAATTTTTGTGGAGAAAGGAGAATGGTTATCCATAATCGGGCCCAATGGATCAGGAAAATCAAGTATTTTGCGTGCAGTAGCAGGTCTTGTAAAAGCTACAGGGGGTTTCACATTCGAAGGCGAGAACCTTAAGGAACTACCTCCGAGAATGCGCGCAAGTATCATCTCAATTGTTCCTCAAATTCCAGTAGTTCCTCCACTCGTGAAGGTCATTGACTATGTTCTTCTTGGGCGGACCCCATACCTTGGACGAGGATTCCAACCAACAAATGAAGACATAAATCTAGCAAGGTCGGTGCTATCTGATTTGGACCTGATAAGCGTATCTGATCGGCACGTTACAGAAATGTCAGGTGGGGAGCGACAACGAGTTATTATTGCGCGCGCTCTGGTCCAGCAGCCTAAAATATTGCTTCTAGATGAACCGACAACGGCTTTGGATCTAGGGCATCAGCAAGAAGTCTTGGAACTAGTAGACCGACAAAGGCGAAACCTTGGCATCACAATCCTCAGCGCATTTCATGATCTAACTCTCGCATCTCAGTACGGAACTTCGATGGCACTTCTCGTTGAAGGGAGAATTGCCGACTTCGGCGCTCCAAGCAAGATCATTACAGAAGAAACACTTAAAAATATCTATGGAGCGCATGTTTCAATTCAAAAAGAAGGCTCAATGATAAGTGTCATACCTAAACGGCAGTAAGTATTTCACTCGTCGCAATTTATAATAAAAAGTTTCTCTGACGCTAGGATAGGTTACCTAAGAACATCAAGTACGGAAGTTCTGATTTTCACCAGCGTTTTGAATGCAATACTTGCAGGCTATTCTGATAGTGATAGTATCACTATCATGTATGGCACTGGTATCAGACGGAGCAAACACTATGAGCGAAATTAGCGAAGCGGAAGTAAGAGCTGAAATCACGAACTGGATTGATGACAACTGGGACCCCGACCAAACTGTTGGCAAGTGGTGGCAGATGTTGGCAGATGCCCGTTTCGCTCACACTATGCTTCCCGTAGAAGCTGGAGGTAGAGGCTGGAATCGGACATTGAGCCACGTTGTCTTAAGCGTTATCGCAGAGAAAAACGTACTAGGTCCACCAACCGGGTTAGGCATGATGTTGGCCGCCCCAACGATTGCCGCACACGGGACTGAGGAACAAATAGAAGAGTTCGTACCAAAAATTTTGAACGGGGAACATGCATGGTGCCAGCTTTTCTCAGAACCAGGAGCAGGTTCAGACTTAGCGGGACTGCAATGCAAGGCCGAACGGGACGGAGATGAATGGATAATTAATGGTCAAAAAGTATGGACATCCGGAGGTCAAATAGCAGATATGGGAATGCTTATCGCCCGCACCGACCCAGACCTACCGAAACATCAAGGAATCTCATATTTTGCATTCAATATGAAACAGAAAAACGTAGAAGTACGACCACTTACCGAAATGACGGGAAGAGCTCTGTTCAATGAAGTGTTCATAACGGATGGGAGAGTTGCTAATGACTCCATCATCGGAGGGAAATCAAATGGGTGGCGGGTAGCTAATGCCACCCTCATGTTTGAACGATCCCATTTAGGTAGCGGAGTTATTCCTGTTCCTACTGCTGTTGCTGGATCTATTGCCGGCCAATTAGATAGGAGAGTCGGAGATCTGGTTTCGGCCAGTCGCCGAAGTGGCGGCGGAGGATCGGTCGCCATTGGTTCTCGATTATTTGATCAATTGCTAGAGCTTTCAAAAAAACTTGGGAAAGACAAAAACCCAGTCATTCGCGACGAAATGATGAAATTACATTCACTGGTTGAAGTGAATCGGTTAAACATGGTTCGAGCTAAAACAAGCGCAGACAAAACCGGAGCGGAAGGAAATATCGGGAAACTAATGATGAGTGAGTTGTACCGTCAATTCCGAGAAGTCGGGAATATGGTGATAGGACCGGATGGCATGTTGGCAGGTCAAGAGGTGGCTCATGGGGATTGGGTCCATGAAGTCACGGTATTCTCCCCAGCTCCATCAATTTATGGTGGAACCGACCAAGTCCAGCGAAACATTATTGGAGAACGGATTCTTGGCTTACCTAAAGAACCAGGTCACCCAAAAGAAACTCCCTTCGTAGAACTACCGAAAAACTAATGAACTGGAGCCTTCGCCGACCTGCAGCAAGAGTTGTCGTGCTTGATTCCTCTTCTCGGATTTTTCTAATGAAAGGTTCGGATCCCATGAGGCCCGAGAATGGAACATGGTGGGAAATACCTGGTGGGGGGATGGAACCAGGGGAGCAGAGTGAAGATGCGGCCAGAAGAGAGCTGTATGAAGAGTGCGGATTTTCTGATGTTAAAGTTGGCCCTTGTATATGGACTCAATATGTTGAGTTCGATTTTGCTATGTACCATTTTAAATCTGATGAGAGAATTCACATAGCCTATTCGTCAACGTCGGGTGAATGGGACCCCAAAGGGCTAGAAGCGTTAGAGGCTGCAGCATTTGAAGATGGAAAATGGTGGCCTATTGACGAACTGCTTGACTCAGAAGAAGCAACGTTGCCTCAAAGGCTACGAGAGTTTCTCCCAGAGATTATCAAAGGAAACATTCCCGAATCACCAATTGATATCTCTCCAGTAACCTAAACGCTGTTTGTCTGAGATTAAGAAACCATGAAGTAGGTTCAGTGTGTTTCAGCCTGACGGTCTTCCCGTTCGGCAGCTCGCACAGCGTACGACAGAACAATAGATGGTAGAAGCACTACACAACCTGAGATAAGGCAAGTGAGCAATACTACGACAAAGGGTCCATCAAAATCTGTAAAGAATAGAACGAAGAACAAACAAATAGCTATTAGCCAAAGAGAATATCCTATTCTTTTCCCGAGTTTAACAAATTTTGAAACTCGGTTTCTTTGTTCCCGTAGATCGGAATCGGTTTTGTTTCCGCTTGAAACGTCTTTATTCATAGCTAGATTCCACTTCCCCTCATAGATCCAGATAACTGGCTTCCAGGCGCATACACGTAGCACGCTGCCGTCCGGTACAGTCCAATTTCCCAATCCTCGCGTTCTGGAGGTATCGAGCCAATTTCTAAATCGGAGAGAACATAATCAGACCCAACAAAATCTTTAAATCCTTCAAAACACTGAATAGAGGCCCATCGCGCAATTTCAGTTTTCCCCGGAAATGGTTCACCGGCTTCAGCAGGATGCACGTATTCGCCATAGATTTCAGCATCATGAGGCCTACGACAATCCACAATTGTCGTTAAGTCGCTTATATCCCCAGTCCGGTCATCCACTAACCTGTATTCGTTGAAACAATCTTCGGAGCTAAGTTCATATAGAAAATTAACTATCTTCCCCTCAAGAACAAGAGAATCCACGGATCCAGTTTTCGCTAGAGCCCCGGGGATAATCCCAGGAACAAACCCAGTACTTTCTTGCTCTTCTGAAGAACATGAAAGAAGAATAAGCAAAAAGGCTAGCCCCGCTAAAACAATTTTTGAAATGGTTTTGCTGCGAGTAGATAAGGAACTTTTTGCGCCGTCCCTATTTGATTCAAAGGGGATTGGGTTCATTAGATAATACGCCACCCTTTCTGCATTCATTTCCTACCGTATTAACCATAGAACCTGTTTCTAATAACTCGGTAAAGCTCGATCAAGATTAAAGAACCAAATAGTCATGACAACCACGGAAGGGAAGAACGAAATGACATAAGTCGGCCATCTCAACCAACGATTAGCGACGAAATTAGAAGACATTAACAACGCAAGTAACGCAACCCCCCATGTTATTGAGGGGAGAATCGCTGAGCTATCCCCCTCCAGCCCTTCTCCAAAACTTGACGGGCGAGTTGATTGAATCGTCGCGTTCGAAGGAATTGTTTCAACTGCAGGTGTACTTTCCGGAGAAATGTCACTAACGGTTGGGACAGCGATTGAGTTTTCAGGTGGAGATTCCTCCGTATTCAGAGATGTTTCATCTACTACTTCGGAGCCTGACTCTCCTAAGACGGTGCCTTCATTGCTTTCAGTTTCATCACCAGTATTGGTGCTATCTATGACTTCCTGGTCAAAACCAAACACTAAACCAGCTTGCGTCGGGGTTTCAGGTCTTTGAAAGAATTCTGCAGGTTCTCCAACTAGTTCTGCTACAACAACGATCCGGTTTCGTGCTGTTAATTTGGGATGGCAAGAAATCAAGGTGAGCCTATTCGGGTATTCTTCGTAATTTTGGTTAAGGACATCAAATCTTTGTGGGCTAATAATGAAATTGCCTCGGCCACCGACTTGTTCAACAACCTTGTAAGTGAAACTTCCCTGAATTGTTTGAACACTAATTTCGTCACCAGGTTCAAGTTCATCAATTTTGCTGAATGGCGCTCCCCAAGTTGTCCGATGCCCTACCAGTGCAGCGTTCCCAGGCATGCCAGGTAAAGGAGTATTTGGATAATGCCCAGGCCCTCTTCTAAGTGACTCTGAGGAAACACCAGAAACAACTGTTTGTGTAAGTCCCATTCTAGGAATTATTAATTGAGCGATGGCTTCGCCTTCCGAGCGGAAAAGAAATTCAGCGTATGCAACTTCATCATCAACGTCTTCAGCGAGTCCAGTTGAAGCAGAACTTGTTTCTTCAACCGTTTCAACAAGTTCTGCAAAGTCTTCTTTTAGGTCTTCTTGATAACGGTCTGTTAGAAATCCGGTACCCCAGAGTTGGTACGCGACGAAAAGTAATGTCAATACGCCAACGGTAGTCAGACTCAGCCCGAGTTTTCGAAAGATTCGTGAAAGAAGCATCTCAAATGACGTTAGCGAAAAGAAAGGAAGAACCCTTCGAATTGACCCTTTTTTGATTTTCAATAAAAGCGATATGGTTAGGAATCGTTAGAAATACGTTACTCCTACTAGATTTCAAGTAAGAACTACTTTATTTAGGATTTCTAATGACACCAGTTATTGATCTCCAGAACAGCATGGTGCTGCTTGGGCGATTTCCTGCACTAACCGATCTCACCATGCTTGCTTCTAAGGGTGAAATCATTATCGTTAAAGGTCCGAACGGTGCAGGGAAATCAACTCTTTTGCGTCTATGCGCAGGATTACTCCCAATGAAACAAGGAACCGGTTCGGTCCTTGGATTTGACCTTACCACTGAACGTATGTCAGTTAGACCGCACGTGGGATTACTCGGCCACAAAACCGGCTTGTACGCAGACCTGACGGTTGAAGAAAACATGGGTTTTTGGGCACAGATCTCTAACGCTTCTTCAGCAGATAAACGAAGTGCAATGGATCTGCTCGGTCTTAAAGGCAGGCTTGAAAGCGTTTGCGTCCGGAACCTTTCAGAAGGCCAACGAAGAAGGGTGTCTTTGGCAACTCTGGTAGTTCAGCGACCTAGCATCTGGCTTCTCGATGAGCCACACGCCGCTTTAGATAAAGAAGGGAAAGAGCTAGTTGACTCATTGATCATAGAAGCTTCTAAAGCTGGGGCAACCGTTTTAATTGCTTCTCATGAAATAGATAAGGTTGGCTTAAACCAAAAACGTATTATTGAGATTGCAGGTGGGTCGGTGGTCAGCGACACGGGGGAAAGTCACGGAAAGGAAAACAATGTTACGTGACGCTTGGTTAATAGCACAGAAGGACCTCCGGATTGAGATCCGATCTCGAATAATAACGAACCAAATAGCTCCGTATACGCTACTTATCCTCGTACTATTTGGTTTTGCACTTGATGCTGATATCGAAACTCTCCGCGATACAGGACCCGGACTTTTCTGGGTTTCAATTCTTCTCGTAGCTATCCTTGCGATACAAAGAGCTGTGGATATAGAGAACTCTGATTCTGCACAAGATAGATTATTGCTTTCCCCAGTGTCATCATTTTCTATATACATCGGGAAAACACTTGGCTTGTTTCTGCAATTGTTGCTTCTTGAGGTTCTTATGATGATCGCTATGATTGCGCTCTTTGACTCATCCGTGGATGACTTCCTCTTAGTATCAGCTACAGGAGTAATCGCCACTATAGCTATAGCAAGCACAGGGACCCTCTATGGCGTGCTGGCAACGGGCTTAGGGGTACGCGAAACCTTACTCCCCATTCTTCTTCTGCCAGTTCTAGCCCCTGTAGTTATTGGAGCAACACGCGCATTCGGTGATGCCTTTGGACGCGTCAATGCAGATGGGTGGGCTTGGGTTGGATTACTTTCAGTAGTTGCCGTTCTATACACTCTTCTCGGTATGTTGGCATATGGGCAGCTTCTAGAGGAGGCATAATGCAGAACGTCCGGAATCCAAATCTAACTAGTTCCAAAGGAACCAGATTCATGGGATTCCTACTTCTAGTGGGTGTCCCGACATTAGTTCTCTTCGCATTTTTCCTTACCCCTGAAGACGACAATATGGAAGACGCTGTACGGTTACTGTACATTCACGTCCCCATGGCAATTTTTGCTTACGTTGCTGTCATCACGACAGGTATCGGAAGCATCTTCTATCTTTGGAAAAAATCTCGATGGTGGGATACGGTCGCACATGCATCTGCGGAAATCGGTCTCATATTTTGTGGTTTAGTTCTTGTTACCGGAAGTATCTGGGGAAGGCCGACATGGAATACATGGTGGGAATGGGGAGATGTTCGTCTGGTTACTACTCTTGTCCTATTCCTCATGCTTTTGGGGTACCTAGCACTACGGCAAGTGCCAGCCAATCCCGATTTGCGAGCTAAGCGTGCTTCAGTCGTGGGAATCATCGTCGCTATCAACATCCCGATAGTTAATCGATCTGTTGAATGGTGGGAGAACAGTACCCTCCATCAACAATCCTCACTTACAGATGGGAAATTAGAGGACCTTACATTGTTCACGCTATTCCTAGGCCTCATTCTTGCTGGCGTATGCTACCTATGGCTGATGACGCATAGATTCCGTGTTGGATGGCTACAAACAGAAATTGAAAATGAAGGAGCTATAGGTGTTTTGCAAGAACGAATAGCTGAAGGCACAGCATCAAGTACAGAAACCATTATCAAAGAGGACGGAGAGGGGGAGGTCAGATGAGTCATCTCGGATATCTCCTCGCAGGGTGGATTACTGCTGTTGGGGTATTAGCGGTTTATGCGTGGAGAATCATTCAAAAAGGCAAGGAGCTCTCCTCAAAAGTGCCGGAGCATCGTCAGAGATGGATGTCGCCATCTCAAGATACGTAAGGTAATTTCATGCCAGACGATAACCAAGCTATGGACTTATCACCTAGAAGGCAGGAGTCAAAAAAATCTCCTCAATGGCTACCTGCACTTACAGTGATTGTGATTGCTGGCGCCGTCATCATTCTTGTCTGGTTCCTAGTTACCAACAGCCAGTCATTTCTTCCAGCGGATGAAGCAGTGGAGAGCAGGCTGGAAATGGGGGAGCGGAGATTTCAACTTTTAGGGTCCCCAGTTACCAATGTTGACGATGACCAGACATTCATCATTGATGGGAATGAGTACACGTTCTTTTCCGTATCATTTGATGGGATACTGGTTGACGTGGTCAGTCAAGGTACTCCTCCGGACCTATTTGACGAAGGGATACCTGTAGTCCTTGAGGGGAAATGGGTTCAAGGGCCTCTGCCAAATCCTCTGTATGTTTTCGAAAATGGAGCCAACGATGGATGGTGGTTCGCTACTAACAGAATCCTTGTCAAACATGACAATGATTATCGGGAAGACCGGATAGGTGATGCGGAAGAGCGCGGGCAACTACCGAAAGCATCAGAATCTTAGGACTAGGTATGAATCTCGTAATTGGATCCTTTGGAATAGTCCTAGCTTTAGCCGGAGCTTTAACCGGTGCGGTAACGATTATCGTCGGCATTAGATCTCCACGAGACAGGCTTCAAATAATCGGTGCAAGATACGCCTGGGTTGCATTTGCAGGCATGTGTCTTTCCGCATTTGCTATGCAAAGAGCATTGATTACACGAGATTTTTCTGTTCAATTCGTAGCCGAACATGGAAGTTCTTTAACGCCCCCTCTATATAACGTAGCCACCATGTGGTCTGCTCTCGAAGGTTCTATTCTTCTCTGGGGTCTGATACTAGCGGGGTACTTAGCAGTAGTTGCCAAGAAGTTCTCAAAACGATTATCTGACCCAATGGTTTCTTGGGCTCTTGTATCAATGTTTTTAGTTATGGCTTTCTTCGCACTCATTATGTTGGGACCCGCTAATCCCTTTGAGTCATTTAATCCACCTGTCGGATATGACGGGCCTGGCCCCAACCCCTTACTTCAGAACCACATACTCGTAGCCTTCCATCCCCCGATGCTTTATTTGGGCTATATCGGATTTACCGTTCCTTTCTCTTTCGCTGTAGCGGCTTTGATAACGGGCAGGCTAGGCGAAGGCTGGCTTTTGATTACACGACGGTGGACGCTCTTTTCATGGGGGTTCCTAACCGCAGGAATCATCCTTGGAGCATGGTGGGCTTATGACGTGCTTGGATGGGGAGGATATTGGGGTTGGGACCCCGTTGAGAATGCCTCATTGTTGCCTTGGTTGACGGGAACAGCATACTTGCATTCGGTTCTTGTCCAAGAAAGAAGAGGTTTGCTCAGGGTATGGAACCTTTCTCTCGTATGCGCAACGTTTCTGCTGACAATTCTGGGAACCTTTATTACGAGATCGGGAATCATAGCCTCAGTCCACGCGTTCTCCGAAGGGGGGATAGGTCCATGGCTACTATGGTTTTTCTCAATTGTTTTATTCGCAGTTATCTGTCTAATTTTCTGGCGAGGCGAAGAGTTGAGATCTCAGGGCGGTATTGATTCACCGCTTTCACGAGAAGGAGCCTTTCTCGCTAACAATCTGGCGTTTGGAGGCTTCGCATTCGTGGTACTTCTCGGGACGGTCTTCCCCCTGATAGTAGAAGCGCTTCAGAACAGGCAAATTTCAGTCGGCGCTCCTTATTTCGAAAAAATGTCTATGCCGATCGGATTTTCTTTATTGTTTCTCATGGCAGTTGCACCGATACTTCCATGGCGTAAAGCAAACACAGAATTGGTTCGTGACCGAATTGAATGGCCAGCTTGGGGCGCTGTGCTTTCCCTCGTCTTGGTAGTTCTGCTCGGAGGGAGAGGCTTACTTCCCCTCTTAGGTTTCACGTTTGCAGGTTTTGCCGGCACGAGCGCCATGCGTCATTTAACCCTCTCTGCAAGAAGAAACGGGTGGAAAGGTTTGGTTGGAAGGTCAAATGGCGGAATGGTTGTTCATCTAGGCGTTGTCTTCCTCGCTATAGGGCTTATAGGCAGCTCATCGTATATTTCTCAGGGGTCGTATTCGCTTCAACCAGGTGAAAGCATTCAGTTCAGTGAATCCACAATCACGTATGTTTCTTCGGAACGGCTTTCATTCCCTAACAAAATTCAAGAAAGAGTACAGATAGATATTGATGGAAGCCTTCTAGAGCCTTCAATTGAGAGATTCACAGCTTCTGGGCAATTAGTGCCCTCCCCATCCACTAGGACTTCACCAGTTAAAGACATCCAAATTGCACTCTTGGACCCTCCAGCTGGAGAGAACAAATCAATTGTCATACAAGTCACAAAACAGCCGTTGCTTCTTTGGATCTGGGTTGGAGGTTTTGTAATGCTAATGGGAACAGTTCTATCGGCAATCCCAATGCAAAAAAGAAAAGCCGGAAGAAATAAACAAAGAGTGCGATTGTCTGGAAAGAAAGATCAAGAGAAATGACTGTTATGAAATCCGGGATCATTGGACTTGCAGTACTAGGGATTGCATTCATTGTTTTGTTAGCTACCAGAACCACTCAGACAAATGGTCCTAATTACGCCATCGTGGGACAACAAGCTCCACAAATTCAAGGCGAAACAGTTGATGGAGAAGATTTTGAGCTTGACGAAATCCTCCTCAAAAATCGATCTTTACCAATATCTGACCAGACTTGGGTAGCTGTGAACTTTTTCGCTAGCTGGTGTTCGGGTTGCGTAACTGAACACAGCGAGCTTCTTAGATTCTATGAGGAGGGGATTTTGCGAGACGATGGAATTAAATGTCAGACAGAGCTTATTGGAGTGGCATTTAATGACCGTCTCAGCGACATAGAGAACTTTTTCAAAAAATATGGTGGAGACTGGCCGGTCCTCGCAGGTGAGGGGACCAATCGGGTGGCGATTGATTTCAGTGTCCTAACAGCCCCAGAGACGGTCCTCATCGCCCCAAATGGTTTAGTAGTAAAAAAAATAGTTGGCCCTGTAAGTTACGATGATTTAGCAACGGGGGTTACATGCTGAAAATCTCAAAATCTCGAGCGATCTCATGGTCTTTCATGTCTGTAGTTTTCCTAGTTGCGTTAGTGTTTGGAACACTGGACTCAAAGGACACGAAAACTGGGGCTGAAAGAGCAGCTGCGCTCGCCTCTACAATCGCTTGCCCTCAATGTTCAGGGCAACCTGTCTCAGAAAGTTCGGCTCCTATAGCGCAAGTGATACGAGCAGAGATCAAAGAACAGGTTGACCAAGGCCTAAGTGATTCTGAAATAAAAGGTATTTATATTCAACGCTATGGGGAATGGGTGAGCTTAAACCCGAGCAGTAAGGGTTTCGACTCTATAGTTTGGATCGCCCCATTTCTGATAATAGGGATAGCGCTCGGTGGGGTTACCCTCGCATACTCAAGAAGAAAATCTGACTCACAGGGTATAGAACTCACTAAAGACGAAGAAGAAAAAGTTCTTGCCATGCGGACCGCATTTGAAGAAGAGAGCCACTCATCCCAATCAAGCGAAGATTGACCATTGAGGTTTAAATGAACGATAGAAATTTTGGAAAAGAAAAACTTTTCCTCCTGCAATCATTGAAGGATCTTGATACTGAACTCGCCAGAGGAGAGATAAGTCCTGTCGACCACGCATCGCTCACTCGGAATTACTCAAAACGTCTTGTCCGACTAACACAGGTCGTTGACGGCAAGCAAAACAAAACACGACCTAACCAGAAAAGAAAAACATGGCTCTGGGTTTTTTTCCTAATTTCCGTAGCTACTATTTCAGGCTTCGCTATCAGCATTTCATCTGGAGAGAGAACTAGTTCTGAAGGGATGACGGGAAGCGTCAGACAAAGCGTCGTTACGAAACTCTCACAAGCCCAACAACTTTTCAGTGATCAGAGTCGCTGGCCGGAAGCCATAGACCTGTATGATCAGATTCTTGAACAGCAACCAAGCAATTCTGAGGCATTAACATATCGCTCCTGGTTGAAATACCGTCAAGGTGACTCAAGTGATGAACAAATTGCTGTTTGGGAAGAAGTTCTCATAAACCAACCCGAGTTCCCGGACGCAATTGTATTTTTAACTATAGCTCTCTCAGATGATGGCAGATTCAACGAAGCTATGGAACAACTACAGGACTTAGAGAACATACAAGTGTCAGAAGAGTTACGAAACGTTTTACTATCTCAAGGGCTTAGAGGAGAAGTATACGCTGAAGCAAAATACGAAACGATAATGCGGATAGAAGAACCGAGCCTCGAAGACCTAGAAATGAATGTAGACGTGGCGCTTGAAGCAGCTAATTACCTTCTACAAAGCAGCAAAGAACAAAGAAGCGTGAGCGCAATCAAACTTTTTCGTGCTGTCTTGCGAGAAGAGCCATCTAACCCAGCTGCATTAAGCAGAGAGTCCCTATTGTTAGCCCAAACGGGTGACCCTATCCTCACTCAAAGAGCGATTGAGCAGATGAACTTCGCTATTTCGGAGAACCCCAGAAATATTGAAGCACTATTGACTCGCGCTACTCTTCTCTCCGAAACAGATCCCGTGACTGCTTGTGAGGACCTAAACAAAATCTCTAGTCAATCATTGACTGGTGAAATAGATTTAGTTCCGCAACTACAATCACAAATCAATTCCCTAAGCTCGTACTTGGATTGCAGCAATTAAAGAGCTACGGCCGTCACGCAGATTTCATCGCCTTTGGCAAGACTAGATGATGTCAGTGTTTGAGTATCTCCATAAAGGGAGCCAAGCATTCCTTTTACCATCCCACGGTCAACTGCGCAGATGACAGGGTGTTGAACAGCTGAATCACCAAATGGGCAGTGTTCTGAAACTATTTGTAACTCATCACCGTGTTGTTTCGCGTGGGCTGCGAACCCATGTGCAGTTAACGCTTCGGCTACGGCATGGAGGCTCTGACGGAAGGAATACCCTGAGTCTTTGTACCCAAGCGAATGAGCCATTGTTTTCCCATACTCAAGCCCAACCTCTTCGGCTAGAGTCTCTGCCTGTTCGCTTGAAAGCAATGAAAGAGCTTTCCCGAGAAGGGTAACGAGAACATCTTGGTGGCGGATCGGTAGGTCTATATGAATTTCAGCGCCAGCGCATTTGTATGTTTTAGAGGGTCGTCCAGCTCTTGAGTCAGATTTTTTACCAACTTCCAAATAGCCACCCGCAGCTAGCTTGTCTAGGTGGTGTCGGGCGACATTAGGATGCAAGCCAAATTCTTTAGCGGTTTGAGTAGCTGTAACTCCGCTTTCATGCTCGTGAGCGAATAAATATATATCTCTCCGAGTTTTATCACCGAAGGCTGCTGTGATCGCTGTAACCGCTGAGGAAAATTCAGTTGCTGTCAGGTTATTGCTATTAACCAAATCCACGTTCTCTCCGATGATGAAACTATTGACCTTTCCTGCATTCCATGGTATCTCTGACTAGTTGGGATCCATCAAAGGACGCACTTTCGTTTGCTTTGAGATTAAGTCCCTAAGAGACTTAGAATGGAAATACCGCTACGGAAGAAAACAATGGATTTATCAACTGAAGCAATTCTTGAGGCATTGAAACTAGTCAATGATCCTGAACTGAATAGAAGCATCGTGGAACTCGGCATGATCAAAAATATTTCAGTTAAAGAGGCGATAGTTCATGTTGAAGTCGCATTAACCACACAGGGGTGTCCGCTGAAAGGCAAAATAGAAGAGGACATAAAAGCAGCGATTCAAGAAATCGGTGAGCCCAGCGAGATCAAAGTAGAGTTCGGGGTCATGTCCGATGATGAAAGGGCGAAGGTCAGGGAACTAATTCACGGTGATCCCTCTTCAACAGCTGGATCTCAACCGTCGCATGGCCACGCTGAAGGGAGGGTCATACCCTTCGCCGACCCAGCGTCTAATACCCGTGTGCTCCTTATCGCTTCAGGTAAGGGCGGAGTTGGAAAATCTTCAGTTTCTACGAACTTGTCAATTGCTCTTGCGAACCGAGGTAAAGAAGTCGGAATCGTAGACGCTGATGTTTGGGGATTTTCCATTCCGAAAATGATGGGGCTTGACCAACCGCCAACCGTTATCGACGATTTATTGATCCCTCCCAAAAAATATGGTGTAAAGGCGATTTCAATGGGTTTCTTCGCGAGAGAGGACCAGCCAGTGATTTGGCGAGGTCCCATGCTCCACAAAGCCCTTGAGCAGTTCCTAACCGACGTGTACTGGGAAGACCTTGATTACCTGTTGATTGACCTCCCGCCAGGAACAGGCGACATTGCTTTATCCCTGGCCCAGTTCTTACCACGATCTGAGCTATATGTTGTCACTACGCCTCAACCAGCAGCTCAACGTGTCGCTCAAAGAGCCGCCTTCATGGCTAGAAACGTGAACCTTGAGGTTAAAGGGGTTATTGAAAATATGTCGTGGTTCACGGGAGATGATAACAAAAAGTACCATTTGTTCGGTCAAGGAGGAGGAGAAGAACTCGCTGAACGCTTAGAAGTGCCACTTATAGGGCAGATTCCTCTCATTCCAGAAGTTAGGGAAGGGTCGGATACAGGTGATCCCATTGTTGCGGCAATGCCAGAAAGTGAAGCGGGGGAAATCTTTGCGAAAATAAGCGAAACTATTGATATTGACCTTGCCCCCACCCGAAGGTATAACAAGGGACTTAAACTACTTCAATAGATTAAAGAGAGGATCAAAATGATTGTTCGTATAGGCGTTGGAGATATAGCAAAAGAGATTCAGCTGGAAATGGAAGACGATACGGATCTTGAGGAACTGAAATCTGAAATTGAGAGCGGTCTTGAATCAGAGAAAAGCGTAATCTGGTTATCAGACAAAGATGGACGGCAAGTAGGAATCCCCGTGGCTAAGGTCACATTTGTTGATATTGGTTCACAATCAGCTCCCAAAATAGGCTTCGGGGCATAAAACTGGTCTCCTCTAACTGAAAGGCAAAGATGCCCGCACTATCAGAGCTAGCACCTACCTTAGAAGCTCAAGAGTGCGAATATTTAACCAACGTCATACGTTCTTGGGATTTGTTGGCAGATCTCTCTTTCGCTGATTTGCTTCTTTGCATTGCTGATGATGAGTCAATTGAAGCTTCATATACTGTTGTCGCACATGTTCGCCCGACCACTAGTCGAAGCATTTATCGTACCGAAATGGAAGGTCGGAAGTTCTCTAAAGGGGAACGCCCGTTTTTTGACCAGGCTCGTGAAAACTGCTCGATTATTGACGGCGGGTTGATTCTCCAAACCCCTGTAGAACGAATTCGGACACTCAGCGTACCTGTTCTCTTCAAGGGGAAAGTAATAGCTGTTTTGTCTAGGGATTTTTCACCAGATGGTCAAAGAGTTGCTGGAGAGTTAGAAATGACATACTTTTCGTTATTCCGACGTCTGGCCTTGATGATCTCTCAAGACTGTTACCCATTGCAGGACGCTGATAACGAAACAGAATTTTCACCTAGGGTCAGTGACGGTCTTATGTTGCTAGATTCACAAGGGCGGGTCCGTTTCGCATCGCCGAATTCAGTTTCGGTTCTTAGCAGATTAAATGTTCGCCAAATCGAAGGGAAAAAATTAGGTGTTGAAGAATTGCCCTGTGACACTATTCCCAAAGTTTTCGAAACTCTTCAACGTCAAGATGCAGAAATTTCGATACACGGGCAAGTAATAACTCTCAAATGCTTGCCAATAATTGAAGACGAATGTTTAACAGGCGCCCTTGTGTTGGTGCGTGACATCTCAGAACTTAGGCGTCGCGACCAATTGCTCCGATCAAAAGATTCTACAATCGCCGAAATACATCACCGGGTGAAGAACAATCTACAGACCATATCATCGCTTCTTCACTTGCAATCAAGAAGAGTGGTTGCCAGCGAAGCACGAACTGCAATAAGAGATTCAGTGAGAAGAATCAGGTCAATTGCTGTCGTCCACGAAATCCTCTCGCATAGAACAGAAGACAATGTTGAATTCTCTGAGATAATAAAACCCCTGGTTCGTCTCGTATCGGAGGACCTTTCAAGCGTAGAGAGAATGGTTGAATTCTCTGTTGTGGGAGATCTAGGACTTCTCCCTGCAGCGAAGACAACTGCTTTGTCTGTTGTCCTAAATGAACTGATGCAAAATGTAATACAGCATGGGTTTTCAGATGTTTCTACCATTGACTCACCAGAAGTGACGATCACCTTTGGGGTATCTGAAACCATGTTCGAAGTTTCTGTGAAGGACAACGGGATTGGATTACCGGAGAAGTTCTCTGATGAAAATTATGGTCTTGGGCTTACTATCGTGCGAAACCTTATAGAAAAGGACCTTAGCGGCTCACTGCAATTTAGTGGGGAAGGATCAAGCGGCACTGAAGTTTTTGTTCGGATTCCGCGATTCTGACGCCATATCGTTAGAAGATTAGTGAAATCAATTACCGTTGTAATCGTAATTGTCGGTGCCGGCGAATATGCCTTCTTTCTTCTTCCGACCTGCCTCCCCAAACGCCGTTATCCTGGTTTGAGTCTAGAGCATATTCAAGGCATTCTCCCTGAGATGGGCACCGGTGGCATACAGTTTTCGCTAATGAAATAGCATCCAAGGCGGTGCCAGTATTTCCCACTGGAAAGAAAAGCTCCGGACTGGTGTCTTTGCACAAGGCCAACTCTCTCCAATCGCTCTTCTTATCTAGATATGAAATAGATTGAATTGCCACAGGCCCTCCGCAAAGCACTTAGCGACTCTTTTATTAGACCCACCTTTACGCTGAGTCACAAGTTTGACGATACAGGCAAATTTCGTGTGTGACAAGGGGCACATGGTGGTTATGTTGAATTTGTGAAAATAATTAATTATTCAGTCATTGCAAGCTATTTTAGTTACATGAGTGTGGTTTATGACTAACGTATGTGCCCATAGGGGAGCTTCCCTAGTGCATAAAGAAAACACGCTTGAAGCATTCACGCATGCAGTAGTTCTAGGGTCTGACTGGATAGAACTGGATGTTTGGTTAACCAGCGATGGGAATGTGGTGGTGCACCACGATGAAACAATAGGTCCAGATCTGAACATCCAAGAACTGAGGGCATCAGATCTACCTCAGGAGATCCCGTCACTGAAAACGGCGATGGAGGCGTGTACGGGAGCGAACATGAACATTGAGCTAAAAGTATCTGACGCCACGCCAACGGAAAAACTCGTTGACTCAGTATTAGAAGTGGCTGGAAACGCCAGCCACGATCAGCAGATTCTTCTATCGTCGTTCAGCAGAGACGTACTTGAATACGCCAGAGCAGCGTCACCTACAATTCAACTTGGGTTTTTGACTGTCGGAGATTTTGAAGAGAAGAAGAATTTTCTCCAAGGACTCGCACTTTCAGATTTCCAAGCGGTGCACCCACATTACCTTGCAGTAGATGAAGATTTCGTAATTACCTCTCATGAATATGGTCTAGAGGTCAATGTCTGGACTGTTAATGAACCGGAAATGATTCGGGGGTTGATTCAGATTGGCGTTGATGGAGTTATTACTGATGACCCGCAGCTTGCTCTAGAGATAGTTGATGCACTGATAAGGTAACTGAAGGGCCTTAATCGTATAATTCCTGTAAGGGAGGTAGGTTATCTTGAAAAAGCCAACCGTTGAAAAACTCTTCCAGATCCGAGCCTGTGGCTTCTTCAACTAACTGAATGAAATCATTGGTTGTCGCAGATTGCCCGCCGTACTGCTCAACGTATCCACGGATCGAGTCAAAAAATAATGCATCTCCGATAGTTAATCGCAGAGCATGAAGAGTCATCGCTCCACGAAAGTAGACCGATGCGCTGAACAGATTATCTCTTCCTGGGTCACCCGGAGGTGGCTGGGTAAAAAAAGTATTCCCTTGTTCAACAAGTTCGTACATTGGTATGAAAAAGGAATCATCAATACTGAATGAAGGGACAGATTCTTCTAAAAAAAGGTATTCAGCATAAGTTGCGAAACCCTCATTGAGCCAAATATTGCTCCAGTCACCTACTGTAATGTGGTTTCCAAACCATTGGTGTGCCAATTCATGTACGTGAATGTTGGGTTCCTGGTATGTGTCATAACCGAATATTGATAGGGTTTGAGTTTCCAAAGCGTAGCCAAGTGTTTCATTTAGAACAAGGTACCCGTAAGTATCAAACGGGTAAGGGCCAAAGAGGTTAGTGAAAACTTCAAACATGGCGTGATAGTCATGTCCAAATGTTTCCACGCCGGCTTCAAATATGTCACTTGGAAGCGGGGGAGATTCAGCCCAGTGCCGCAAGTGTACGTCGCCTAAGGTTACCGCCTCGGATTCTTTAAATATGCCATATGCTAAAACCGTTAAGTATGGAGCTCGCGGGTACCTCGTTTCATATATCCATGTGATTGATTTATCAACGTCGCTTTCCGTCTTTTCGACGAGAAAACCATTTGTTACAAATTCCCAGTTCCAAGTACGCGCCTCCACCAGAGGAATGGCTGTGAACTCTATTCGGAACTGGGCACGATCATCGGGATGATCATTCACTGGATGCCAAGCTTGGCTACTAGATGGTTCACCTGAAACGTAGAACATATTTTCAGTGTTGAACCAGCCCCCAGAATGTGGAAGGTTAAGATTTTCAACTAGGCCCGGAAAGCCTTGATAGGAGATTTCTAGAGCGGCCATGGTTCCTTTAACAACGGGTTGCTGAAAAACAATGATCAGTTCGTTGTCTTCTCTGAAAAAATCTAAATTAGAGCCCTCAAATTTAACGGAAGTAACGGTCATGCCGCTTAGATCTAGATTAAGACTTGTGAGATCTTCAACAATTTTTGCTGTGATCGTTGCTTCGCCAACAAGGTACTTGCTTCCAGGGTCCCAGAGCAGTTGAAGGTCGTATTCTTCTACATCGTAACCCCCGTTTCCAAGGGTTGGGAAGTAAGGATCGCCCAGGCCCGAACTTCCCGGATTTTCGCCTAGCGTAGGCGTGGTTGCGGGCTTGGGAGTGGGTGCGGGGGTAGGTGTTTGAGTGGGCGTGGCTTCTTCAATGTTGGCCGTTGGTGTCTCTGATTCAACAAGTGCACCAACTGGTTTTTCGCCGGTATCGCCCGAGCATGAGGTTGCGGTTAAAAAAAGCCCGAAGGCCATTGCCGAAATGGCAGAGAAATGAAGAAGATTAAACTTTTGATTATTGATGTTCTTCATGTACGGGTAGACCAACGAGGGCGGGGTTAGGTGTCACTAGTTTCAGCACATCGGGAGCGTATCTGAAATCAAGGCTTGTGACTTCACCTAAATAATCTCCGTCAACCTGATAAGGGAATGGCCGGTGGCCTTCAACACGAAAATTTGAGACATCTGCCTTGTAATCAATGTATGAATGATTGTGGAAAGCGGTTGAACCTCGAATAGCTCCGCTGACAAGATTCAACATACGATTTACTCGGAGGCTGTTGATGCTGATCGCAACCAAACTCCGGCTTAGGTTAGCATCGGGTGAAAGGTTTAAAGACTTACTACCTAGGTATGTGTAAGGGTCAGTGTTCAAACAAATTGCAAATTTTGAATTAGGGACCACAACGCCGTCACTGTGACGTATGCGAAACGCTGGCTTTTTGCGATCATAGTGGCGTATCCAAGTATCGATAGCTGCGTAAACGAATAAAGCATGGCTAGCGTACCGTTTTAATCTTCCACGTTTTTCTACCTCTGCTACCACAGCAGCATCAAAACCCATTCCTGCGTGAAATAGGAAATATCTTCCGTTCACGCACCCAAGCCCGATCCTTTTAGGTGAATAATTTTCAATAGTTTCAAGAAGGATGCCAGTGGCTTCAACCGGGTCATCAGGAAGTCCAAGTGTGCGTGCAAACACGTTTGTTGACCCACCTGGAAGAACAGCAAGTGCTGTTTCGGAGTTGATAAGACCATTAGCGGCTTCGTTCAACGTTCCGTCACCGCCAAGAACCATTACAACATCAAATGATTTTTCTGCGGCTTCTCTAGTTATTCGTGTGGCGTGATCTCTTCTAATGGTTTCTGCCAGCACCACTTCATGGTCCGCCGCTAAAGCCTTTTGAATGACTACTCGAGTACGTGGCGTTACTGATGACGCTGCCGGATTGACTAAGAACATTATCTTCACATCCCCATTGTAGGAAATTTGTTTCAAAGCCGTGGGTTTACAGCACACCTACGGTTATGGATTATTCCCAAACCTGCTGTAGGGTCAAGATATTGATCTAGGTAGTTCAATATACAAATCCCCGAAAAGTAGAGAAAAACAATGAAAGTAGCAGTTTGCGTAAAACAGATCCCGGATCCTGCTGATCCAGGTGAGATCGACCCGAACACCAAAACATTGAAACGTGACGCCAAACTGATTCTTGATGAATCTGACTCCTATGGAGTGGAAATGGCACTTCAACTAGTTGGAGACGATGGAGAAGTTGTACTCGTTTCGATGGTTCCAAATAATGAACGTAACGGTTTGAACAATGCTTTGGCGATGGGCGCTGATAGTGCCATTCTCATAAGCGATGATGCATTGTCTGGCTGTGACGCTTTAGGAACGGCGAAAGTATTGGCCGCTGCGATAAAGACAGTGAACGCTGATCTTGTACTATCAGCCACAGAATCTTCCGACGGATACACCGGGACCGTTCCTGAACAGGTAGCAGAGCTCCTAGGTCTCCCATCAGTCACATTTGCTAAAGAAGTAAATGTTGATGGCGGGAACGTGTCAGTCAAGAGACAAACCGAGGATGGTTACGATGAAGTAACGTGCCCGCTTCCTGCATTGGTGTCAGTTACTGCCGGCGTCGTTGAACCAAGATATCCCTCGTTTAAGGGAATCATGGCAGCAAAATCAAAACCTGTTGAAGAGCTTGGATTATCGGACCTTGGTATCGAAGCATCAAGTGTGGGTTGGGCCGGTGGAGGCCAAGAGATAGTTTCCATCGATCCTGCGCCGGCACGAGAAGCAGGAGAAATTGTTGAAGACGAAGGCGAAGGCCACGAAAGAATTCTGGCATTCCTTCAAGAACTGAAAGTCATATAGGAGACAAAAATGGGAACCATATGGGTACACGCCGAAACAAATAACGGAACAGTCTCCACAATAACCCTTGAATTACTAGCTAAAGCTCGTGAACTAGGCGATGTCGTAGCTGTACATGCAGGAGGTGACGCTGAACAAGTAGCAGCGGAACTAGGAGAACATGGAGCAGGCAAGATTCTGAGCACCGGAGATCTTGATGGTGGCCTACCAGGTCCGGCTCTAGGATCAGCGTTGGCTGACTTAGCTGCAAGTGAAGCGCCACAGGCAATTCTTTTCGGCACCACATACGGTGGCCGTGATGTCGCTGGGCGCCTGTCTGTGAAATTGGATGCGCCTGTCATAACTAACATTGTTGACATCGTTGATAGCGATGGACTTGTTGGAATTGAACCAGTTTTTGGCGGCACGACAAACGTGAACACAAAATTCACGGGAAGTAAGCCAGGAATTTTCCTTGTCCGCCCTAAATCATTTAACGCCGAACCTTCAGGTGGAAGCCCAGCAGAAGTTGGGGCACTAACCGTGCCCGAATTAGGGGCAACAGGATCAGCGAAAGTCGTTAGCCAATTTGTTGAAGAGTCCGATGGGCCGAAATTGGATGAAGCTGGAGTTGTTGTT
>JASLWO010000038.1 GCA_030740795.1 Acidimicrobiales bacterium | reverse complement strand
CGTTTTCTTTGGTTTTTGGAAATCATAAGAATATTCGTGTTCTGCTATCTCCATGGGTAGCTTTAATCTCAAAGCTTAAATCTTCTTGGCTTCAAGTTTAGCGAAATCTGCAGTGGTCTAGTCTTCAGCCTCAATAACTATTATGACGTCACCAGCACCTACAGCGTCTCCTTCTTCTGCATTTATCTCTACCACTGTGCCATTGACGTCTGAAGTGATGTTGTTCTCCATCTTCATCGCCTCTAGGACGACAAGTACATCTCCGGACTCTACTTTATCGCCAATTCCGGTTTGAATTTTCACAATTGTTCCTTGCATGGGTACTGTGATCTGGCCATCTCCACCTCCAGCGTTCGAGCCAACCGCTGATGCACTTCTACGTATCTGCCCAGAGACATTGGGTACAGAAATGGACACATCAAACCTCTTTCCATTTACTTCAATGTCGGCAGTGCGGATGGTTGTTGAAGGACTGTCATCGTGACTAGTGGCATGACCTCCTTTCACATTTTTTAAATCAAGTGTTTCTTCAACCCATTTAGTTGAGTGCTCAACTGCTTTAAAATCGTGATGAGTCAGGATCGCAATGTCTGCAGGGATCGTTGTTCGTAGTCCGGCGACCTCAAACTCTTTGAGAGCACGAATTGTTCTAGCAATAGCAGCATCTCGGTCTTTGCCCCAACAAATCAACTTCCCAATCAAATTGTCGTAGAACTGGCTTATCTCATCCCCCTCTTCGTAACCACCATCCCACCTAGTGCCAAAACCTGAGGAGGCTTTAAAGGTCATAAGCTTTCCGGGGCTAGGAAGGAATTGCCCTTCTGCTGGGTCTTCAGCGTTAATCCGGACTTCAATGGCATGTCCAGCGATTTGGACATCTTCTTGTTTGAAAGGCAGCGCCTCTCCAAAAGCAATACGGATTTGCTGCTCCACTAAATCAATTCCAGTTACCATCTCAGTTACAGGATGTTCAACTTGGAGTCGCGTGTTCATCTCCAAATAATAGAAATTATCGTTCTCATAAAGGAACTCAACCGTTCCAGCGTTGACATAACCGCATCCTTTGGCAACATCAACAGCGGCTTGTCCCATAGCATCAAGGATGTCATTAGGGATTAGTGGGGCGGGAGCTTCTTCTATAAGTTTTTGATGCCTCCGTTGGGCTGAACAGTCGCGTGTGCCAAGGTGAAGAGCATTTCCATGAGTATCGGAAATTACTTGGACTTCAATGTGCCGAGGTTTAGTAAGGTAACGCTCCATGTAGATTTCATCTCTCCCGAAATATGCGAGAGCTTCGCGTTGGGCTGAATCAATAGCGGACTGAATTTCATTCTTGGTACGGACCACTTTCATGCCACGTCCGCCACCGCCATAAGCAGCTTTGATAGCTATCGGATATCCGTAGTCAGCAGCGAAAGCTTCTACTTCCTTTGCTTTCGTAATGAAATCAGTAGTCCCGGGCACTCCGGTCACACCGACTTTTTCAGCTGCTTGCCTCGCACTTATTTTGTCTCCCATTACTTCAATTGCTTCAACGGGTGGACCAATAAAAGTAACGCCTTTCTCTGTGATTGACTTTGCGAATTCTGCATTTTCTGAAAAGAAACCATACCCTGGGTGGACAGCATCAACTTGGGACTTTTCTATCACATCTAATATTTTCTCAGTATTAAGGTAGCTTTCAGCAGCAGTCTGTCCTCCTAACGCATAAGCTTCATCCGCAAGACGTGTATGAAGGGCATTACGGTCCAGTTCGGAATATACTGCGACAGACTGGATACCGAGTTCTCGGCATGCCCGAATGACTCGAACCGCTATTTCACCTCTATTAGCAATAAGTACCTTTGTGAACACGGGATCAACGTTACATAATATGGAGCAAAACTAAGTGTCATTCGTAAAAGTCAATGAAAAATTTTCTCCTGAGGAAAGAGCGGCTTTTTTGCAAAAAAGTCTAAAAAGCGCTGGATTTGGCGATATTTCATGGGTATCTAGCACCGGTTCTACAAATATTGACTTAATTGAAGCAGGGCTAAAAGGGGCGCGAAATCTATCTGTACTGATAGCTGATCACCAAACTGCAGGACGTGGTAGGAGGGACAGACAGTGGCTCTCAGAAAAAAATACTTCTTTGCTGATGTCAGTTCTTTTCATAGTTGATGACTCAAACGAACAACTTAGTTCGTACAGTATGAAGCTTTCATTGGCTGCATGCCGCACTCTTCGTGAACTGGGATTTGATTGTGTGCGTATCAAATGGCCCAATGACCTGATAGTGAATCAAGGAAATAAGACATCAAAACTAGCTGGTGTGCTTGCTCAAACGGTCATTCAGAAAGACCAAACTCTGGTTGTAGTGGGAATAGGCATTAACGTCTATTCCGGAACTTTAAAGCAAAGATTAAGTGAACAAGAAATTGTGGCTCTATCTGACTTGGGAAACCCTCCTGACAGAGTTGCATTAGCAGAAATGATTTTGAAGCAGCTAATAGCGTCTGAAACGAGCGGTTCGATGCTTTTGGAACAGTATGTTGAATTCGTAGACACTCTCGGAAAGAAAGTGAGGATTCAGACCGGAGAGGAAGAAATCATCGGCCAAGCTGTATCCGTGACACCCATCGGATCCCTTATAATCAATTTAGATAACGGGGGAGCAAGAGAAGTGTTCGTTGGTGATGTGGTCCACCTTCGTTCTACATGAGATCTGTGGTTGGGCTAACTCACATTCTGCCTGAAACGAGCTACCTTGAGTAGATGCGCTTAGCTCGGCGACCACGTCCTAAACGAACATGGGTCCAACGGTTTTTCCTGCTGGTAACTCTTGTGATCGTATCTATTTCAACTGTTGCTGCGATTCTATTAGCGTACACCTCGGACACTGTCGGGCAGATCCCGAGAACAGCTTTCGGGAATACCCTTACTTCGCAATCAACTGAAAGAAACGAGCCACTCAATTTTCTTTTGATAGGTTCAGATTCAATAGCGAACCTTCCTGACAATAGTTATTTACGGCAAGTTTCGGGACGGTCATCGCGTCAGTTGCTCACAGATACGCTAATTATTCTCAGGCTTGACTTTCAAGGAGGAGGCAATGACACTGAAGTTCAAGCATCAGCTTTGTCAATTCCAAGGGACTTGTATGTGCCGATCTCTGGCTACAGAGACTCATGGCAGAAAATTAACAGTCTCGTCTATTTCACCGATAAGCCGACGCTTGTTCAAACAATACGCGACGTCCTTGATATCCCAATTCATCATGTTGTAGAGGTAGATTTCAATGGATTTATGAGACTATTTGAAACTCTCGGAGGCTTGGATGTGTATCTTGAATATCCACTTCGTGACCGAAAGGCTCAGTTAAGTATTCCCACTGCAGGGTGTGTCACATTAACTCCATTGCAAGCACTCGGTTTGGTTAGGACAAGAGAACTCCAGGCTTATGTGGACAATTTCGATGGCTGGTACGGCCCGAGTCCAAGTGCTTGGGTGAGGGTTGATGGGACTGGAGATTTTGGAAGGCAAGCTAGGCAACAAGATTTTCTAATCCTTGCACTTCAACAAGCATTCGATTCTGGTTTTCGTAACCCGCTCAAGATCAGCGGAATCATTGACGAAATTCTTAGTGGCGGATTCGTGACTTTGGATGACCGCTTAACACCAGAAAAGGCAATAGCTTTGGCACAACAATTTAAAGATTTTCGGCCAAATGAGCTTGAAAAATACCTTTTGCCTACGGTTTACGATTTCGCTGATGAGCTCTCAATTCAAAAAATTATTGAATCGGAAGCTGAACCGATCTTGGATGTTTTCCGTGGTGTTGAAGTAACTGAACTTGAGAATGCGAGTGACAATAACTCTGAGACGGGTTCCCCCGTTACTATAAACACCTCAGCGCCGAGTTCCGAAGCTTTAAACTCTGAGACGGGTTCCCCCGATACTATAAACACCTCAGCGGCGAGTTCCGAAGCTTTAAACTCTGAGACGGGCTACATGAACACTTCGAGTGTCACGCTTACAGATGAGGAGAAACGTGCTGAAATTCTTGAAAGAGCCGGAAACATTAGAGGATGCTGAGCGAAAAACACGCGATCTAGCACCCATTAGGGACTTTTTCGCAATTTTTCTCAAAGATCCTGCCAACTTCCGCCGAATTTCCCTCTAGTTCCACTACCGTGTGAGGTCATGGGAAAGGCTTCATCAGCAAAAAAAATTGCACGAGCTGAACGTGTCGGTGCTACTAGCGGACCAAGCGAAAGGCGTTCTATTGGTTACCCTTCAGCCGTCGCTTTAGTAATTGTGCTTGGTTTATCACTAGTTGTGTTTGCGCGCGCTACAAGAGATGCTGAAGCTTCGCCTACTTTACAAGACCACTGGCACGCAGCATATGGGGTTTGGGATTGCGTTTCAGAATCATTCCTTACCCCGTTCCAGAGCGAATATGATCCGGAAGGAATTCATTCGCACCAGGATGGCCTTATTCACATACATCCCTTTACCTCGTCAGTTACTGGGAAAGAGGCAAGGATGAGTGTTTTCTTGAAAGCGATGGGAGCTTCTTTATCAAGCGAAGCTTTCGAACTACCTGGCGGTTCTTCAATTGATGCCGGTGTTGAATGCAATGGAGAGGAAGCTGTCCTGCAAGTAGCGAGATGGTCGGATGCATTTGTTGGGGGAGAACCAACAGAAGTGATACTTGAAGACCTAGAAGAAGTCCGATTCTTGAATGACAGAGAAGCCTTCACAATCGCTCGAGCTCCATTAGGGTCAGAAATTCCTTTACCGAACACCATTGACAATTTAGAAGGTGTTCTTGGAGGAAGAAGCGGACCTGGAATTGCTCCCCCAAACACCACAAATGTCCCTGGGCCTCAAGATTTTGGTATTGAACTTGAATAGAGATGGTCAGGAATCATCTAAGGCACCTGTTCTAGTAATCGCTAGCGGTTATTTCAGTCCCCTTCATTGTGGCCATCTTGACTATCTTGAAGGGGCAGCGGTTGCGGGAGATCAACTATTGGTCATTGTTAACAACAATAAGCAGCAAATATTCAAAAAGGGCAAACTAATTTTGGATGAGAAAGATCGCCTTAGGGTAGTGAAAGCTCTAGCAATTGTTGATGACGCAATGATAGCAATTGATGATGATCATTCAGTAGCGGAAACCCTTGCTTTCATAGCAGAAGCGAATCCGCAAGCGAAGTTAATCTTTGGAAATGGCGGCGACCGTAACCATGAAGATGAGATTCCGGAAAAAGACACCTGTGACAGTTACGGGATAGAAATGGTGTTTGATTTTGGCGGAACTGAAAAAAAAGACTCAAGTACTCGAATCAATCAAGAACTGGGTTTAGAAACCTGAATCTAAGATAACTTGTTATCGGAAAAGGTCATCTTTAGGATCTCGAACTATCCCATCCTTCACTGAACCTGAGCCGAACCAGTTTCTATCTGCGCCCCGTATTATCGCTACAGGAATTCCAGAAGATTTCCCCATTACCAACTCCGCAGCGCTTGATAATTCATCTACTAAAGCAACTTCTGTCACTTGCATTTCGCGCCCGAACGCGTCTGGGCTTCCTCTCAGATCTAGGATTGGCAGAACGCCGGCGGAACCAATGGCAACATCTGTTAACCCTCTTCGCCAAGGTCGCCCAAACGTGTCAGAAATAATTACCCCAACGTCTAAATTGAATTTTCCTTTAAGACCGTCACGTATTCGCCTAGCTGAACGGTCGCTATCATCTGGCAGGAGAGCAGCTTGTCCACGCTTTACGTTTGACAAATCTATTCCCGCGTTCGCACAAACAAAACCATGTTTGGTTTCGCTTATGATCAGGTCACCTCTACGCCTTAGAACCCTTACTGACTCCTTCTCAACTAAAGGTTTATGACTTAAAGGATTAGATGGATCTACTTCTACTATCTGATTTTCAGCCTTAGAGATAATCTTCTGAGTTATTACAAGGATGTCTCCTGAACGAGCGGTCTCATCCTGTCCTATGATTTCTATTAAATCGTCACCAGGGGATATCTCCGGCAGTCCTTCAATTGGGATTATCTCTAATTTGCTCATGTTAACTTCCTAAATTTAAAACGGTTTGGCACAAAGCCGCTGCCGCTTTTGGGTTACTCATAATGGTATTAGTTACAACGCACTCAATGCCTTCTTGTTCCACTCTTTGTTTATCGTCTATGTCAACCTCGTCTATCACTAGAGTGCTAGAAATATCGCGATACAAACGCGCCACTCCCACTACAGAGGGTTCGTATCCGAGTTCTTGGAGAAGTCGATCTGCTGGACCCTTCAATGCTCTCCCACCGACAATTCCTGAGATGGCCGTGACGCGCCCTCTTTGATCTTGTAGCGCTTCACGAATTCCAGGTATTTCAAGGATAGGGGCGATACTTACAATTGGGTTAGAAGGAGCGATGATCACTGCATCAGCCTCTTGTATCTTCTCTAGAATGCCCAAAGATGGCTTTGCGTTGTGAATGCCTTCAAATCTGATATCGCTAACGGTCACATCATGAGATAAGCGGACGAAGTAATCTTGGAATCCTATTTCTTCTCCAAGGTCCGTAGTAACAACAGTTTTTATTGGGTCATTGCTCGCTGGTAGAATAGTCACCGAAAGGTTCCAAGCTCTCGTTATTTCCTCGGTGACTTCTTGCAGAGAAGCTCCTTCTGAAAGTCTCTGAGTTCGGTATAGGTGCGTTCCGAGGTCCCTATCTCCTAGTTGGAACCAATCAATTCCTCCATATCTACGGACCATCTCCATAGCTTTCCATCCCTCGTCTTTCAATCCCCACCCCGTTGCAGGGTTTATTTCACCAGCGAGAGTGTATGTAACAGTGTCAAGGTCAGGACTTATATGGAGTCCATGGAAAGTCGTATCATCAGCGATGTTCACGACCGCAGTAACTTCTGATGAATCAGTTACTGTAACGAGACCAGTTAACAATTTAGCAGCCCCAACACCTCCGCAAAGGACGGTGATTTTGTTTGAAGGTAAATTAGTCACGCCAATCCCTTGAGACGTCCCTCAAGAAGAGCTATATCAGCATCAACCATCATCTCTACTAGTCCTTCAAATGTTGTCGACGGCTGCCAATCAAGAATTTTCGCTGCTTTGCTATAATCACCAACGAGTAAGTCAACTTCTGCTGGACGGAAGAAGCGTTCATCTACGACAACATGGTCTTCGTATGAAAGTCCTAAATGCTGAAATGCTAAGTCACAAAATTCTCGCACGCTGTGCGTCATGCCTGAACATATTACATAATCATCAGGGTTTTTTTGTTGGAGCATGAGCCACATTGCCTCAACGTAATCTCCAGCAAACCCCCAATCTCGTTTAGCGTCGAGATTTCCTAAAGAAAGTTTTTCTTCCATTCCTAGTTTGATGGCTGCGGCACCATAGCTAATTTTCCTGGTGACGAATTCTAGACCTCTGCGAGGGCTTTCGTGATTGAAGAGTATGCCACTCGAAGCGTGCAAGTCATAGCTTTCACGGTAATTGACAGTGATCCAATGACCATAAACTTTTGCAACTCCGTAGGGACTTCTGGGATAGAAGGGTGTTTTCTCAGTTTGTGGAACTTCAGCTACCTTCCCAAACATTTCACTTGAACTCGCTTGATAGAACCGAATTGAAGGGTCGACAATTCTTATAGCATCAAGCATTCTCGTCACGCTAAGAGCCGTGGTTTCTCCCGTCAGAACTGGTTGCCCAAATGATGTTTGGACAAATGATTGTGCGGCTAGGTTGTATACCTCTTCTGGCTCATGCAATTTAATAGCATCGATAAGTGAGATCTGATCAAGGAGGTCGCCATTTACGAATTTTATGGATCCTTGAATATGGGCTATCCGTTCGTAGTTGACGGTACTACTCCTGCGTACCATCCCAATAACTTCATACCCTTTTTTAAGGAGGTTCTCTGCTAGATACGAGCCATCTTGGCCAGTAACACCTGTAATTAATGCTTTGGGCATAGCACCCTTTCTAATCGGCTTGTTCTAATGACTTTCTAGTCTCTTTGACTATGTCTTTGATGCTTTGATCAAAGTGTATAAGTGGAATCCACCCGGTTTGTTTCTGTAGTTTTGAGTTATCTCCTCTGAGCACAGGAATATCAGATGGCCGTTGAAGGTTAGGGTCAGCCACCAGCGACAAGTCTCCGTCAATGTGCGTTAACAAAGCATCGGCGATTTCAGAGATCATTCGGTCAGACCCCGAGCACACGTTATAGACTTCTCCAGGTTCCCCATCAAGAATTAAAGCCCGATAGGCGCGAACCACATCGCGTACATCAGTGAAGTCTCGCCTAGATGAGAGGTTGCCAACCGCAATTTCTGGTTCGCTTTTTTTTAAGGCTACGAGCATCCTTTTGGCAAGTGCTGATGCAACAAAATTTGTTGCTTGCCCAGGTCCGAAATGATTGAAGGAACGCACCCGTATAACTTCCATGGAAGCAGAATTGTATTGACTACAAATTAATTCAGCAGCGGCTTTGCTGGTCGCATAAGGGTTCGCTGGAGATAAAGCCTGAGATTCTTTAATGGGGAGTTCGATTTCTTGAACCACTCCGTAAACTTCAGCACTGGAAACGCAAAGGACACGGCTCGTGTCAGCCTTTTTGCAAGCTTCAAGAACATTTAGGGTTCCTTCGGCATTGATCCTGAATGTTTTTAAAGGATCCTCCCAAGAAGCTTTCACATCAGCTTGCCCAGCTAGATGGTATACGGCATCAGGGCGCACTGATGTTAGAAGATCATTCAATCCCTCTCGATCAAGTAGGTCTGGACCCCCATCTGAAAGGTCAGAACAAATTACTTCATCGCCACTTTCCGTCAAGTGGGCAGCAAGGTGGCTGCCCACAAACCCTTTAGCTCCAGTTACCAAAACCAGCATTTATTTTCCTCTGCAAAGATCTATTCCAATTGTACTGTTCTAACTTAAACCTCACAGTTAGAAAATCATCTCAAGACAGTATTGGTGGAATTCTCATCACTTGCATGAGGGTACATGCTGATCAGTGAATTCAAGATTAATGTTCACCACAGTGGAAGAATCAACTTTAGAAGAGAAAACGACTGACCACGGTGGCACTTTAATGCCACCTGTTGAAATTGTTGTTGTTGCACACGACCCTGACGAGTGGTTCAAAGAAACCTTAGGGTCATTTGCAGTTCAGAATTACCCGAATCTCCTTGTCACAATTTTGTCAACTGGACCGGTTGACCAAATTGAAGAAATAGTTTCCGAATACCTTCCTAATTCAGAAATCCATCAAGTTGATTCTGACCACGGGATAGGTCGGAATTTAAATGCTGTTTTACTGAGGGAAGAACATCCTGCTTTCTACCTGTTCTGCCATCACGATGTTTCTCTTGCTCCCGATGCTGTCCGGTTGATGGTTGAAGAGTCGTTTCGTTCTAACGCCTCGATTATCGGCCCCAAAGTCGTTAATTGGGAACGCCCAAATGAGCTTCTTGATGTTGGTTATGGCATGGATAAACTCGGTCATCCTATAAGCCGAATTGAGAAAGGCGAGTTAGATCAAGAGCAGTACGACGCAGTGTCAGAAGTTTTTGTTGTTTCAACCACTGCCACTCTTGTAAGAGCTGACCTGTTCGTAGCTTTGGGCGGCTTTGATGAAGCGATGGGTATGGTTGGCGAAGATGTGGACCTGTGCTGGCGTGCCAAGTTAGCTGGGGCAAAGGTTTTGGTTGTACCTTTAGCTATAGCAAGGCACCGAGAAGAGTTGGGTAGCTACCAGGTCGGTGATTCGAAAATGCTGAACAGGGAGAGGCACCGCGTCAGAACTGTTCTTAGCAATTACGGGCCATTACATTCATTTCTAGTCATACCTCAGGCTTTTCTTTTTTCAATATTGCAGGGTCTTAGTGGTTTACTAGCAGGTAATTTCTCGAGACTTAAAATATTTTTTCGCGCCTGGGGGTGGAACTTTTTAAGATTGAAATCTCTTTTTGAAAGGCGCAAACGCATCAAGGACTTACGTCAAGTTCCAGATTCGCTCGTTCGTTCCATTCAAGTAGGAGGAATCGCCCCGATCAAGCGGCTTTTCGCAACTGTTGGCAATGGTTTGAACTCGACTGAAATTAGTAGGAGTAGATTTCATTTATTCTTGCAAGAAATTCGTAGTGGGCCATCTCGAGTTTCGCTTTCGTTCCTTATTACCGCATTGATAGTTTTTGTATTCGGTAGCCGTCACTTGATCACAAGAACAGTCCCTGTCGTAGGAGACCTAGTCCCATTTAATCTCGGCGTCAGAGAATCATTTGACCTTTGGTTCTCTAATTTCTGGCAGACAGGGATTGGTTATGAAGGCACACATCCCACGGCCCTTGGCGTGATAGGGGTACTAGGAGTTATTTTTTGGGGTTCTATGGGGCTCTTACGTTTAGTTCTCACGTTGGGGATGATCCCAATAGGGGTTTTGGGAGTGTGGTTTTTTCTTAAGCCCTTTGGCTCTGCATGGGTAAAGACAACAGGAGCGTTGATCTACTTCGTGGCTCCTGTTTCGTATCATTCTCTTGTTTCTGGATCATGGGATGGTCTAATTCTTTTCGGTTGTCTTCCATGGGCTTTGATGTTCCTGGGAAGAGCCAGTAAGTCTTCACCATTTGGTTCTATAGGTGGGTCGGCAGGGGCATTGTCTTATGAATCCGATATATTTCGTGAAGTTTTAACCTTTGGGTTTCTTCTAGGGCTCATTCTTTCTTTTTCTCCGCTAACGGTGGTGGTAGTAATTGTTACGATGGTTCTTCTTTGCGTGGGTTCAATCATTGCAGGATGGCCATTGGGCTTAAACCGCATGGCCTTCATTATTTGTATGAGCAGCATTCTTGCCTGCGTATTAAACCTTCCATGGATCCTTGATAATTTCGTAACTGATGTATCTTGGACTTCGATTTTTCATACACGGTCGCCAGCCTTTAAGTCAGTTGATGTACTTGGAGCGCTAAGGCTCTCAACTGAAGCTGGAGAAAATTCAATTTTAGGGTGGGGATTTCCAGCGCTGGCTTTTGTTCCTATGCTTCTGGCTCGAGGAGAGAGATGGGCTTGGGCAGTTAGAGGGTGGACTCTGTATCTTGGAGGTGTAGCGGCTATCTGGGTTGGGGGGATGGGGTACCTTCCAATGGTGTTGCCCAGGGCAGAGGTTCTATTAGTGCCATCAGCCCTTGGGTTAGCTGTAGCATCTGCAATGGGTGTTGGCGCATTACAGAGAGATTTGCAGTCATTTAGATTAGGGTGGAGACAACTCATACCTGTCACAGCTGTAGCGGCTATCACTTTGGTAGTACTACCTATCTTGGGTTCTTCCTTTTCGGGAGATTGGGGCATGCCTGATGACCAACTGGACGATGTTCTTTCATATCAAGAAGAAGATGACGTGAACAGCCGTGTTCTCTGGGTGGGAGATGATGATGTTCTCACCCCTATAGGTCAACAATTTAACGAGGGTTTTACTATCGCAGTAACATCAAATTTGCATTCATCGTTTCTAGATCGATGGCAACCTCCGCAACGTTCAGTAAATGATTTACTTTTAGAAACCCTGAATCTTGCACTAAACAATGGAACTACCAATCTAGGAAGGCTGCTCGCTCCTTTCGGTATTACTGACGTAGTTCTTGTTGAAAGATCATCCCCACTTCCATCAAAAGGATTGGTGGTCGAGATCCCAGAAAGTATAAAGCTAGCGTTATCCCGTCAGCTTGACCTAGCCAAGACAGAGATTGCTCCAGGGGTTGACCGTTATCGTAACCTATCTTCACTTGGCTTCGCTTCCTTTGTTGAGGGCGACTCAATGATTGAGAGAGAATTTCGCACGTATGCCTCTGGGTCGCAGCAGGTCTTTGTCTCTGCGCTAACGCCGATTGACACAAGAGGGAGGTCATATAAAGGGATGATAGCTCCAGAAGCGGACCTCTATTTGGCCTTTCCGTACTCAAGCAGTTGGAAGGTTGCATTGAATGGTGAGGCAGTTCAAGCTAGTCCGGCTTTGGATTGGGCAACTGGATTTTCACCTAAACAAGCAGGTTTAGTTGAACTTGACTACGAAACGTCTAGAAAACATATTTTCCTAATGGTTCTTCAATGCCTCCTGTGGCTATTTGCTTTCCTTAGTTTGCTTAGATCACTGGCCGCGGCAAAAAGGATGACGGTATGAAAGTAACGCGCTGGCCAGCCTTCTGTCTTTTCGCTGCTCTTATTATCGCTGCGATAGCAATGGAGGACAATAATGAAACTACGCCAAAAGAACAAATCTTTGAACGCAACCAAGCATTGTTGGTTGGAGAGGATACGGACCTTTCAGCAACGTGGTACTGCGTTTCCGGAACTGTGGGAGGGAGTGGAATCGCTGATCATGAAATTCTTATCGGAAACCCTTCGAATTCTCCTGCCAATTCAACGATCATAGTTATTCCCGTCCTAGCTCCCAAACAACTAACCACCGATGATGGCGTAATGGGTGGGGATGAAAAACCTGAAACTTTACAATTAACTTCTGTCACAACAGAAGTTACCACTCCAGAACGGTCAATGACTTCTATAACTCTGTCAGAAATCGAAGGAGTAAATGGTGAATACGCTGCAGCATTTATTCAATCCGATGTGGGAAGTCTGATAGTTGAGCATCGTCTAAGCGGGCTCGTTGGAACTTCTCAGGCTCCCTGCGCTTCAAATGCTTCTGTTGAGTGGAATTTCGCTTCTGGAACAACTCGGACTGGGGTGAGAGAAATCATTTCAGTTTTTAACCCATTCCCTGATAATGCAGTGCTTGATATTGCCTTCACCGCCGATGGTAGAACTCGAAGACCTGAAGCATACAGTGGTTTGGTTCTTCCTCCCGGAAACTTGTTGCCTATTGACATTACTGATGTAGTGACGCTGGCCGCAACAGTGGGAGCAAGAGTAGAAACAAGAATCGGTCGAATCATTGCAGAACGGATGATCCTTTTTGGAGATGAATTTCAACCCTTGGGACTTAGTACTGAAATAGGTTCGCCAAGCTTAAGTCAACTCTGGGCTTTCCCAGGGGGCTTTGATACTGATTTTCCTTCATCGGTAGTTATATATAATCCCTCCACTTCTTCTGAGGCGGAGGTTGATGTAGAAATTATCTTAGACATTGAAACAGGTTCTTACATAGAGCCCATAAGTATTCGAATAAAACCGGGAAGCTCTGAAGAAGTGCTATTTGGTCAAAGGGATGAAAACACTGAAGAAACTTATGCGTTAGACGCATCATCAAGGATTCCGCGAGGTATCCCATACTGGGTGGTAGTTCGTAGCTTAAATAAAGTGCCAATCGTTAGCGAAAGGTCTATTATTTCCTCTCCTAATTCATCGAAAACTTCCGGTTCAAACCTAGGGACGGATTTTTCAGGCAGAGAGCACTTTGCTATTGCGACAAATGGTGAGGGGGAGTTGGCCATTCTCCACCCTGCTGATGACAGGCTTACTTTAGTGCATATCTACGCGTATTCTCAGGGGCAAGTATACGAATCTCAGGTTTTTGAAGTGTCAGCAAAATCACGTAAAATAATTGACCTTCGGCAACTAGGAATTCCCAATAATTCAGTTCTTCGCATCGTTTCATCTGAACCAGTTAGCATTGAACGATATCTAGGATCTGAGGTAGAGGGAGAATGGAGTCGTCTACCAGTAGCTGGCAGTTCTCTGGTTCAATTAGAAATAGAACCACCTAACTATGAATAATGGGTTTTGCAGTACTTAAGATATCTGAACTTGTTGGTCAGTTTCGGGCGGGACGATACCCAAATGTTCCAATGCTTCAAATAAGGCTCCTTTGGGGGGGATTCCAGCAAAGGACCATTCAACGACTCCCTTAGGGTCTACTAGAAGTAGGCTAGGAACAGATCTAACACTGTATTTGTTATGTAGTGATTCATTGGAAGGAAACTCGACATTTTGGATGTGGAGAACTGGAATAGCAAAACTTGAAATTTGATCTAGAACCGTTACGCAAGAGTCACAGGTTTCCGAAGAGAAAAGAACCAGCAACCATTCTGAGTCAGGCCTTTCAAAATCAGAGCGGTCTAATTGGAAAGGCAGGACGAATCGGGGGACGGTTGGGCTGTCAGGGCTCCTTCTATTTACTAGTAAAGATACTGCAATCGCGACGCCTCCAAGTGCGAGCACGAGAAGAAAGGTGATAGTCATAGAAGAGTTTGCTCAGAAATTTACGTTTGTTCCGGTTTGGTGTAGGTCTGGAAAGCTGGTATATCTGCGTTTGTTTGAATGCTAGGCGTATCCGTTTCGCTTGATTCAATTTCCCCTGAAGGGTCATCAATCCCGAGCAATTTGAAAACTTCGTCATGATTCAATGTTTCATTAATGAGTAGCGATTGGGCTAAAGCGTCAAGTCCTTTCCGATTCCCTAGGAGCAGTTCGTGACACCTTGTTTCTGCGTTTCGGAGGATAAGTTCTATCTCTTCATCAATTAGGTTAGCCATTTCGTCACTGTAGTCTCGACCACGACCCATGTCTTCACCCAAAAAAACTTGTTCGTGAGATCTCCATGCCATAGGTCCGACTCGGTCACTCATACCCCATTCCCTAACCATTTTTCTCGCCATTTCAGTCGCTCTTGCAAGATCGTCAGCAGCGCCACTTGAAACCTCTCCATAAACAACGTGCTCAGCTACGCGACCTCCAAGCATTTTTACTAGTTCATCCTCTACGTAGCTCTTCTGTAGAAGGTAGCGGTCCTCTTCAGGCAGAGTCATCGTAACCCCAAGAGCCATACCCCGCGGGATAATTGAAACTTTATGAAGAGGGTCAGCATTAGGTAGAAACGCCGCGGCGAGAGCATGGCCACTTTCGTGATACGCAACGCGTTCTCTTTCACGAGGGTTGAGAACAGTGGCTTCCCTAGTTTGCCCCATGAGGACTCTATCTCTCGCTTGTTCAAGGTGATCAGAGGCAACTGAGGTGTCTCCATCGCGGACGGCTATGAGAGCTGCTTCGTTAATTAGGTTAGCTAGATCAGCTCCGCTCATCCCCGGAGTGCCTCTTGCGAGAAGGTTTAACTCAACATCGTCAGACATTTTCTTTTCTTTAGCGTGAACTGCAAGAATTTGTTCCCTGTCTTCCAGTTCTGGAAGTGAAACGATAACTTGCCTGTCAAATCTGCCAGGTCGCAGCAGTGCTGGGTCAAGAATATCGGGTCTGTTTGTCGCTGCCATCATTACGATGCCTTCTGTGGCTTCAAATCCATCCATTTCAGCGAGCATCTGGTTAAGGGTCTGCTCACGTTCATCGTGACCGCCTCCCAAACCAGCTCCGCGTTTTCGCCCTATGGAGTCAATTTCGTCTATGAAGATTATTGCGCTCCCCATTTTCCGAGCAGTCTGGAAAAGATCTCGAACTCTACTAGCACCAACTCCGACAAACATTTCCATAAAATCGCTACCAGTAACGGAAAGGAAAGGAACACCTGCCTCACCTGCGACGGCGCGGGCGATAAGTGTTTTCCCCGTTCCTGGAGGTCCTACGAGCAGGACTCCTTTAGGTATTCGAGCACCTATTGCAGCGAATTTTTCAGAATCTTGAAGGAAATCAACGACTTCTTGTATTTCCAGCTTAACGCCTTCGTATCCGGCGACATCTTCAAATGTCGTTGAGGGTCTTTCAGTTGTGTACGCTTTAGCCTTAGAGCGGCCGATGGACATAATGTTGCCCATTTGACCCTGCGCTCGCCGGTTGAGCCAGTAAAAGAAAAGAAGAATAAGTGCCAACGGGCCCAAAACTGGGATTATGAAACCGGTCCAGATATTTGATCCTGGTGTATGAAATTTGAAATCGTTGATGTTTTCAAGGAACAACCTTTCGTCCTCACTTGAGAGTTCGAGGGGGCCCGATGTCTTGTATTTCTCACCATCAACTGATTTAAAGGTGATTTTTCCTGTGTTGTTATTGAACTCCGCTTCCGAAACTTGATTTGTGATTACCATTGTGCGGAATTCCTGAAAAGGTATATCTTGAGGACCACCATTATTTAGAATATTAGGTAAGAAAAAAAGAAGTAGGATCCCTAAGGCAAACAGGTACGAGATCCGCCGCCGCCAGGGGTTGCTTGTAGGTTCGTTTTCGTTGCTCGCTTCTTTATCATGCTTCTTAGGAGCAGGGGGAAGACTTTCTTTCATACCCCTATCGTAGTGGAATCTGCGCTCGTTGAATCAGTCGCAAATGATATGTTAAGACTTTCTTACTATTCGGAAGGTTGTTCAGGTAGAACGATCGGTTATTATCTTCATGTGACAGATGCTCATAAAGACGGGAATGTTCAAAGAGATCGGCTTTGGTCTTTCCCATCGGCGGGAAAGATTGAGAATGATTGGCGGAAATGGGGGTTCGCTCAAGTCATTATCGGTTACGCCCTTAGTTTGGTCGCTTCACTTTTGGGGCTCACCATTGTTTATGGTGTTACGAACTACCAGAATTGGGATGATTTACCAATGTGGGCCGTTTCATTAGTTGGTTTTCCTCAACAATTCGTACTTGGCCTGACTGTAGTTTTTGCAGCATCAAAGTTTGGAGGGGACTTAAAGCGCGATTTTCTTTTGCAAATGGGAAAAAACGATATGAGGCTCGGACTTTTAAGTGGGGTAGCAGCCCAATTAATTCTTGTTCCGTTAGTGACCTACCCATTTGTTTGGCTCTTTGATGTTGATGTTGACCGGATCAGTGAACCAGCTCGGAACCTGAGTGATAGGGCGACTTCTCCATTTGGAGTGGTTGCATTGATTATTACTGTCGGAATTCTCGCTCCATTAGTTGAAGAACTATTTTTCCGTGGCCTCCTCTATGGATCGCTTCGTAAGCGCAACAATTTACTAACATCAGAAAAGGCTATTGTCCGTTTCTCAATCGTTATTTCATCTATTATTTTTTCAGCTATTCACTTCCAGTTGTTACTTTTCCCAGCTCTTTTTGTCGTCGGAATGTTATTTGCATCGCTTTATGAACGTAAGGGAAGGTTGGCTCCTGCTATCTGGGCACATGTCGGATTTAATGCAACGACACTTTTCTCACTTCTAGTTATTGACTGATCCCATATTTCCATTAGACCAAAACATTAGATGAATAACGTGTGGGAATACTCGTTGAGTGACTAGCGTTAAACCATGGGTGACATAGACGCAATTTTTAAATCGTATGACATCCGGGGCCTATACCCAGAACAAATCGACCGAGATACCTGTTTCCTAATCGGACAAGCTTTTTCAACCTTTCTGGAGGAAGAAGGCGAGTTGCCTTTGGGAGGGAAAATTCTTGTCGCTTTTGATATGCGGCCCTCATGTGCAGAATTGGTTGAAGCATTCATTGACGGCTGTGGGGGGAGAATAGATGCTGGCCCAGAGGTCATCTCCCTTGGACTCTGTTCAACAGACATGCTGTACTTCGCATCAGGGCAAATCAGCGCTCCTGGAGTGATCTTTACGGCTTCACATAATCCGGCAGAATACAACGGCATGAAACTCTGTAAATCAAATGCAGTTCCAATAGGAGAAGGTTCCGGACTTGAACGTATCCGGTCGCTTGCAAAGAAAAGGGAGAGGGAAATAGAGAATCCCGACCCTTTCAGAGATGTCAATCATGGGATCATTCGGGAGGAAGTGCAGACAATTAATGTACTTGAAGACTTTGTTAACCACGCTCTTGGTTTTATAGATGCCCGCAACTTAAAGACGTTAAAGGTAATCGCAGATACGGCAAATGGGATGGGAGGACTGGTTGTGCCCGCAGTTTTTAAACAAATACCCCTGTCCGTTGACATCCTCTACGGGGAACTAGATGGGACTTTCCCCAACCATCCAGCGGATCCACTAAATCCAGAGAATCTATTCGACCTCAAAGAGAAAGTATTAGAGGCCTCAGCAGATGTAGGGCTCGCTTTCGACGGAGATGCTGATCGGGTCTTCCTCATTGACGAACTAGGAGTAACACTATCTGGATCTACCACTACCGCTATTGTCGCGAACGGGATATTAGACAAGGAACCTTCAGCATCAATAATACATAATCTTATTTGTTCAAAGTCAGTGGAAGAGACAGTTCTCGCTAAAGGCGGGAAGCCTATACGAAGCAGAGTAGGGCATTCTCACATAAAAAAACTAATGGCAGAAACTGGAGCGGCCTTTGCTGGTGAGCACTCTGGTCACTATTACTTCCGAGATAATTTTTGCGCTGATTCAGGCATAATCGCAGCGCTAGTCGTCCTTGAACAGATGAGTTTGCACGAAATACCCCTCTCACAACTCAGAAAGAAATTTGAGATCTATAGTTCAACCGGAGAAATCAATTTCACAATTGAAAACCCTACCGGCTTGCTAGATTTCATCGCCAACAAATTCTCAGATCAACAACAGGATGAACTAGATGGTTTAACCGTTGCATCAGAACACTGGTGGTTTAACTTGAGATCATCAAACACTGAACCCTTAATACGCTTAAATTTAGAAACACGTGATGAACCTATGCTTAGTAAACAATTGGACCTTATCAAAGAACTAATCGCTGATTTTCAATCAAGTGCCGGCAACTGAAGTTATAGAGGTAGTATCTCAACATGGCTTTAGACCAGCAACTTCTAGAAATACTCGCTTGCCCAGAAGATAAGGGAGAGTTGTTGTATTTTGAAGAGGAAAACATCCTCTATAACCCACGTTTAAGACGCGCATACCCCATACGTGAAGGTATTCCTGTCCTACTAGTTGATGAAGGAGAAGAGCTCTCCGAGGAACGCCACACTGACTTAATCAACGGTTAAGCCAGAAAAATTTGTTTAGCTGAACTGACTATTCCCTTGCCACAAGTGTCAGATAATCTAGTAGAATGTGTGCGGCTGTTGAGCGGTGTCAGAAGACCCCAGCCGCAAACTTTGTGAAGTGAAAGGGGCCTCATGCCAGATACAAATTTTAAAGTTGCCGATATCTCATTAGCTGATTTCGGAAGAAAAGAAATTCGTTTAGCTGAGAATGAAATGCCAGGTTTAATGGCTCTCCGCGCTGAATTTGAAGACACAAAGCCACTTAACGGTGCACGCATTGCCGGATCATTGCATATGACAATCCAAACGGCGGTGTTAATAGAGACATTGGTAGCGCTCGGTGCAGAGGTCAGATGGGTTTCCTGCAATATCTTCTCAACGCAAGACCATGCTGCCGCTGCAGTCGCAGTTGGACCCGAAGGAACAATTGATAACCCCGAAGGAATACCAGTATTCGCTTGGAAAGGAGAAACTCTTGAAGAATATTGGTGGGCCACTCAGCAACTATTTACATGGAATGATGGAGGGAGTCCAAACCTTATTTTAGATGATGGAGGAGATGCCACATTAATGGTGCATAAGGGGCTTGAATTTCAACTACAAGGACAGGTTCCTAACCATTCTGAAGATGACTCGGAAGAATGGAAAGTATTCCTAGATAGGATGCAACAGATTAATGTTGAAGAGAGCATTGACTGGGAGTCCATCGCATCAAGTATTAAAGGGGTTTCAGAAGAGACAACAACAGGTGTCCATCGTCTCTACCAAATGCAATCGGATGGGAAACTGCTATTCCCTGCGATCAACGTAAACGACTCCGTCACCAAATCCAAGTTTGACAATCTCTATGGATGTAGGCACTCACTTATTGACGGCATTAATCGCGCTACCGACACTATGATCGGCGGGAAAGTGGCTTGCGTGTTGGGCTACGGCGATGTTGGGAAAGGTTGCGCTGCTTCACTTGCGGGACAAGGCGCTCGAGTAGTAGTAACTGAAGTTGATCCTATATGCGCGCTGCAAGCATCCATGGAGGGGTACCAGGTCGTCAGACTAGAGGACGTCATGGATACAGCTGACATATTCGTCTCTGCTACTGGAAATAAAGGAATTATCACTGCTCAACATATGGCCCGCATGAAACACCAAGCCATCGTCGGGAATATTGGGCATTTTGATAATGAAATTGATATGGCAGGCTTGCAAAAAATGTCAGATGTCCAAAGAACCCAAATTAAACCACAAGTAGATGAATACGTGTTCCCCGATGGTCATTCAGTAATTGTCCTTTCAGAAGGACGCCTGCTCAACCTTGGAAACGCTACTGGGCATCCCAGTTTTGTAATGAGTTTTAGTTTTACGAATCAAGTTATGGCACAAATAGATCTACACCAGAATGCAGAAAGCTATAAGTCTGAAGTGATAACAATCCCAAAGATCCTAGATGAGAAAGTAGCCAGACTGCACTTAGACGCATTAGGAGTAAGGCTCACAGAACTCAGCGAAGAACAAGCTGAGTACATCGATGTACCAATTGAAGGACCTTATAAACCCACCCACTATCGTTACTAAAATAAAATGAAATGATGAGTTCAGTAATGTCAAATGCTTAAAAGCATCTACCAGTGATAGAAATAGAAAACCTATGAGTAAAAACCCGATGAAAAAAATTCTTCGCTCTGGCGAAGGAAAAAAACTCAAAGTTCTTGAAGACTTAGTTCCAGATATCAATGAGTTGGAACCCGAAATGCGCAGTTTAAGCGATGAAGAACTGCAAGCAAAGACAGGAGAATTCAGACAGCGAATTGAACAGGGAGAAAGCATAAACGAACTCTTAATAGAAGCATTCGCAGTTGTACGTGAAGCAGCTTGGAGAGTTATAGGACAACGACATTACGATGTTCAACTCATAGGTGGAGCGGCTCTCCATTTCGGGTGGGTAGCAGAAATGCGAACAGGGGAAGGAAAAACTCTAACGTCAACGCTACCGATATACCTTAATACTCTTGCCGGGAAAGGAGTCCACGTAGTTACTGTCAATGATTACCTGGCAACTCGTGACGCCGAATGGATGGGTCAAATATACCGCTGGTTAGGTTTAGAAGTCGGTCTTGTTGTTCCAGGTAACCGCGACACAGCCCACAAACGAATCCAGTACGAGGCCGATGTCACATACGGGACGAATAATGAACTTGGGTTTGACTACCTTCGAGACAATATGACCATGTCATCGGAGAAAAAAGTACAAAGAGGACACCACTTCTGCATAGTTGACGAGATTGATAGCATTCTTATTGATGAAGCCCGAACCCCTTTGATCATTAGTGGGAAGCTAGCAGATGCAGCGAAAACATATTATCAATTTGCTTCTATTATCAATGGGCTTCAACGAGACCACCATTATGAAGTTGATGAGGAGAAACGTACAGTCGCCCCAACAGAAAATGGGGTTCACGCCGTTGAAAAAGCTTTAGGTATAGAAAACCTCTACGAAGGCGTATCAGCAAATCTGGTACATCAATTACAAGTTGCTTTGAAGGCAAAGGAACTCTTCCATAAAGACAAGGAATACATCATTGCGAATGGCGAAGTAAAAATCGTAGATGAATTCACTGGGCGAGTTCTCGATGGTCGCCGTTGGAGCGACGGGTTACATCAAGCAGTTGAAGCGAAGGAGGGAGTGAAAATCAAAGAAGAAAACCAAACCTTGGCAACGATTACTCTTCAGAACTATTTCCGCCTCTATGAAAAGCTGGCAGGGATGACGGGAACAGCAGAAACGGAAGCCGCAGAGTTCTATAACACGTACGGACTACACGTAGTTCCAATCCCCACAAACCTTCCGATTGTTAGAGACGACCAAGTTGATTTCATCTACCGTTCAGAAAAAGGCAAATACGATGCTCTAGTTGAAGACATAGTTGACAGAAACGAGAAAGGGCAACCAATTCTTGTGGGAACTATTTCCGTAGAAAAATCTGAGTTGGTTTCTGACCTGCTTAACAAAAGAGGGGTTAATCATTCTGTTCTCAATGCGAAACTTCACTCAAGCGAAGCAGATGTAGTCGCACAAGCAGGTCGTATCGGTTCTGTGACAGTGGCAACAAATATGGCAGGACGAGGTGTAGATATAATCCTCGGAGGTAATCCCGAAGGACTAGCGGAAAGGGATCTGTCGTCAGAGGGTTTGAGTCTGAATGACGACTCAGCTGGGCAAAGGTATAACGAACTCCTGTCAGGATATGAAACTGTTTGCACAGACGAGGGCGCAAAAGTTAAAGAACTCGGAGGTCTTTATGTCCTTGGGACAGAAAGACATGACAGTCGGAGGATAGATAATCAATTACGGGGACGGTCCGGACGACAGGGCGACCCAGGTGAATCTCGGTTTTATCTCTCTCTTGAAGATGAGTTGATGAGACTCTTTGCAACTGGGGCAATGGAATGGGTTATGAAAAAAGCTCTACCTGATGATGCGCCTATTGGTGACAAAATGGTGACAAAGGCAATTGAGCGGGCGCAGAACACTGTTGAGCAGAGAAATGCTGAAATTCGCAAAAACGTTCTCAAATACGATGAAGTCATGAACGAGCAGCGAAAAGTAATCTATGCCAGACGAAATGAAATACTCAATGGTGAGAATTTAAGAGATGAAACTATTGATTGTTTCGCAACTGCAATAGATGAAGCTCTAAACACGCACTGTCCGACCGAACACCCAGAAGAATGGGACATTGAAGGTCTTGCAACTGCATTTTTAACACTTTGGCCACACGAACTTGAAGTTTCAAACTTCTCAAACATGGGTGACATCAATGAACTGTATGAATACTCAATGGAACAAGCCCTAGAGTTTTATGAAAACCGTGAAGAAGAAATTACCCCTGATGTAATGCGACAAGTTGAAGGCCAGATAATGCTTCGGATACTTGACCAACGCTGGCGTGACCACCTTTACTCCATGGATTACTTAAAAGAAGGCATTCATTTAAGAGCAATGGGGCAGAAAGATCCTCTTACAGAATGGCAGCGAGAAGGATTCGAGATGTTTGAGACAATGATGGAGTCAGTAAGTGAAGATTTCGTCAAGTACATCACTCACATTCAGATAGGTGAAGATGTAACCGAAAGTGAAAAGGCTTCGACCACACAAGCAGCGAGTGACATAAAATACTCTGGAACTGATGAAATAGCATCAGGGGCTATAGCGGCAGTCACTCAAAGAAAATCCCCAACTGCTCTAATTGAAGACGCCCCAAAGCCGGTAGAAGAAAGCTCAACTGTTAAACAACAAACAATTATCAAGAGCGAATTTGAAAAAACAGGAAGAAATGAACCTTGCCCTTGCGACTCAGGAAAGAAATTTAAGCAGTGCCACGGCCGGTGACCTTTCTCAGTACCCATCTATGAAGCACAACTCTGGGCTAGAATTTTTCCAATGTCAGAACTTACTCTTGACCCATTAAAACTACGTAAACGATTAGATGAAGCATCACTGTATCTACGGATAGAGGAGATCGTAGATCGTAGAACGGAACTAGAAGATCTTGTTGCCCAACCAAATTTCTGGGACGATATAGAACTAGCGAAAAAGCTAAGTAGAGAATTAGCTGAGATCACCGAGGATATCCAATTGTTTCATGGGCTCGCCGCAAATATTGATGATGCTGAAACACTCTTGGAGTTATCTCAAGAGGAAGGTGATCAGGCAACAATTGAAGAAGCGGGGATTTTATTAACTGAAGCAGATAAGGCATTTGATGATTTGGAACTTAGATCTCTTTTTACTGGGGAACATGATGAAAGTGATGCCGTATGCTACATACAATCAGGCGAGGGAGGAACAGAGGCGCAAGATTGGGCTGAAATGCTTTTGAGAATGTACCAACGTTGGGCAGACCAGAGAGGTTTCTCATTTGAGTTAACATCAGTATCTGAAGGCACTGAAGCCGGGATTTCCTCAGCGGAATTCATAGTAAGCGGAAGACGCGCATATGGGATGCTTCAATCTGAACATGGTGTCCACAGATTGGTGAGGATTTCACCATTTAACAAGCAAGCTAACCGCCATACATCCTTTGCCTCTATGCATGTAGTGCCTTTTTTTGAAGAGGTCTCTGATGAAATAGATATAGATGAAACAGAACTACGGATTGATACCTTCCGTTCTTCTGGAGCTGGTGGACAACACGTAAACGTCACTGATTCAGCCGTAAGGATTACGCACATTCCGAGCGGTGTTGTAGTTTCTTGCCAAAACGAACGTAGTCAGCATCAGAATAAAGATCGTTGTATGCAGATGCTTTCAGCTCGACTTCTAGACCTAGAACGTAAACAACGCGAAGAAGAAATAGCGAGTATCAGTGGCGAAAACAAGAATGTCGGGTTTGGAAGTCAAATTCGATCGTACGTCATGCAGCCATATCAAATGGTCAAGGATGTCAGATCAAACCATGAGATAGGAGCAGTTGAATCAGTTCTCAATGGGGAAATCGACCCCTTTATCGAAGCGTATTTACGGTGGTCAAGATCAGAGTCGACTAACACATGATGATGAACCCTGCCTAAATAAATAGGGCAATAATGCTAACGTCATGAAATAAGATAAGTTCCCGAGAGTCTAATGATCAAACTTGAAGCAGTAACAAAAGTCTATAAAGGTGAAGTCCTCGCGCTACAGGATGCATCGTGTGATATCCAAAAAGGTGAATTTGTTTTTTTGGTTGGTCAATCAGGGTCTGGTAAATCTACTTTTCTTCGTCTTCTGAATAAGGAAGAAGAGCCAGATTCAGGTCAAATCTACATTGCTGGGAAAGAAATCGGATCCCTTAGCAGGTGGCGGGTTCCGCACATGAGACGACAGATAGGAAGCATTTTTCAAGATTTTAAACTTCTTCCAAATAAAACAGTCTCCCAGAACGTGGCCTTCGCTTTAGAGGTAATCGGTCGTCCGAAACATGTCATAGTTGATCAAGTACCGGCAATTCTTGAATTAGTTGGGTTGCAAGAAAAAACAAACCGGTTCCCTCATGAGCTATCTGGCGGCGAGCAGCAACGAGTTTCTATAGCTAGGGCATTTGTTAACCGCCCCTTGATTCTTTTAGCGGATGAGCCAACCGGGAACCTTGACCCACAGACTTCTGTTGAAATTATGCGACTTCTTGAACGAATTAATGAAATTGGAACAACGGTCGTTATGGCAACGCACGATCGTGGAATTGTAGACACGATGCGAAGACGAGTCATTGAGTTAGTAAGTGGAGAAATTGTTAGAGATCAGGCTCGAGGCGTCTATGAATAGCAGGCTTGTCCAATGGTAATGAATTTTGACTACTTGATTAAAGAAACGGCTAGAAATCTTAGACGGAATCTAACATTGACGCTTGCTTCAGTTCTAACCGTAGCGGTTTCTCTTAGCCTTCTCGGAGTAGCCTTGTTGCTACAAAAAGGTGTTTCAAATGCAACAGATAGGTGGGAAAACGGAGTTGAATTCATAATTTGGATCCAACCGGACGTTTCTGAAAGCCAAAGAGGCCTAATTGAAACGGATTTGCAGAATTCTAGTGGTATAGAAACTTACAGATATGTTGATCAAGAGGAAGCCCTTCGGGAATTCAACGAAGATTTCTTTCCAGAGAATCCTGAAATAACACAACTCGTTACCGTTGATGTGATTCCTCCCTCTTATCGCGTGGTTCCTGCTCAGTTAAACGCCGAAGCCATTGAAATTATTGCTTCTAGTTTTGAAACGAAACCAGGAGTCAAAAAAGTTGTTCGAGCAACGGATGAAATCTCGAAAATAGAAACAGCTACCGATGTGATCAGATGGGTTGTATTAGGAGCAGGAATTATTCTCTTGGCGACTGGACTGTTGCTTATTCTGAACACAATCAGAATGGCAATGTTTGCAAGGAGAAGAGAAATAGAAGTCATGAAGTTAGTCGGTGCTACTAACTGGTTCATCCTTATCCCGTTTATGCTGGAGGGGACTTTCCAAGGCATCGTCGGAGCGAGTTTGGGAACCGCTTCTGTCTATGGGGCTAATCGAGCATTTGAAGAATGGCTATCAAGCGATAACGTTTTGAATATTTTGCAAAGTTTCGCAGTTACAAGTGGTGATGTCTGGGGAATCGGGTTCCTTCTGCTCGCAATCGGAGGTCTCGTAGGGTCGGTGGGTTCAGCTATAGCCGCATACAGATTCTTGGACGTTTAGTTTCCGTCCGACCACCAAAAACGTGTCTTTACTCTCTTCCCGCGTTTAGATCGTTGATCAAAATTTAATGCCAATTTCCGCAAGTTAGATCCCGCGACCTTAAGCCAAAAGCGGTTGCGGGCTTTTGTGTAATCACGTGTGAATGGGCAAATTCGGATACAAACAGCGCAGTCAGTATTTATTTTCGCCCAGTAAGAAAAGCAAGCTTCTCCGTCAATTGTCCACTTTGTAATTCCTGAGACATTAGATCGATTGAATGTTCTAATAGAAGGTTTGGTATCGGGGATAGCTTTACTCGGGCAGGCTTTAGAGCAAGCTTGGCATATTCTGCACATTTCGTTAACCCCAAAGCGAACTGGTTTATCGTGCAATAACGGCATGTCAGTGAAGATCTTCCCAAACCTAATACTTGACCCAAATTCAGGTGTGATGACAAGCCCGTGTTTCCCGTATTCACCTAAGCCGGCTTGAATGGCATAAGGAATAGCAAGAGCGGAATCGTTCATTGAAGGGATGGCACGGTACCCGAGATTTTTTATGAATTGTGAAAGAGTCAACAAAACTAAAGCATCTTGAGAATATCCCATACCAGTAGCTGCACCCGACAAGGCTGAAGGGGCAGTATCTATAAGTTCACTGTCCATTGACTGACCGATCACAATTACATTTGACAAATCGTCGCTAATTTCGTTGGGTTTAGGACCCAATGATTCCATTGAAAATAATTCCGTGTACGACCACCTTTTATCAAATTGAGTTATGCCTATAAGATCAGCTCCGACGGTTTTGGCCGCTTGCTTAATAACGCGAGATGATTCTGTCGGTGAGGAGAATTCAATTCTTTTCTCAGGTCCGTCCCTAAGAAGCGATAAAGGATCTAGAAAACCGTCACGGCGGTCATCGACTTCACGTAATTCCGCAAATATGTCAGCCACATGCCAGGTTGCATTCCGAAATGCGTAATCGAACTGTTCGTACCCTTCAGCTTCTCGCCAGTTAGCTAACGGACGACGGTACATGTCATAGAACCCTTGTGTCTCAGGTGTTTTTACCTCTGGATCGTATTGTGAACGGCAAAAGACATCATCTACCTGACTAAACCCTTTGAAACTAGCACTGACATTGAAGCCAACGGTTTCATCGCCAGCGTTTGGAAGCTTCGTAACACTAGATCGCGCTCTAGAGCGTTTCGCATCATCATTTCGACCTGTGTGCATATGTTCAGGATATGCGAAAAACTTTCAACGAAGAAGAACAATGACCAAAATGAAAATTTTGATTAGAGATTTTAGGTAAAGGCAACGTTCGCAAAAACAACGAATCGGAGTTCACGTCTGGCTTTAAGCTAAAGTTCCGGTATCGTCATGTCATGTTTCCAGAACCACCGTTAACGTCGTTCGCAAGCGATAATACTTCAGGGATTGTTCCTGAAGTTATACAAGCCCTCGTGGATGCAAATGAAGGATCCGCCATCGGTTACGGTGATGACCCGATAACGACCAAGCTCCGCGAAGAGATGAATGCATTGTTTGGAAGAGAGGTGACAACCTTGCTTGCTTGGGGCGGAACCGGAGCGAATATTGTAGGGCTGCAAGCAATGATCAATTCATGGGAAGCAATAATTTGCGCTAGCTCCTCGCATATCAACGTAGATGAATGTGGTGCACCTGAAAGGTTCTTGGGAGCTAAATTGATAGATCTTGAAAGCAGCGATGCAAAGATTGAACCAGTTTCACTTGCGAAAGAACTTGAGATACTTGGTGTTGTTCATCACGCGCAACCTGGCGCTATTTCCATTACGCAATCAACCGAATACGGAACTCTATATACGGTAGAAGAACTCAAAGAAGTAATTGGTATAGCGAAGCAAGCAGGGTTACGGGTTCACATGGATGGAGCACGAATCGCTAATGCAACAGCAGCGCTCGGTGTCCCTATTGCAGACTTTACCTGCGACCTTGGCGTAGATATTCTTAGTTTTGGTGGAACCAAGAATGGCATGGCGTATGGAGAGGCGATTGTTGTCTTTAATCCTGAGTTAGCTGAAGCCGCTGAATTTATACAAAAACAGTCAGCTCAATTGCCTTCAAAAATGAGATATATAGCAGCCCAGTTTTCCGCAATGTTTAAAGATAACCTTTGGTTGAAACATGCCTCACATGCAAATGAGATGGCGCAGCTTCTCGCTGAAGGCATTTCGGGTATTCGGGATGTAGAAATTACTCAATCAACTGAAGTGAATGCAGTTTTTGCGAAATTACCTAAAGAAGCTATAGCTACTCTTCAGGAGTGGAGTTATTTCTATGATTGGGAAAAAGAGAATGAAGTTCGTTGGATGACTAGCTATGTGACTACTCCTAAAGACGTTGAAAGACTAGTAGAGGGAATTCATATAGCGGTTTCTGATTAGAATGTGTTTATGAATACAGACTCGCTACTCGCATCTATAGAAACATTCGCTAATCGCTTATTTGAACTATCGGACGGGAATGAAGGTGAGATTGTTGTAGCTTGCCCTGGTTGGAAAATGAAAGACCTTTTAGCACATATAGGCATAGTCTATGGGGCTGTTGCCGGCGTTATTGAAGAGGGTAGTTTGGAACGACCAGAGACACCTTTCCCAACACCTCCAGACGAAGAAGTGCATGCATGGGCGCTAGGGAACTATGAATCAATGATGGGAACTTTAAAAACCAACGACCCTAGCACCCCTGTTTGGACCTGGGGGAAAGAGCAGAACGTTGCATGGTTTGTGCGTCGAATGACCCATGAGACTTTGCTGCATATGTGGGATGCTGAAACTCCAGTAACTGACCACATCACCGTTGACGGCGAAGTAGCCTGTGACGGGGTAGATGAATACATTGACGGAGCGTTGCAATTTTCAGCAAATCCGAAAAAGGTTTTTAAATACCCTAATGGATCGATCCATCTTCATAGGACAGATGGGTCAGGGGAATGGCTTTTGGAAAATAGTGAGGATGGGTTGCTGGTTCGAAGAGAACATGCGAAAGGAGATGTCGCTGTCAGAGGTAACTCAATGAACCTCCTCCTTTTTCTCTGGGGAAGGAACCCAGATGGTCTAGAGATCTTTGGGGATGTCAGTGTCGCTAAAGAGTGGGCTTCTTTAGCTCCGTAAATGGTTATTGCGTAACTCGCCTTGCCATTTATCGCGGTGTACCACCTTTTCGTAAGGTTCACGATTTAAGGGACCAAATTTGCGATCAGGCCAACCCATAGGAATCATGCACCCGATTAACACATCATCAGGGATATCAAGGGTTTCGCGTATCACGTTTTCAGCAACACCCTGAAACGTAGTGAAAACCGTGCCAAGACCTATTGCTCGAGCAGCAACGATGAGATTTTGGGCGGCAGGGTAGATAGATGACCAAACAAAAGATTCTCTTGGAGCCTCGTAAGGGTAAATGGCTTTACCGCAAACGAAGACAAGCACCGGACAGGTTTTCAGCGTTGCAAGCAGATGTTCAGTTCCATCAAGCATCAGTCGGTGAGTTTTATCGGGTCGGTCCATTGATGCAACACGACTTCCCATAACCTTTTCAATAGCGTTACCTATGATCTCACGTTTCGTCTGATCCGTTACCACAATGAAATCTCTTCCTTGTGAATTCCCTGGACTTGGGGCCCATGTCGCAGCTGTGACGACCTGCTCAATCAACTCTTCGGGTATTGGATCGGGGCGCAAGTAGCGAATAGCTCGACATGAACTCATAGCCTCGAAAACATTCATGCTATTGAGGTATTCGGTTGATGCCGCCATGGTCCAACGCTGCGGTTACATGCCGGTTTGACATCATTGAAATAAGTTCTTTGCCTCTTTCGTTACTCAGATCTAGAGTTCCTCCAGCAAAGATAGATGTTGCGAGACCACCGAGAAGGTGGGCAAAGCCGTAATCATCCCATGCTGAATCAGCAGAATAATCGCTTACCCCTTCGTAAAGTAATTGAGTGTGGTATGCCGATACAAGGTCCTTTTCATGCGTTCTGCGAAGCTCGGTGTCCATAGAACCACCGATTAGATACGCGAGATCGTAAGCACCGGGACCTCGCCCGATTCCTTGCCAGTCGATAACGGTGACTTCATCTTTCAATGGGTTTCCGAACAACATGTTCTCAACGCGGTAATCCTGGTGAGCCAATGTCCAAGGAGCTCTCTCTGCGAGTCCTTTATTGAGTTTCAAGTACGATTGGCTGAACAGTTGTGTCAGTTCAGCTCCGCCTTCAGGCAGCCCACTTTCAAATGTTTGGGCGAATACCGGGTAGATCTCGGGGAGGACTTGGTCAACGTACTCAATACGAGGTCCGACCATAGAGGGGATCCATTCCAATTCCTCAGTTTGTACTTTTCCCCACCATGCCGCGTGGATTTTAGCTAAAACTTTTACTGCTGCTAGTCCCTGTTCGTAAGACATTCCAGATGCCTGATCAACCATTGTTAGTTCGCAGAGATCTTCCATTACAATGACGAATTCTGCCGTGCCAGACTTAATGGTAGCCAAATGAATTTCCGGAAGTCCTGTACCGGTTCTACCTCCGAGCTCGTCATAAAAACGTACCTCTGCTTCAAACATTCCTAGCGCTACGCCTTGTTGGCGGTTCTCTTCGAAAGAAGAAGGAAGTTTCACCACTACTGAAGATGGTTTATCGTCTGCATCGCTTCCGTATTCAAGAGAAACCCGATAAATGTCTCCCATTAACCCGATACCTTCACCAATTCTTTCAGAGGTGAAAGAATTAACCTCTGATTTAAGCACTTCACTTAGCCAATCAGAGTTAACGTCGTTAAAGGTGTGTGGAATTGATGGCATGTGTTCTCCTGCTAGGAACTATTTTGCTTGCGGGGTGAAAGATGCTGGTAGATGTTTCACTCCGTGGATAAAACTGGAAGCAAGAACTTCTGGTTCTCCCGTCGCTTGTATATCCGGAAGTCGGGTCAAGAGTTCGCGGAACATCACTGTTATTTCACGCCGCGCTAAATGGGCGCCGAGACAGAAATGTGGTCCGGGCCCTCCGAATCCTAAGTGATTGTTAGGTTGTCGGAGTACATCAAATTTGTAGGGGTTCTCAAACACTTCTTCGTCACGGTTAGCAGATAGGTAGAACATGCATACCTTCTCACCTTTTTTGATTTCTTGGTTTCCAAGGGTTGTGTCTGTGGTAGTGGTTCGCCTCATGTATGTCACGGGACTCGCTAACCGGACAATTTCCTCTACTGCGGAAGGGGCGACGTTCTCAAAATCATCAATCCAGATCTTCTTCTGTTCTGGGTTATCAGTCAAGTATTTCAAGCCCCAACCGATCGCATTGCGTGTGGTCTCATTCCCAGCTACAACGAGGAGGATAAAAAACCCCGCTATGTCAGCTGTGGTGAGGGTGTCGTCTTCAAGTTTTGCGTTTACTAATGTGGTTGTGAGGTCATCACTATCCATTCCTCGTTTGGATTCGGCGACCTCCTCCATGATTCCTTGCAGAGTTATTCCGGCATTGAAAATAGCTCCCAAAATATCTCCACCAGGGGGTACGTATTCGGGGTCGCTAGCACCGAGAATCACATTCGAACAGTCAAAGACTTCCTGATAGTGAGATTTTGGTATCCCCATAAGATCACAGACGATTTTAAGAGGGAGGGCAGCGGCTACATCCACGACAAAGTCAATCTCGCCTCGTTCACAGACACCGTCAACGATATCTGACGCTACCTGTTGGACGGATTTCTCCAGTCGGTTGAGCATTCTAGGTGTGAAGCCAGCCGAAACGATACGGCGTAGGCGGGCATGGCGCGGGTCATCCATCACGATCATGGAGCTGAAAAATTCATTGAATTCAGGAGGGCTATCAAGAATGGTTATCCCCTGTGCAGAGCTGAATATCTCGGGGTTACGGGATGCCTCAAGGATTTCAGCGTGGCGTGAAAGAATCCATGTTCCAGCCCCTTGTGGTAGCGGTGACTCTGGAGGCATCAGCGGTTCCTCAACATACGTTACGGGTGTGTTGGCACGATAAGAGGCTAAATCTTTCTCTATTTCTGTCTGCTCTCGAACCCAGAATTCATTATGAATAATGTTTGGAGTCGGTACTTCTACAGCTGTCATATTCTCACTTTAGAATGGTGTGTGAAATAATGACAATTAGGGATGTTGTTTACCAATTGTTGAACAATCACGTAGTGTTAGACATCAGCCATAGTTTGAGGTGTTGTGGAAAATTCAGAGAGACTCTACGAATTAAGAGGACGAGAGGATTGGAGGAATCCCTATCCATCCTATAAAAAACTGCGTGACCATGACCCTGTCCACCATGTAAACCATGAGCGATACGGTGACTTCTGGGTTTTGTCACGGTTTCAAGATGTCTTTGATGCGGTGCGTGACACAGAGACCTTCTGTTCTTCCAAAGGCCTCACTCCTGATGTTGACGCGATGGACTCATTTGAAGGTAGTGCCGCTCCCATTGTCATGATGGACCCTCCGGAGCATACAGATTTTCGACGACTTGTCAGCCATCTCATGACCCCTAGGAAGGTAGCGTACATTGAGGATGAAATACGCTCATTTGTCAACACTCGATTGGACGAGATTGAAGAGCATGGTGAAGTTGACATTGTTGAAGAGCTTTTCAAACCGCTCCCGAGTTTTGTTGTGGCCCATTACTTAGGTGTCCCTGTTACTGACAGAGTTCTCTTTGATAAATGGACCAATGAGATCGTTGCAGGGAATGCTGAAGGTGAACTTGGTAACATGTCGTCAACATTTGAACTATTTGAATACGCATCTAACCTGTTTGATCGGAGAAAGTCCGAACCGGGGGAAGATCTTGTATCCATTCTTGCCCAAGCTGGAGAAAGCAAAGTGTCAACTATGTGGGCTGTTGGTTTTGTCTTCACCATGATCACCGGTGGAAATGATACAACTACGGGACTCTTAGGTGGGGCGGCTGAACTATTAACAATTTCTCGGGATCAGCGCCAAATATTGATAGACAATCAAATGCAGATTCGGGAGTCAATAGATGAGTTCCTGCGGTTGACTTCACCTGTTCAGAATTTGGCTCGAACAACAACTCATGACATTGGTATAAACGGCACGATAATCCCTGAAGGGCATAAAGTCATGTTGTTATATGCTTCAGCTAACAGAGATGAGCGAGAGTTTGGTTTTGATAGTGAGGTGTTAAATGTACGTCGAAAGGTAAAAAAGATGCTTAGTCTTGGTTATGGGCCTCATCATTGCCTCGGTGCTTCCGTAGCACGGACAATGGGAACGGTAGCTCTTGAGTGTTTATTAGACCGGTGCCCCGACTTTAGCGTTGATGCAGAGAAAGGAAGGTTCGCACCTGGCGCATTTGTTCGCCGATACGAATACCTTCCCTTTTCGTCAGGAGCCCATAGATAATTTTTAAATGGTGGAGCTGGGGGGAATCGAACCCCCGTCCGCTTCGGGTTCATCGTCCGCGCTACGACCATTCCCGAGTTTGTGGCTTACGGTCACCACACTGCCGGGTCAGAGTGGGTCTCGACAACCCACACCGCCGGATCTTTCTCCGATGTCAGCGGTCTTTCACGCCGTCAGCGGTCTTTCCCTGCTGTCCACCACTACTTCTGTTGCCAGGCTGTAGTGATCAGGCCCCGGGAATCATTGCTGGTCCCAATGACTCTCTATCGCCTAATCAGATCAGGCGGCGAGAGCGACACGAGAGTTGCCGTGTCTTTGTGTGCCCCGTTTTGGAGTCTGAGCAACTCCGGTCGCACGATCCGACGAAACTACCGCTACGTCGAAACCGATCAGCCCCTTGTCAAAAAACATTCCTGAAAGAAAAACGCTAATGCGAAGACCCTTCAGAACATTAACGATATCGGGTAAGTGTGACACAATGGGCAAAGGAGGTATCTTCTTGACTGAAGAATGTGACGTAATTGTACTTGGAACAGGAGCCGCTGGTTTAACCGCTGCCCTTGCGGCAGCTCATAGTGGAGCTTCAGTGAAAATATATGAAAAATCATCCTTAGTTGGTGGAACCAGTGCAATGAGCGGCGGGATTATTTGGATGCCTAATAATCACCTACAGGAAATAACCGGAACCGAAGATTCAAGAGAAAAGGCTCTGGCGTATTTAGAATCCCTTTCTCTCGGACAAATTGATTCTGATATGGCTGCTACTTTCGTAGACAAAGGTCCTGAAATGCTTCAATGGGTTGAGAAAATGACGCCATGTTCGTTTCATATTATTGATAGCTACCCGGATTATCATCCTGAACATCCAGGCGGGCTCCCAGAAGGAGGTCGGTCCATAGACAATGACCTTTTTGCTTTACCTCGGCTTGGTGACTGGGCTACACGAATCAGAAATCATGAACAAGCGAGCCCAGTGATGCTTACCGAAACACCCTTAGGTGGTTCCACGACTTTCCCGGATATGGATGTAATCGGAGAAAGATTACAAGCAGGTGAAATAGGCATGGGTTTGGCATTGGTAGCTGGATTACTACGAGGCCTCCTTGATATGGGTATTGAACCGCAGATACGAAGCCAGGCAGTCAAACTTACCGGCGGTACGGAAGGAATTTCCGGAGTAACCATAGAACAAGATGGTGAAACCGTAGATGTGACTGCTAAAAGGGGAGTGATCATTGCTACTGGTGGATTTGAATGGAACGCAGAACTTGTTAGAACCTTCCTGCGAGGACCAATGACTGCTCCAGCGGGATCTCCAGATAGCACCGGAGATGGACTGCGGATGGCAATGGAAGTCGGGGCGAAACTAGGCAACATGAGAAATGCATGGTGGGTTCCAGTAGCGCGTGTCCCTAACGAAGAGCTTTTTGGACATCCATCCGTTCGATTAATTTTGTTGGAGCGGACACGACCTCACTCATTTATGGTTAACAAATATGGAAAACGTTTCACAAATGAAGCAGGTAATTACAACGCTATGGGAGGAGCATTTCATTCATTTGATCCACAAAAGTTTGAATATCCCAATGAGCCCTGCTGGCTCATATTTGATCATGAGCACAAACTTCGATATGAAGTCGCAGGATGTCCAGCCGGAGAACAGATACCTGAGTGGATTTATTGCGATGATTCAATTGAAGGACTGGCCTCACAGATAGGTATTGAAGGAAGCACCCTCCGAGCAACGCTCAATCATTTCAATAACCATGCGGTAGATGGTAATGACCCAGATTTTCGCAGAGGAGAAAGCGCCTACGATACTTTCAACGGAGACCAATCATTGGATGGTGTGCAAGCAACTCTCCAACCGTTAGATACATCTCCGTTCTATGCAGTGAAGATTGAAAGTGGAGCTTTGGGGACAAATGGAGGTCCGAAAACTGATGTTTCTTGTAGGGTCCTTTCTCTAGCAGGAGGAGTGATCCCCGGTCTTTATGCAGCGGGCAATGCAATGGCAGCACCGACAGGAATGGTTTACGGGGGAGCCGGAGGAACGCTAGGACCAGCTATGACGTTTGGTTATATTGCCGGGATAGCAGCAGCTAATCGATAACGGCATTTCCTTGTTTGTTCTGTTTTGCTATGGCACGCGCGGCTTCCCGATCCGCTTCGCGTTGAGCAATTGTTCTTCGTTTGTCAACAAGGTTTTTCCGCCTAGCTAAACCCAATTCGACTTTTGCCCGACCGTTTTTGAAATACAAAGCAAGTGGGATCAGGGCAAGTCCCTTTTGGTCAATTTGTGCCTGTAGTTTAAAAATTTCTTTCTTGTGAAGTAAAAGTTTTTTGGGACGGTCAGGTTCGTGCGAAAAAGCTGGACTCGCATGATCGTAACGACTTATATGGCATGAATTAAGCCAAATTTCCCCATCATGTATGCGACAATAAGCTTCCGCTATTTGAGCTTGAGCGTTGCGTAAAGATTTCACTTCACTACCAACTAGAACCATTCCCGCTTCAACCGAGTCAAAAATTTCAAACTCTCGTCGAGCTTGACGGTTCGTAGCCACAATTTTCTTACCACCGGTTTTCATAGTTACTTGAGGCTAGCGCCCCTATCCAATCAGATCAGGAGAATTTAAAACTTTCCGCCTTCGAGAAAAGATTTCGCAACCTCATAAAAGGTAATATGGGTAGATGCTATTGCTTAATACTGAAGTCAGGGATGGAATACTTAAACACGCATTTGACGAAAACCCCAACGAAGCGTGCGGACTTTTTGCTGCCGAGAAAGGGACATCTGAAGTTCATACCTTCTTTCCCATGCGCAATGTTGCCGAATCAAGTGTCATTTACCAACTAGATCCTCTTGAAATGATGAAGGTTGAATCGGAAGCTGACACAAATAATGTTCAGATAATTGGAGTTATGCATAGCCACACGCATACACCCGCATACCCATCTTCTACAGATGTTAGAGATGCCGCTACTTTTGACCCCCTTGGGCTATGGCATTATCTAATTGTTTCACTAGAGAAAGAAACCCCATCGATTCGAAGCTTTAGAATAAAAGACGGCGAAATCTCCGAAGAAGAAGTCAGGGTTATCTGAATTCTATTGGCAAAATCAGCGTAAGAGGATGAACTTCGCTAAGTCGACGACATACTGAACGTATGACAGTTCATTCGACAGTCATAGATCTAATTGGGAATACTCCGACTATTGATGTTTCTAATTTAAGCCCGAACTCCAAAGTGCGGATCTATGCAAAATTAGAAAGTCAGAATCCTGCTGGTTCTGTTAAAGATCGCATTGCGAAAGCAATGGTGCAAAAAGCAGAGCAAGAAGGGTTACTACGAGAAGGAAGCACAATAATCGAACCCTCTTCTGGGAACACTGGAATAGCTCTAGCGATGATCGCATCAATGAAGGGCTATCATCTCAAAATAGTTTTACCGGAAAACGTATCAATAGAGCGGAAGCAGTTACTTCAAGTTTGGGGCGCTGAAATTATTTCTTCCTCGGGAGAGTTAGGGTCTAATGGGGCAGTGAAACTCGCTCAAAAATTATCCGATGAAAATCCTGATTGGGTTTTCTTATACCAATACGGCAACAACGCAAACCCAGATGTGCATTACCGGACAACAGGACCAGAGATTCTTGATGATGTTCCTGGGGTAACACACTTTGTTGCGGGTTTAGGAACATCAGGAACTCTAATGGGCGTAGGGACCTACCTCAAAGAACAGAAACCAGATGTTAAGGTCCTCGCTGTAGAACCACCATCAGGAGAAGCAGTACAAGGTTTACGAAGCTTAGATGATGGATTCATCCCGCCAGTGTTTGAGGAATGGGAAGGCATGAAAGTGCTTGATGGGAAACGGATCATCCGACCTGCTGAATCAGTGGAATACACAAGAATTCTTTCGAGTCGGTGCGGAATTTTCTGCGGAATCTCATCAGGAGCTGCATTAGCAGGTGCTATAAGAACAGCAGAAAAAATAGATAAAGGAGAGATAGTTTTTGTCGTTTGCGACGGGGGTTGGAAATATCTTTCCACTGGGGCATGGACAAGACCATTAGAGGAAGTTGTCGGGTCTATTGACTCTATTATTTATTTCTAACGCTAGGAGAAACATGGAGCAGCAAAAAGTAATTTGTGAGAGTATCAAACGAATCCCCTCTACTATTAAAGATTGTGTCTAATCAACGGCCAATAGGAATCTTTGATTCAGGATTTGGAGGACTTACCGTGGCTCGCGCCGTAATCGATCTCCTTCCCGAAGAAGACGTGGTTTACTTTGGAGATACGGCACGGTACCCATACGGTCCTCAACCGCTTGAACAGGTTAGAGAATATGCAGAACAGATTACCAATTTACTAATTTCAAAACATGACGTAAAGATGGTTGTCATCGCTTGCAATACTGCGGCTGCGGCCGCATTGGGCAGTCTCGGAGAAGCTTTAGAAATCCCGGTCGTGGGAGTAATTGAACCGGGGGCTCAAGCGGTTATAGAAGTTTCTAGGAGAAAAAGAATCGGAGTTATCGGAACCGTCGGCACTATCAGTAGCGGTGCGTACCAAAAGACAATTGAAGAAATCGCAGGCATAAATGCCGAAGTCACCTGTATCCCTTGTCCGGGGTTCGTAGAATTCGTAGAGAGAGGGGAATCTTCGGGAGAGCAAATACAAATACTTGCTCAACGCCTGCTAGCTCCAATTGTTGAAGCAGATGTAGACGCACTTCTCCTAGGTTGTACCCATTACCCATATTTGGCCAGAACTATCGGATCCACCGTCGGGGAGAGCGTCGTGCTTGTCTCCTCAGCGGATGAAACAGCGTTCGCTGTAGCGAAAATCCTTAAAGAGACAAATTTGGAAACCTCGCAGAGAAAACTTGGAAACAGAACGTTTATTTCAACAGGAGATGTATCTTGGTTTGCAGAGTTAGGACAGAGACTTTTCGGTCCTGAGCTGGAGTCAGCAGAATCCCATGAATGGAGTACAGGCTCGTGACGGAACCCCCCATGAAAATAACAGTCCTTGGTTGCAGCGGAAGCTATGCCAGTGCTGGAGGAGCGTGTACAGGATTTCTTGTCCAAAGCCCTAAAGCAAATGTTTGGCTGGATGCTGGGCCAGGGACACTAGCTAATTTGCAAGACTATTTAGACCTTTCCGAACTAACGGCAATTGTTCTCAGCCATGAACACGCGGACCATTGGTTGGAACTGCCGGTTGTTTATAACGCAATCCGTCATTACGTCCTATGCGACCCGATACCAGTTTACGGAACTAGTGGAACCTTAAAGCTAGCAAGAAGCATGTGTGAATCTATTGAAGAGTCATTTAGGTGCAACGTCATTGAAGATGGAGACGCTATAACTATAGGGGATCAAAAATGGCTATGGTCAAGAACGCACCATTACGTAGAGACGCTTGCTAGCAAGGTGGAAGTAGGACATGGAAGCTTTATCTATACAGCTGACACTGGACCCGAATGGGATGTTGGCTCGCTTGGCTCTGGAGCAGACCTAGTTATTTCCGAGTCAACTTTTCTCTCAGAAAGGGAAAAAGAAAAGATACTTCACCTTTCAGCACGTCAGGCTGGGAAACTGGCTGCAAGAGCAGTGGCTGGAGAATTAGTTCTCTCTCATCTCGCTCCTGGGGAAGACAAATCAGCGCATTTAAATGAAGCGAGGTCCGTTTTTGATGGACCTGTATCTCTTGCTTGCGTGGGGAAACAATACATAATCTAAAAATTTTTCAGAAAGGAATAAAGACATGAATAGACCAGATAACAGAGAATCAGATGAGCTAAGACCAATTACATTTGTTCGTGACTTTACAACAATGGCTGATGGTTCGGTGCTTGTTTCATTTGGGAACACTAGCGTTCTCTGTACGGCATCGGTAGATGAAAATGTGCCGCGCTGGATGAAGGGCTCTGGAGCCGGTTGGGTTACTGCAGAGTATTCAATGCTTCCTGGCTCCTCGCCCGAACGAGTGAGGAGAGAGACAAAGGGCCCGAAAGGAAGAACGCAGGAGATCCAGAGGCTCATAGGAAGATCCTTACGAGCTGTCTGTGATATGGAAAAATTGGGTGAACGCCAGATAACAGTGGACTGTGATGTTCTTCAAGCTGATGGCGGGACTCGAGTTGCATCTATTTGTGGCGGCTATTTAGCTCTCCATGACGCACTTTCCCGTCTAGTAATTAAAAAAGAGATTTCAACGCACCCAATAACTGAAGCGTGTGCTGCTGTTTCAGTTGGCATAATTTATGGACAGCCAAGACTTGACCTTCCCTACGAAGAAGACTCAAAGGCAGATACAGATATGAACGTGGTGATGACTGAATCAGGGGAATTCATAGAAATACAAGGGACAGCTGAAAAGTTCTCATTTACACGAAATGAACTAGATACCCTCCTTGCATTAGCAGAAAAGGGAATCGAAGAGATCATCTCGTTACAGAAAGAACTGATAGCAACCCCCCCCACACCATAAAATGAGATTGATTTCAGCAACAGCTAATCCTGATAAGTTCGTTGAAATCCTAGGCTTGCTCCCTAAACAGGTTGAATTGGTTCCTCGGCCTGAAGATATTCCTGATGTGGCAGAAGACGCTGAAGACCTATTAGGTAATGCAAGGTTGAAAGCTAGGGCAATAATGAAAGCTACAGGACAGCCAGCCATTGCTGATGATACTGGTTTAGAGGTTGATGCGTTGAATGGCGCTCCAGGTATTCACTCAGCTCGCTTCGCTGGCGGATCCGCAACCTACCAAGAGAATATCGTCAAACTTCTTGAAGCCTTAACCGATATTCCGACTCAAGACAGAACAGCAAGATTTAGAACAGTGGCACTTATCGCATGGCCTGATGGAAGCGAAACCATAGCTCACGGAGTAGTTGAAGGGAAAATAATGAAGGATCCTGTGGGGAAATTAGGGTTTGGGTATGACTCAATATTTCTTCCCAACGAAGGATTGGGTAAAACATTTGGGGAAATGAACAATGAGGAAAAAAGCCGAATTAGTCATCGAGGCAGGGCACTGCGTTCCCTGATCAACAAACTGGAATTCGGACCTTAACGCTTCTGTGTAGCTTTACTTGCGAATAACATTAGAACGCTACCTAGAAGCGTCACTCCAAATGAACAAATCCAGGCTGTTCCATATCCAAAGGAATCAGCAATGAGACCAAAACCGATTGGTGCGAACATTGCTCCGAGACGTATGCTTGTTTGTAGAGTTGCTGTAGCCGCTCCGGGTTCTTCAGGATGCTGTTCAATTACGCCTAGGAGGAGAAGTCCAGGCCAAGACCACCCTATTCCGAACACTAGAAGTGCTCCGAGAAGGATGGTTTCTTTAGATCCTACGGAAAATAATATGAAAGAAATGGAGCCTAAAAGAAGTGACATAGCCACAGCTTTGAAACGATCAAACTGAAAACGATCTGCAAGATAGCCCCATCCGAGTCTTGATGCGATCATGACTATGCCTCCAAGTCCTAGAATCAACCCGGCGGAACTTTCGCTGTAGCCAGCGTTCTTCGCTGATGTTGTCAAGAAACCAGAAACGGTTACCACTGCAGCAGCTGAGAAAGCACCAGCAATAGCGATAATTTGCAAATGTCGAGATCCCCACATTTCTCGGCGCGATGGAAACTTTTTTGTATTTAAGACGGTCACCTTTGGGATTGCAAACCATGTTGGGATCGCTAGGAAAGCGACGACCAAGAAAGCCCCACGCCAACCAAAAATTATCCCTAGGGTGGGCACAGCAAATCCAGCCATTGCTGTTGAAAATGGGACCGCAGACTGTTTGAGAGCCATAGCAATACCTTGCCGGTCCGGTGCCACCCCTGTTGAGATCAAAGTGTTAGTTGCTGGCTGTATCACTCCTTCGGCTACCCGATTCAAGCCAATACAAAGAAGTAAAAGAAAATACGTATTACTAACTACCCCAGTCAAAAGGGCTGCGATAGCAGCAATTATTACACCAAATCGGAGTATGAGTTGAGGTCCGCGCTTGTCAGCAACTCCGCCTGCAACTGACATGACAATGCTAGATACTAGATATCCAAAAGTTAGCAAAGCACCTAATTCCGTATCGCCAAATGAAAGATCGTCTTTTATTTCCGGAGCAAATGCCCCTATCAGGAAACCCGGTAGTGCAACGACAGTAATTGCTGCGGCGGCAGCACCAGTAGGACGCCAAAATGGCCTTGCATGCGGGTCTGTCCTCACGTTTTCTGACATCACTTGAAGCTACTTCCGAAAGGGGCAGAAGCCACATCAAATTAATATTGTCATACTGACCATTTAAAATGGTAAAGTCATATTGAAACTTATTTAAGGCCTAAATTGGACAACGAATTTCTAAAATCACAAGTACTCCACACTGACCATTATGAATTCACAATGCTTGACGCACTAGTAAAGGCAGGGCATGCGGATAAAAAATCAGCGTTTGAAGTTTTCGCGCGTGAGATTCCACTCGGGCGACCTTACGGGGTTTACGCAGGGAATGGACGCCTGCTGCAAACTCTTCAGAATCTCAAATTCAACAAAGAGCATCTCGCTTACCTCGAGCGACAAAAAATAATATCATCTCCGACCAAAAATTGGTTAACAGGGTTCCAGTTCAGTGGAGATATCACGGGCTATAGAGAAGGAGAAATTTACTTTCCCTTGAGCCCAGTCATTACAGTTGAATCGCGGTTGGGTGAGGCTTTAATCCTTGAAACCTTAATACTGTCAATAACCAACTTCGATTCAGCAGTTGCATCAGCTGCAAGCCGCATAGTAGGAGCAGCAGCAGGAAGATACGTTATGGAGGCAGGATCTAGAAGGATCACACCGGAAGCAGGAGTACATGCGGCCCGAGCCGCCTATATTGGCGGAGTTGATGTCACCTCTAACCTGGAAGCAGGGCGAAGATGGGGAATTCCAACAGCTGGAACGGCTTCTCACGCGTTCACTCTTGCATTTGAATCAGAAATAGAAGCATTTCAAACTCAATCAGAACACCTAGGTGAGGATTCAATTTTTCTAGTCGATACTTACGACATAGAAAAAGGTATTCGTAACGCAGTCAATTCAACAAACGCGAACTTGAGGGGCATAAGAATAGACTCAGGAGATTTAGCAACTGAAGCACAAATCGCTAGAAATTTGCTAGATGATTTAGGGGCACATCAAGCTGAAATAATGGTCTCAGGGGATCTTGACGAATACCGGATTGCAGATTTAGTAAATGCGCCGATAGACGCATTTGAGGCAGGACATAGGCTCGTAACTGGGTCAGGAGCCGGATCTGCAGGTTTTGTATACAAACTTGTCGCTATAGAGGGCAGCTCTCCAGAAAAAACAATGCGGATTGTGGCTAAGACTTCAAAAGGAAAAATATCAAAAGGCGGGCGGAAATTGGCGAAGAGGAAGAGAGACCTTGCCGGAGCTGCTATTGAGGAATCCTTATTTGTAAAATCCCATAAGAACATAGAAGTTCCCTCAGGAAATTACCGGGATCTCCAATATCAACTGGTTGAGGGTGGCGTCGTGAAAGAGGATTTATCTTTAGAAGATGCGCGAACTCATTTAACTAAAGTCCTTTCTGAAATCCCAGAGGAAATCCGCCTATGTGTTAATGGTGATCCGGCTGTCCCAACAGTCATCTATGAAAACAAGGAAACCGATGGATAGTCCCGCTAAAGCTCTTTTAGTAGTAGATGTGCAGCCAACATTCTGCGAAGGGGGATCCATGCCGGTTATAGGCGGTAATAGTCTTGCTGAGAACATTGCTACGCTTCTCGAATCTGATCATGGATATAAGTACGTTATAACAACACAAGATTGGCATATACAACCCGAATCGCATTTTGCTGAAAACCCCGACTATGTAAATACTTGGCCTGAACATGGAATCGCTGGTTCAGAAGAAGCAGAACTTCACCCTGCGCTAGCAAATGTCTTGCACCTTATTGCATGTAGGATAAAAAAAGGAATGTTCAATGCAGCGTATTCAGGATTTGAAGGCGTTGACGAGCAAGAAACAGTGCTAAACGAAATTCTTAAACAAAGACAGGTAACACATGTTGACGTCGTAGGTTTAGCTTTTGACTATTGTGTGAAAGCAACAGCGATTGATAGTGCTCGCTACGGCTACCGGACAAGAGTTTTGACACAATTCTCCGCAGCGGTTTCTCCGGATGCTATAGATTCTACAATTTCAGAACTTGAAACTGCTGGCGTTGAGGTAGTGGACTCCAAATGAATATCAAACAATCCCTCTATAGCAAACGCCTTTCAGAAGAAGATCGCGCCTTCATTACAAATTATGAACCACGAGATTACCCACCAAATGCGGTAACAGCTGATGTTATTCTACTCACCATCAGGTCTGGAAGATTGGCCGTTCTGCTCGTAGAGCGAGCTAATCCTCCCCAAAGTGGATCGTGGGCATTGCCAGGAGGGCATCTCAATCCCGACGAGTCCATAACACAAACGGCTCTTAGAGAACTTACTGAGGAAACAGGCCTAACAGCAGAACCTGCGCATTTGGAACAATTGCAGACATATTCAACACCTGGAAGGGACGCACGAGATGAAAAAATGCGCGTCACGTCGGTGGCATACCTTGCGTTTATGCCTGACCCTGGAACGCCGCGAGCGGGGTCGGATGCAAGATCAGCACGCTTCTGGGCAGTTGACGATTTACCTGAATTCAACCCAGCGCTCGGGGTTGAGGAAGGTCCAATTCTTGCATTCGATCATGCCGACATGCTTCGAGACGGGCTAGAGCGAGCAGCATCCAAGCTTGAGTACACGACACTCGCTACCGCATTCGTAGATGAACAGTTCACAATTTCAGATTTGCGACTTGTCTATGAATCTGTCTGGCGGAGCGGCATTGACCCAGCTAACTTTTCAAGAAAAGTAAAAGCAACTCCGGGTTTCATTGAACCAACTGGAGTGAAAAGAGCTACGGGTAGAGCGCCAGCAGGTTTATTCGTCAAAGGTTCTGCAGACGTTATATCTCCACCTTTTTTCAGACCTGTAGAAGGATGATTCACCCCTAGTGGCAATCTGTCAGTTATTACCGGAACGCAGATAACCTTACGAAACCAAGCGCCGGTGGCGGAATTGGCAGACGCGCAGGGTTTAGGTCCCTGTGTCCATTAGGATGTGTGGGTTCAAGTCCCACCCGGCGCACCATTACAAATTAGAATATGGCTTCGTGAGATCAAGCCTATAAAATTAGAACACTACTAGAAAACAGTAAAAATAGGAGAACTGAAAATATGGCCATACTTACTAATGCATCCGACGACGTTTCCCGAATGGCTGGGCAGTTCAACGTCTATTCACAGTTATTGAGAAATCGTATAGTGATGCTATGGGACACGGTTGATGATGAAATAGCTAAAGAGATCACCGCGCAATTATTGTACTTGGAAGGTGAAGATACTGATAAAGACATATGGCTGTATATCAACTCACCCGGTGGTTCCGTTACAGCTGGAATGGCGATTTATGACACTATGCAGCTGATTAAACCTGACGTAGCAACTTTATGTTTGGGGTTAGGAGCCTCAATGGGCCAATTCCTTCTTGGGGCAGGGGCGGCAGGAAAAAGATACGCTTTGAAGCATGCAAGAATCATGATGCATCAGCCTCTTGGAGGGATACAAGGCCAAGCCTCTGACATTGCTATTCAGGCAGAGCAACTAGGCTACATAAAAAAATTGATGGCTGAGCTCATAGCAGGACACACTGGGCAGACTGTTGAACAAGTGCAATCAGATTCGGATAGGGATAGATGGTTCACAGCTGAAGAAGCTAAAGAATATGGCATCGTTGATCATGTGATTACGACTAGGGGAGAAGTTGACTAAAGGTTCAGTTTCGCTGCTAGTTATTTAGGTCTAAAGGAATTGGGGCGACAGGAACTAGATTGTCCTCAGTAAAAATAATTCCACAATCATTGGTACCGTAAGCGGCTAAAGCTTCAATTGAACTTGATGCTTGATCAATATCTGATTGAAATTTCTGTAAAGCGCTAGGCCGATCATTGGGAGAAACCGAGACAAGAGTTTCCAGAATTGCTTTATACAAATTTACAACAGTGCGAGCCTGTTCAGCTATAGAATCCGGCGGTATTGATGTAAGACTAGTAAGGTCCGCTACAGCCAGAGACACACTTTCTGGGTCATCAAAATCAAAGTTGTTCAGTGGGGCTTCTGGAGAGGTAATCTCAATAAATTTCTCACAAAAAGCTAAAGGGTCTTCTTCGATCTCGGATGAACAACTAGAGAAGAAGGAAACTAAGATTAAGGTGACAAGGAGAGATGTTATACGTGGCATCTCTAAGTATTAACTGCTATCTCCCTTAGAGCAGAGATAGCACTGGCAGGGCCTTCAGGGTGGTTAAAGATGGCGCTACCTGCAACAAAAATATTTGCTCCAGCGGATGTCGCTTGGCTTATAGTTCCTTCATTTATCCCGCCATCAATTTCAATGTCAATCGCATGGCCTTGTTCTGCAATTGAATTTCGTAGCTTTGTTATTTTAGGCTCTTGAGATGCTAAGTACTTCTGCCCACCAAATCCTGGATTTACCGACATAATGAGGACTTGATCAACTAAATGGATCACATTCTCGATGGTTTCAAGTGGCGTAGAGGGATTTAAGGTTACTCCAGCCTTAGCACCAAGTTTCAAAATTTCATTTAAGGTTCTGTCAAGGTGACGAACAGATTCCACATGAACCATAATTAAATCGCAGCCAGCCTCAACGTAAAGCGGGGCGAGCAAGTCAGGGTCTTCAACCATTAGATGAGCTTCAAATGGTATCGTCACACATTTCCTACATGAAGCTACAACATCTGGCCCCACAGTCAGATTCGGGACAAAGTTCCCATCCATCACGTCCCAATGGATACGGTCAGCTCCTGAATCTTCTAACATTTTTACTTCTTCGCCTAGGCGACTGAAGTCAGCAGGGAGAATCGAAGGGCAAATTTCTATGGATAAAGCATCACTATTTGAGGCCATTCCTAGCTTCTCCTTATTTCCTAATAACAAATTCTCAGGCTTGGATATTCCATTATTGCCGAAACAAGCACTTCGAAACGGTAATTTCGGTCAAACTAATTAAATTTCTATAAAACGGAGCTAATAGTGCATGAATCACTCGGGAAAGATTACACCCGGATTAAGAATCCCAGCAGGGTCAAAGACTCCTTTTAACTTCTTCAGCAAAGAAATTTCTTCTGAGGTTCTCCGAAGATGTAGATATTTTGATTTCGCTCGCCCAATTCCGTGCTCGGCAGAGATGCTTCCACCCAGAGAAGCGACAAATTCAAGGACTGCTTCGTCTACTTTTAAGTCATTTTCGCCAGGACCAATCACATTGACATGAATGTTGCCATCCCCTGCATGACCAAATAGATATGTTTCAGCGTTACTATCGCATCTTTTGACAACCGAATTAATTCTTTGGAAGAAGTCCAGAAACTGGTTATGTGGGATTGTCACATCAATCTTATGTGGGATGCCAGAAGAAGATATTGCTTCTGTGTGTAGTGACCTGTAACTCCAAAGCCGAGATCGATTGGCTTTCCCTTCTCCTATGGCGATTGAACCAAATTCATTGAGGAGTTCCCCGCAAGCACCTGTGTTAAGCCGGTCCATGACTCCATTCCCGCCCGCGAATTCAAGCAGTAAGTATGTGGAATGTTTCCCCTCCCAGAGGGTTTCAAGACCAAAAAGATTAGAAACGAGATTCACCCCATTTTGAAAGAAGATTTCACAAGCGAGAATATCCTGACTTGTACGTGAAAAAACTTCTATGAGGCCAAGAGCTTCTTCAGGGGTATCCAAACCGAAAAGCACGACAACCCTTTCATCAGGTTTTGCCCAAAGGCGAAGCCGTGCCCGTGTGACGATCGCCAGTGTTCCTTCGCTTCCACATAATAAACTGGGGAGATGGTATCCAGTATTATCCTTCACTAGACCTCTAACACCTCCGACTATTACTCCTAAACCTGTTACAGCTTCAACATCAAGTAATTGTTTGCGGGTATCACCGTATCTAATTACGTGATTGCCCCCAGCATTAGTAGCTATAGCTCCACCAATAGTTGCTGAGTCACGTGCGGTGAAGTCAATACCAAACATCCAGCCCATTTCTAAAGATTTTTCCTGAATCGAAGCCAAGCTAGCTCCCGCTTCAACTATGAGTTGCCCGACACTATTTTCACTGAACTCTACCTTGGTCATTTTTCGTAAAGAAATAATCATCTCGCCATGCATTGGGACACTCCCGCCTACCATTCCAGTGTTCCCGCCTTGAGGGACAACGGCGACTTTATTGTTGGAGCACCACTTAAGGATTTCAGCAACTTCCAGAGGAGTCTCAGGCAGAGCAAGAGCAGTTGTATGCCCTTTGTACCTCCCAGTCCAGTCAGCAGTGAAACCAGAAATAATTTGTTGGTCTTCTACAATTCTATTTGGTTTAAGCACGGCTTTTAACGTTTCAAGATCCATGTCCTGAGAGTAATCCGACACTGAAGAATACGAAAGGGTAAGAATCTTTAAAGTGAGTAAAGTTAGGTCTCGGACCTCTTTACTCCTACACTTTTAACTAGTGAATACGAAATCATCAAATGATAAAGAAAAGAGCTCTCCATATCCGCTGTGCCTTCGGTTTTTTGCCGAAATTAAAGCTCTCGGGGTTAAAGAAGTCATTATTTCGCCAGGATCAAGGAGTACGCCGTTAGTCCTTTCAGCTCACGCTGTTGGATTAGAAATAAGGGTTGTGCTTGATGAACGAGTTGCGAGTTTCTATGCGCTTGGGAATGCTAAATCATCTGGAGTTCCTTGCATTCTGATATGCACCTCAGGAACATCTTCGGCAAATTATCTACCTGCAGTAGTAGAAGCTAATCATGCAGGAGTTCCGATGATCGTTTGCTCAGCTGATCGACCACCTGAGCAAAGACAATGGGGGGCTGGTCAAACAATAGATCAAGTAAACTTATATGGTCGAAACGTACGCTGGGGTTTTGACCTTCCAGTTGCGACCGAAGTGGATGAAATGTTTGCTCGAAGTATTGCTGTGCGCGCATGGGAACGGGCACAAGTTGGACAAGGACCGGTTCACCTAAATTGGCCTTTCCGTGAACCTCTTGAGCCAGATGGAGAACTAAGCAAACCAATAGCGACCTTGAAACCTTTTGAAATTTCAAATGCTGTCCCTAGCGGTAGAAAGAGACTTGAAGAGCTAGCAGTCCAATATGAGAGGGGATTGGTAGTTGTGGGACCGAATGATTTTACAAACGTGGAACTACAACAAATTCTCTTTTTCAGCCAATTTGCTGGTTGGCCTATTCTTGCTGATCCCGCTTCTCAAATGAGAGGTGGATCTATGGGTCAACAGCATAATGTAATCACTACCGCCGAAATTCTTTGTGGTTCAGAGCATTTCACGCAAAGCCTTAAGGGAGTTGAAGCGATTGTACACACAGGATTAACTCCTACTTCTAAGGAATACCGCAAATGGGCAGCGAAAAACCCTCCATTGAAAAAAATACTTGTTTCGCCAGGTACAGATTGGAGCGACCCTTCAAATCAACTCGTGGAAGCTCATCAAGGTAATCTCTTTTGCGGATTTGAAGATTCTGAGAAACAAATTCGACCTGATTCAGACTGGTTGATGAAATGGAGAGAAGCTGATTCAAAAGCGACTTCGATTATAAGCGAGTCAATGTCGGCAGCTAAAAGTGGAATATCGGCAATTCAAGCTGTACGTCTAGGGGTTCCTGATGGGGCAACAATCGTTTTGTCAAATTCAATGACTATCAGAAATGCTGAATTGGCATTTATGAATAAAGGAAATGCCTATAGAACTATAAGTAACAGAGGGGCTAATGGAATTGATGGCGTGGTCTCAACTAGCGTTGGAGTAGCATTTGGCGCCGATGGGAAAACACTTGCGGTTGTCGGGGATGTAGCCGCTACCCATGATATTGGAGGCTTTTTTGCCGCTGACCGGTTGCAAACAGATCTCACAATAGTCATTTTTGATAATAAAGGTGGTGGAATTTTCTCCTCCCTTCCCGTAGCACAATCAGTTGATAAAGAAATCTTCAACAAGTTCTATACGACGTCACCAAATTTAGCTTTGCCGGAAATTCTAGCTGCCGCCGGTATCACTGTAGAAATACCTACCTCACTTGACGGACTAACTGCAGCGGTTACCTCAGGCATTGCAGGTGAAGGCTTAACGGTCATCTGGTACCGAACAGATAGCACGACAACGGTTGAAAATATTAACCAAATCAGAGAAAATTTTGATATAGAATTCGTTGGGTAGGAGGGCAATGGAAAAGTCAAAAATCTCTCTACACGTACAAAGATTTACAAGTACCAACAAGGTTATGATGCTCCATGGCTTCACGGGTACTTATGAATCAATGCAAGAACTCTCAGAATTACTTCCTTATGATTGCGCAACCCCTGATTTGATCGGACATGGAAGAAGCCCTTGCCCGACAAACCATTTCCCATACCGGATTAAAGAAATCATTAAACAACTAGATGGCGTAGCGGAAGAATATCTATGCAAGCCATTCAATATTATCGGTTACTCAATGGGAGCTCGAATAGCTTTATCATACGCCGCAGATAGACAAGACTCTCTTCAATCTGTTGTGCTGATCGGAGGCACCGCGGGAATAGAAAACGATCAAGATAGGCATTTGCGCGCAGTTCATGATTCAGGTATTGCGGCAAAAATTGAGGATCATGGCCTTGAACATTTTGTGAACTTTTGGGAGAAGAGACCCATCTTTGCATCTCAAAGACTTCTTTCTCTGGAGAAACAGGAAAAAATTAGGAGAATAAGGCTGCGTCACCAAACTTGTGGCTTAGCTAATCACCTCCGTTTGGCGGGAACCGGAATGATGGATTCTCTTTGGCAAAAATTGCAAGATATTGAAGTTCCCATATTGCTAATAGCAGGTCAGAAGGATCAGAAATACGTGGAAATAGCGGAATCAATGGTGAGCGAATTACCCAATGCAGAAATAAATATCGTTGTAGGCGCAGGGCATGCAGTTCATTATGAAAAACCCGAGGAAACAGCTGAAATAATAAGTCAATTTTTGCGAAAGACAAGGACATCCTGATGATTCAAATCAGGGAAATTTCGTATAACTTAGTGAAGCCTGTTGTTACTGCCAAAGAGGTAATCACCGAACGAAAAGGGTACTCAATCAGAATTGAAGAAGAAGGTCATTACGGTGAAGGAGAGGTTCTGCCGTTAATTGGCTGGTCCAAAATTTCAGGGCTAGAGGCAAAGGAAGAACTCCTAGCCTTTACTAGTGGCAAACTACGTAGCGCCAAGTTATCAAATGAAGTGAGAGCGGGTGTTGGCATGGCGCACTGGAACCTTAAAGCTGAACATATGAACATCCCACTATGGTCACTTCTTGGAGGGGCTGCGGGCTCAATTCAGGTCAATGCTCTAGTAGGCGGAGTAAATGAAAAAGAACTAAGGAAAACTTTACAAACACTGCAACAGCAAGGTAGTTCTGTCTTCAAAATTAAACTGGGCTTCCATGACGATTTAGAAAGAATCAGAGTGTTAGCCGAAATGTTGAGAAAAAAAGAAAAAATCCGCTTAGACCCAAATGGGGCATGGTCTCTAGAAACTGCAATTACAAATATGGAGTTTGCTAATAATTTACTAGGAGATCGCCTTGAGTATGTGGAAGACCCTGTAGGGACCATCGGGCAACTCACTGAATTGCGCGAAATTGTCTCTGTCCCCATAGGGACAGATGACTTAACAAGAGATGTTGAGAACCGGGAAATAGCTTTTCAAGAAAAACTTATGGACTACATCGTTGTTAAACCCCCATTTGTTGGAGGGATAGATGACACTCTTCGCATTTCCAATCATGCAAGGAATAAAGGAATCCAAGTTGTTGTCTCATCCACCTATGATGGTCCCGTTGGATTGAGAACGTGGTGCCACCTAGCGACATGCTTATCGCCGAATATCGCCCATGGACTAGGGACTGCGATGTTCATAGAAGACGATCAAATGAAATCTCTTGTTCCGGAAGGGGGAAAAATACATCTTAGGGAATAAATTAAACTAGTTTTCGCAAGAGCTTCCCTGAATGGTTTCGGGGGAGAGATTCAACTATTTCAATTGCCTTTGGTAGTGCGAAACGAGGAAGAAAAGCATTGAGTCGTTCACGTATATTCTCAATTTTTGGGATTTCGTTTGGATCAAGTAGTACGGCTACGGCGGTAATGACTTGACCCCATTCATCATCGGGACGCCCCACAATCATGACTTCTCGGAACAATTGAAGAGATAGAAGGTGCCGTTCAACTAAAGCCGGCCAGACCTTCTCCCCACCGGTAATAATTGCATCATCTAATCGACCAGAAACAACTAACTTACCGCTCTCAGCGATGTGACCAGCATCACCAGTTGCAAACCAGCCACTTTGCAATGAAGGCATTTCGCCACGGTATGTTCTGAAAAGCGAAGGGGATTGGATGAAGATTTCACCATCACGTATATCTAATTTTACTTTGTCTAAGGGGAAACCATCGTATACGACCCCACTGCCAGTTTCAGTCATTCCGTATGTTTGGACTGCGTTTGCAGGGAGCTTCGATGGCATAGAAGAACCTCCAACAAGAATTTTTCTAAAAGCAGTTGCATCAACGCGGTTGAGTGCCGCAGGGACCAGAGAGACTAGAGAAACTCCGTCGTGTCCTGCTTGTTCACAGGAGGCAGCATCAAAGGAACTGTGTAATTCTAATCTCGTTCCAGTATGTAAAGCCCGAGAAATTACTGAGAAACCACTTATATGAGAGACAGGAAGACAACATAGCCAAACATCAGAATCATGATCTACTGACAGAGCGGAAGACGTCATTTGAGAAGAGGCCGTTAAAGCCTCATGGCTTAGAACAACACCCTTAGGTGAAGCGGAAGTTCCACTTGTCGTTATCACCAAAGCATCTTCAGATTCAACCGCTGTTCCACTGACGAGAGATTCACCTCTTTCACTAATGACTATGGAAGCGCCAAATTGTTTGACTATTCTTTCCTTCATCTCATGTGGGAACCGTTGATCTAGGGGCAGTACGGCATCACCTGCATCCCAAGCGTCTTTTACGTTTGACAAGAACAAATCTCCACAAGGCAGGTCAAGTGCAACAAGTTTGCGCATCTAGATATTTTGCCAGAGTTGAGAGCAGAAAGTGAAAGTAAGAGAAACTAATGTAGATTCAGAGAATGGAAAATCTTAGCGTGTGCGTTTTTTGCGGATCAAGCAAAGGTGCTGATGGCCGATTTGTTCAACTTGCTAGAGAACTTGGTACCGAACTAGCCATAGAAAATTTTCAACTTGTCTATGGGGGTGCTCAGATTGGAGTGATGGGTGCAGTCGCTGATGCAGCGCTTAAGAAAGGAGGGGAAGTAATTGGAGTCATCCCTGAGGCTCTTTCTGAACGAGAAGTAGCTCATCCCGGTCTCAGCGAACTTATAGTCACTTCAGACATGCATGAACGGAAAAGAAAAATGTACTCGTTAGCAGATGTTTTCGTAGCTTTACCCGGAGGGATGGGCACTCTCGAAGAGATTTTTGAAGCAGCGACTTGGACGAAACTAGGAATGCACGAGCCTAAAAAATATAAACCAGTAGTTCTTTTGGATGAAGGTCAATTCTGGAACCCTCTTAAGGAATTTCTTGATTCGTTGGTAAACCATGGTTTTGTAGCTCCGAAGAACAGGACAATAGTTATTTCTTCCTCATCTGTCGGAGAAGCGATAGCAGCAATTAAGGAAATCTCTAAAGAGATTCGCTAAGCCCCGCTAGGGAATTAACTTCCCCTAGACTCTCTCTATGAACGTTCGCTGGGTTGGAGCAGAAAAGACCGTGTACGAACTTGTAGGAGGCAGTAACTGGTTCTATGAACTCATGGATTTTTTCTATGAAGATGTTGAGATGCAAAATCAAATCCGCCACTTATACCCAGAGGACCTATCTGAGTCAAAGAGAAACACTGCCGACTTCTTGATCCAATATTGGGGAGGCCCATCAGAGTACTCCGACAAACGAGGCCACCCCAGATTAAGGATGCGGCATGCTCCCTTCCCTATAGGGGGAACAGAACGCGATGCCTGGTTGGCAAGCATGGATTATGCCTTAGCAAAAATGGAACCAGAAACTAGAATACTTGAAGCCATGAAGGAATATTTCAAAACGGCTGCAAATCATATGGTTAACAACGAGAAACGTCAATAATGAAAGTACCCAACATAATTTGACTTTGCGGTATTAATGGAATACATTAACTAGGAATAGTGGTGTAGGTCCCATTTAAAGGGAAAGGAAGAAGTATCAATGGATGAAATGGATGAATTAAGCTTCGTTCCCTTTGACTGTGACAATCATTATTATGAAGCTGAGGATGCCTTTACTCGCTATGTTCCTAAAGAGTGGCAGCGTCGTTGTGTCCAATGGTGCGATATCCAAGGAAGAAAGCACCATATTGTCGGTGGTCAAATTAGTACGGCGGTAGCGAATCCCACTTGGGACCCGATTGCAAAACCGGGAGCTTTGCATGACTATTTCCGCGGTAACCCTACAGGGCGATCTCCGCTGGAGATGCTAAAAGACCGAGAACGACTTCCAGAAGAATATATGGATAGGGACGCACGTGTTAAGAAAATTTCGGAGCAAGGGCTTCAGGGAGTTTGGTTATTTCCAACATTGGGAGTCCTGTATGAGGAGTTGTTAAAAGAAGACGTAGAGGCCGTAAAGGTTTTGTTTAGAGCATTTAATAAATGGGTGCTTGAAGACTGGGGTTGTAATTACAAAGACACTATTTACGCAGCCCCCTATATCACACTTTGCGACGTTGACTTCGCTGTCGAAGAGTTACAGACCGCCCTTGATAACGGAGCGCGGGTAGTTTGTTTAAGGCCAGCAGCTGTTTGGACAGAAGATGGTCCTAAATCTCCCGCTGACAAAATGTTTGACCCATTCTGGTCGCTGTTAGATGAGGCGGGTATTCCGCTAGTTATCCATGCAGGAGACAGCGGTTATTCATCACAGGGATACGCTGATGATGGGTTCGGAGCAAATTTTGGAAGCGGACCGACTTATATGCCTTCTATAAAAGCTTTTAATATTGAGCGGGCAGCACTTGATTGGCTCATGACCATGTCTTTGCAAAAAATGTATGAACGATTTCCAAATTTGCGGATCGTTTCGGTGGAGAACGGCTCGAGTTTTTTGCCTGACCTTTTTCGGAAACTGCCTCAACAAAAAAACAAACTCATGGGATGGTTTAAAGAAGACCCATTGGAGTTATTCAAAAAGCATGTTTGGATTAATCCCTTTTGGGAAGACGACCCTTACGAAGTTGCTGAAATAATGGGAACGGATCGAGTTGTATTTGGTTCAGATTGGCCTCATATAGAAGGCATGCCAACTCCGCTAGATTACGTCGTTGAATTAAAGGATTTCTCTAAAGAAGACCAGAAAAAAATATTACTCGACAATATTATCTCACTTAACGAACCGAACATTCGTTAATTAACGCCCACCACTTACTGTTATTACCTCTCCAGTGATCCATGATGAGGCTTCAGAACATAGAAACAGAACCGCCCCAGCAATATCTCTAGGACTTCCAAGACGCTCAAGGGGCACACCGGTTTCTTTGGCGTAAGCAGGTAGGTCAGCAGGTTTCAAATCCATTACTTCAAAGAAGATTTCAGTTGGGACAGCGCCCGATGCAACAGCGTTACATCGAATATCAGGACCCAATTCGTGCCCTAAGGAAGCGGTAAGTACGTTTACCCCTGCTTTGGCAGCAGCATAATGAGAGTTGTTAGGAACCGCCCCCCAGGAAGATCGAGAAGAGATATTAACTATGCTGCCTTTTTTCATATTCATGGCAGCAACTTGGCACCCAACAAAAACCGATGTCAACGTCAACGCGATAGTTTGATCCCAATGCTCTCTCGAGAGTTCTTTCAATGGAGTCCGACCAGTACTTCCGCCTACGTTATTCACCCAAATATCAATTGTTCCAAAAGTATCTAACGCACTTTTAGCAAGTGCATGGACCTGTTCATCTTTAGTGACATCACAAACAATAGGTATTGCAGACCCACCCGCACTAACTATTTCATCGGAAACTTTTCTTATATCTTCTTCCGTCCTAGAAGATACAACAACGCTCGCCCCTGCCTCAGATAGGAGCTTGGCTGTTCCCTCTCCGATACCTTTCCCACTTCCAGTAATAACTGCTGTCTGCCCAGATAAGTCAAATAATTCAGGGATGATCATCTTCTTATCTTAATTCAAACTTATACATGTGGCGTCATAATAGCGATAGGGGTATTAATACCAATTTCCCGAGTTTTTACGGTCGTAATCTCTCTTCCGGCTTGGACCGCTTTTTTTAGCGGCGTACAAGAATCCCCCAAATTATTAACTGTTTTCTCAATATCTTCTGAAACGAGTGCTAATCCCCAGAATACGGCAGGCCCATGACTGCTTTTTTCATCAGGACCGACGAGCTCTAGGATTACATCCCCAAGCCAAAAAAATGTTTGACGGACCAAATTATTCTTCGTTCCAAACGTCCGCACTCTTTTCAATGGAATCCCTGCATCATCAAATGCTGAAGTAGTTCGATCACAATCAGGTGTAGTTGCTACAACATGATCAATTCTTGAAATAGAATTTGGGTGAGTTGTTTTCGGAAGTGAAAGAATTCTATCTACATCTTCCCTTGCCATTGCCTGAAAGGGAAGTGAGTCAATCGGTTTCTCAACCTCAAATGCTGTTAACGAAGAGAATCCTACCGGTTCTCGAGAAGCGGTTAAAAGGAACTGGACATTACCTAACATGAAAAATGAATCCCCGTTGTCAAACTGGCTTACTTTGAAGCCGATTAGTTCCCATAGCTTGGGGTTCTCGTTCAAAGTTACTTGCAGTAATTGATTTCCATTGATTCCCATTTATTTAAGATAGCAATGCTTTGAATTTAAAAGCAGGCACTAAGCATCAATGCTGCCACCAGGCCTATTGGGAGACCGCCAGTATCTGGGTGCGCAAGTTTTTCTCCAAGTCACCACTAAGTACTTTTGAATGTCGATTCTCAGGTCCTGGTCTTTGGGATTATTTACTCTATAGATTTTGAAACAAGGACTGCACCATTCTCCATTCCATGCCGGTTCCTCACCACATTGTTTACACCACACAAATTCCATTACCCAAAACTATTAAACTGGTATGACAATTGTCGTGTGGGTAAGAGAATTTGTGAGATCCACCAACTGAAACATAGCAATGGCAAACTTGAACGATGAAGTCTGCCAGATCTAAGGGCAACACAACGTTTATTCTGATAGCAACTATTTCCGCCGCTGTTTTAGTTGTGGCTAATATCTCTTCATTAAATGTGGCTATACCTGAACTCTCAAGAGAACTTGGAGCTAGCCAGTCAGATATTCAATGGATGGTTGATGTTTATGCCTTTTCCTTAGCCGTGTTACTTCTGCCCGCAGGTGCTTTGGGGGATAGGTTTGGGCGAAGACGAATGCTTCTTTTAGGAGTTTTTATTTTAGCGTTGGCAAATGGAGCCACTTTATTTACACAAGATCTAGATTTCAGTGGGGCTTCTGAAGCAAAGTTAGTTATAGCGTTCAGGGCTTTTAGCGGGGTTGGTGCTGCATTTATTTTTCCTGCGACACTTTCAACGATTACCACAACACTGCCTGAAAATAAAAAAGCGAAAGGTGTCGCGATTTGGACAGCCGCCGTTTTCTCCGGAGGGTTTCTTGGAATTCTCCTATCCGGAGCGCTACTTGAGAATTACTGGTGGGGATCGGTTTTTATGGTAATGGCATTACTATCATTAGGTATTTTTGTCCTGTGTTGGGTGTTCCTTCCGGAGTCCTCAGCCCCGGAAGAATCTAACTTAGATCCAGTTGGCGCTCTTTTGTCTCTGTTAGCTATCGGAGGAATCGTCTTCGGAGTCATGGAAGGACCTACAAAAGGTTGGGCATCAACTCTTATTCTGATGGCTTTTATTGTCGGTGGAGTTTTCCTCACACTTTTCATTGTTTGGGAATTAAGGGCTGCAAAACCGCTTTTGGATCTCAGAATATTTTCGGACAAGGGAGTACGTTCAAGCTCGTTCGCTCTTTTGATCCAGTTTTCCCTAGCGTTCGGTTTCTTTTTCGTTACCGTACCGTATCTAGCCTTCGTTATAGGCTACGGACCTTTAGATACGGGCCTGAGTTTCTTGCTGGCAGCTATAGGGCTTTTCCCTGCTTCGATGATGGCAATTCCCTTATCCAGAAAGTTAGGTTTCAGGATAGTTGGAACAAGTGGTTTCTTATTACTTGGCACAGCATTCTATGTAGGCACAACTGCCGGAATAGCAAATGATTTAAAGCTGTTGACAGTAGTCTTGATTCTTTATGGGGCTGGTATGGGACTAGTATCACCACCCGCAACGGAGATTCTAGTATCTGCTTTGCCATCCGAGAAACAGGGTGTTGCCTCGGCTTTAAATGATGTATTGCGAGAACTTGGAGCTGTTATCGGAATAGCGATAGCAGGGTCAGTTTTTAATAGTGGTTATAGGAATTCAATTTCTAAGATAGACAGTTTCCCAGAAGAAGTAATTGCTGCAGTGAAAGAAACACCCGCAGTCGCCCCAAAGGCAGCTTCTGAGTTGTCTGAGAAGAGTTTTGAGTTTTTGGAACAAGTAAGGCAGTCAGTTGTTAATGGCTGGAGTCAAGCGCTTTGGGCATCTTTAGTCATTGCTATTATCGGTGCAGTGGGATTTGCTTTTTGGTCTCCAGGCAGGAAATGGGCCACTGTCAGTTTAGGAAATGTGAAAAATAAAAAATCCGCCTTGGTGTATGTAACTGTTACAAAATCTGTTGTTATTGAAGGGTCAAAGTCAAAACGAAAATTGCAAGTGTCACAACGAGTAATGAAGTCGGATTAAGAAGCAAATGGAATCAGGGGAAACCACACCACAGCGATTGGGTTGCCTAGCATACCCGTTATCAATAGTTGGGGGATTTGTAGTGACGCTTTTGTTAGCAGCTGCTTTAAGTTTTTCAGCTACAAATTCGATTCTAGTTGGCATCGTCGGAGCTATCGCAGCTGCATTTCTAGCCTGGAGAAACTTGAGATCCGGTAGAGTGGAGAAAAGTTAATAACGACTAAATCTCTCAAAAGAGAAGTGTTTATGAATGGGAAAAGAATAAGCGAAGCCGTGATCTTTAGCGGTGGACCAACTCCTTCAACGGAAATCTTAAATTTTATTGAAGATAATAGTTTCGTTATTGCTGCAGATTCAGGATTAGATAACGCATTAGCACTAGGGTGTCTCCCCAATATACTCATTGGAGATTTAGATTCTATTTCTGCTGAAGGGCTTGATTGGGCGGATAATAATGTAGAAATAATCACCTTCCCGAA
>JASLWO010000037.1 GCA_030740795.1 Acidimicrobiales bacterium | reverse complement strand
CTGCTACATTTTCGCTGAGTACCTTGGTGATAGCAGCAGTCAATGTTGTCTTTCCGTGGTCAATGTGACCCATCGTCCCCACGTTGACATGAGGTTTAGTTCGCTCGAACGTCTCCTTGGCCATTGTTTTTCCTCAAATTTCTTTCTGTTAACCGGTTACTTCCGGACTCTTTTGTTTATATTTACTTGTTGTGGCTTACCAGCATAACGCTGCTGCATAACCGCACTAGACCATCTTACGGCCAAGAATCAAAAGTCACTCACCTCTAAGCCGAGTTACTACTTCTTCTTGGACATTTGCTGGCATTTGTTGGTAAGAGTCAAACTGCATTGTGTAGTTTGCTCTACCTGAAGACATGGTACGCAGATCTCCGACATAACCAAACATTTCCGATAAAGGAACTAGAGCATTTACAACTTGGTTATTCCCTCTTTGTTCAGTTCCTTGAACTTGCCCTCTTCGACTGTTCAAGTCTCCAACCACTCCACCGAGGTAATCGTCTGGAGTAACTACCTCTACAGCCATTATGGGTTCCAGTAATGCAGGTTTTGCTTTTCTAGCAGCCTCTTTAAATGCCATTGTCCCAGCAATTTTAAATGCCATATCGGATGAGTCAACATCATGGAATTTTCCATCGTTTAATTCAACGCGGATATCAACAACTGGAAATCCTGCTAATACTCCCGAAGTCATAGCGTCCTTGATACCAGCATCAACAGCTGGTATGTATTCCTTAGGAATACGACCTCCGGAGATATTATCTTCAAAGGAGTACCCCTCCCCTGGTTTCGCTGGAGAAACATCTATCTCTACTTCTGCGAATTGGCCAGATCCTCCGGTCTGTTTCTTATGGGTGTAGGTGTTAGTAACAGGTTTAGTAATTGTTTCGCGATAAGCCACCTGAGGTTTCCCAACTGTCGCATCTACGTTGAATTCTCTTAGCATGCGGTCAACAAGGACTTCAAGATGGAGTTCTCCCATGCCAGAAAGAATTGTTTGTGCTGTTTCTTGATCTGTTTGGACCCTAAATGTTGGATCTTCTTGGGAAAGCGCCATTAAAGCTTTTGATAATTTCTCTTGATCAGCTTTAGATTTCGGTTCTACGGCTACATCAATAACAGGGTCGGGGAAAGTCATTTCTTCTAGAATCACCGGATTATCAATTGCTACAAGTGAGTCGCCAGTTCTTACGTCTTTAATTCCGATGGCTGCCATAATGTCCCCTGTATAAACAGCATCAACATCTTCACGGTCATTTGCGTGCATCTCAAGGATTCTTCCCATGCGTTCTTTATTCCCTGTTCTGGTGTTGAGAATCTGGGAGCCTTTTTCAAGTGAGCCTGAATAAACTCGAAAGAAAGCTAACCTTCCAACATGCGGGTCAGTCATAATTTTGAAAGCAAGAGCTGCAAATGGTTCATCATCTGATGGCTTTCTTGTTACCTCTTCATTCCCTTTAAGACTTTGTCCTGTTATTTCCGAAATATCTAGTGGAGAAGGCAGGTAATCTATTACGGCATCTAGTAGAGGTTGCACGCCTTTATTTTTGAATGCTGTCCCATTGAGGATTGGAACTAATTCATGATTTAGTGTTCCTTCACGAATCGCATTTTTAAGATCTTGAACACTTATTTCTTCGTCCTCAAGGTATTTTTCCGTAATTGTCTCATCAAATTCTGAAAGTTTGTCAATCATTAACTCGCGATACTCTTCTGCCTGATCAATGTATTCTTCAGGAATGTCAACTTCATCCCATGAAGCTCCCAAATCTTCACCTTCCCAAATGAGTGCCTTCATCGTTAGAAGGTCAATCACTCCTTGGTATTCAGATTCGGCTCCGATTGGAAGTTGAATAACCACATAATTCTCAGTCAGTCTTTCCTTGATGGTGTCTAGAACGAAAAAGAAATCAGCTCCGGTTCGATCCATTTTGTTAACAAAGCACATTCTAGGGACACTGTATTTTTCGGCTTGACGCCAAACAGTTTCTGACTGTGGTTCCACGCCTGCAACTCCGTCAAAAACTGCAACAGTTCCATCAAGAACACGCAAAGATCTCTCTACTTCCACCGTGAAGTCAACGTGTCCCGGTGTATCTATGATATTGATTCGGTGATCTTTCCAGTAACAGGTGGTTGCTGCTGAGGTAATCGTAATCCCACGTTCTTGTTCTTGTTCCATCCAGTCCATGGTGGCAGCTCCGTCGTGAACTTCACCTATTTTGTACGAACGACCCGTGTAGTAGAGAATACGTTCAGTTGTAGTTGTTTTACCCGCATCAATATGAGCCATGATGCCTATATTCCTTGTTCTTTCTAATGGATGCCGTGCCATAACTTTTTTCTTTCGTTTCGGTTTCTTACTTATGCGTGCCTGTTAGAACAAACTCAATTACCAAGTGTAGATTCTAATTACCAGCGATAGTGGGCAAAGGCTTTGTTAGCTTCTGCCATTTTATGTGTATCTTCTCGGCGTTTCACTGTTGCCCCTATCCCATTAGAAGCGTCAAGTAACTCATTTGCCAATCGCTCGGACATGGTTCGTTCTCTTCTGTCCCGAGCGAAACTAACCAACCAACGAATCGCTAATGTAGTAGCTCTTCTTGGGCGAACTTCAACAGGTACCTGATAGGTCGCTCCGCCGACTCTCCGGCTCCTAACTTCCAACTGGGGACGCACATTTTCGATTGCACGCTTTAGCGTATCAATCGGGTCAGAACCAGTTTTCTCTTCAATCGTGGAAAGAGCATCATAAACAATCTTTTCAGCTATTGATCTCTTTCCTCGCTGCAGAATTTTATTTACCAGTTGTGTTACCAGAACTGACTTATAAATTGGATCTGGTTGAAGATATCGGCGCGTAGGTGGTCCTTTACGAGGCATGGCTTATTTTCCTAATCCTTTTTTGCGCCGTATCGGCTTCGAGATTGTTTACGGTCACGGACAGAAGCGGTATCTAGAGTTCCGCGAACAACTTTATAACGAACACCAGGGAGGTCTTTGACACGTCCTCCTCTAACCAAAACAATGGAGTGTTCCTGTAGATTGTGACCTTCTCCAGGAATATATGCCGTAATTTCAATTCCGCTTGTTAAACGAACTCGAGCTACTTTCCGCAGTGCTGAGTTAGGTTTTTTAGGAGTAGCGGTATATACACGAGTACACACTCCTCTTCTTTGAGGGGCACCTTTTAGTGCTGGAGTCTTTTCTTTACGAAATTTGGACTCTCTTCCTTTTCGAACAAGTTGTTGTATCGTTGGCAATTTTATCTCCGGCGAACTTACGCTCGCTATGTTTAATTGGTTTTAGAATCAGCAATCAAGCCTAGGGGGTCTTTGCAAAAGGTCCACGCTAAATCGCAATGTTCTTTCAGATTTACTTTAGGAAATAAATTAAACGTATTTAGACTTCTGTCAAAGGTGGCAAGAAGTTTCTACCCAATTACTTCTTCGTTAGCTTCTGGCACTGAGTCTTCTTCAGGTTCTTGGTGGAATACGTCTTGTTGAGCCATCCAATCTGCAAGATCTTCATCTTCATCTTCATCCGAGGAGTAAAATTCCATCGGCCTGTAATCAGGTGTCTCAACTGAAAAATCTCTGTAAGTAGTCAAACCAGTTCCGGCAGGGATGAGTTTTCCAATAATAATATTTTCCTTAAGACCTATGAGATTGTCTGACTTGGATTCAATCGCAGCTTCTGTAAGAACTCGAGTGGTTTCTTGGAAAGAAGCTGCTGAAAGCCATGATTCTGTTGCTAAAGAAGCCTTAGTGATCCCCATCAATTGTGGTCTTGCCTTGGCAGGTTCTTTCCCTTCTTCCACTAGCTTTCTGTTGGCCTCAACATAGGCGCGCCCGCCAATACTTTCTCCTGGCAAGAAGCTTGAATCGCCAGCATCATGGACCAGAACCCGTCGAGTCATTTGCCTCACAATTAATTCAATATGCTTGTCATGGATTGAAACGCCCTGATCTCGGTAAACACCTTGGACTTGCTCAACGAGGTATCGTTGCGTTTCGCGCATTCCTCGAATCTCCAATAGTTCTTTGGGATCTCGAGGACCTTCTATAATAGGGTCACCGGCTAGAATTTCTTGCCCATCCCTAACCTCAAGGCGAGCTTCCATGGCTATTTTGTCGTAAACATCTTCTTCGCCATCATCACTGACAACAATTACTGCTCGACTTCTTCCTTCCTCATCAATACGGATAACTCCAGAAGTTCTTGATAATAACGCTGCTCCTTTAGGAGTTCTAGCTTCAAATAATTCAACGACTCTAGGTAAGCCTCCGGCAAGGTCTTTGCCAGCGATACCACCTGTGTGGAACGTACGCATTGTTAATTGAGTTCCAGGCTCTCCAATTGATTGTGCTGCAATTACGCCAACGGCTTCGCCAACTTCAATATGTTCACCGGTTGCCATTGACATTCCGTAGCTAGAAACTGAAATCCCCGTTTCGCTCTCATCGGTGAGTGGGGTCAGGCATTTGACTCGACTGACCTCTGGATCATTGGCCATCTGGTCCATCATCTCTTCTGAGATCATGGTCGCACTTTCAAAAACTGTTCCGTCAGAAAGAGTTACGTCCTCTCCTAGAACACGGCCATACAGGCGCGTCCTGAGATAAGATCTTTTCTTCTCGCACCCAGGTTCCGGATCCGTTCCGACATAGTTTCCTGAAGCATCAACGAAGTAATCTTCTGGGTAAATATCTTCTATCCAAGCAGACGGAGGTTTTGCCCCATCAGCAAATGGGTCATCATTGTTGATGATAACTTCCTGAGAAACATCGACAAGCCTCCGAGTTAGGTATCCAGAGTCAGCTGTTCTTAGGGCGGTATCTACAAGGCCTTTCCTAGCTCCTGGTGTAGCAATATAGTATTCAAGCATGTCAAGGCCTTCACGGAAGTTGCTCTTGATTGGCCGGGGGATCATGTCTCCACGTGGGTTAGCTACAAGTCCTCGCATCCCAGCGATTTGTCGAACTTGCATCATGTTCCCTCGAGCTCCTGAGCCGACCATCATGTCTATGGGGTTAAATGATTCTTCTTTTAATCCACGCTCCATATCGTTTTTGATAAGTTCTGTAGCTTCGGACCAAATTTCAACTTCTTTCTGCCTTCTTTCACCATCTGTGATGATTCCTCGGCGGAATTGTTTTTCTACCTTTTCGGCTTCAGCTTCGTGTTTTTCTAATATTCCTTTTTTCGTAGCGGGTGTTTTTACGTCATCTACGGAAACTGTTACTCCAGATTTCATAGCCCAGTGGAAACAAAGGTCTTTTAATGCGTCCAGGCTTGTAGCTACTGTCGCTTTTTCAAATTCTCTAGCTAGATATTCAACGATTGTTCCCATTTCTCGTTTGGTTACCTTCTCGTTCACCCAAGGGTATTCTTCAGGTAAGGCATGGTTGAATAGAACTCGTCCAGCTGTTGTTTTAATGAACTCAGGTTTAGCATCAGAGTCTTCTTCTGCTTTAATGAGGGTTCTTGGTGAACGGAAGTCTATTTCTGCATGAAGACTTATTTCACCTGCCTCGATAGCTCTCTCTACTTGATCTAGTCTCCTATAAGTTTTTCCCTCACCTTTTTCTCCTTGAACGTGTTCTGTTAGGTAGAAAGCTCCAATGATCATGTCTTGTGTGGGAACGGTCAATGGGTTTCCATTAGCTGGAGACAGAATGTTATGTGCTGAGAGCATAAGAACTCGAGCTTCAGCCTGTGCTTCTGCAGAAAGGGGAAGATGGACTGCCATTTGGTCTCCATCGAAGTCAGCGTTAAATGCTGTACAGACGAGAGGATGTAGTTGTATGGCTTTTCCTTCTACCAAAACAGGTTCAAATGCCTGAATGCCTAGACGGTGTAGAGTCGGAGCTCGATTCAACAGAACGGGGTGTTCTTTTATTACTTCATCAAGAACTGGCCAGACTGCTGGGCGTCTTCTTTCGACCATCCGTTTCGCTGATCTAATGTTAGGGGCGAGATTTTCATGGACTAGAGTTCTCATCACAAATGGTTTGAAGAGTTCTAATGCCATCAGTTTCGGTAGTCCACATTGATGGAGTTTCAACGTGGGTCCTACAACGATTACGGATCGCCCAGAATAATCAACTCGTTTACCTAGCAAGTTCTGACGGAACCTGCCTTGTTTGCCCTTAAGCATATCTGAGAGCGATTTTAGGGGTCGGTTCCCTGGCCCGGTGACCGGCCTTCCTCGTCGTCCATTGTCAAAGAGAGCATCTACTGCTTCTTGAAGCATGCGTTTCTCATTATTTACGATGATTGCGGGAGCTCCAAGATCTAGGAGTCGTTTAAGTCGGTTGTTTCTGTTAATTACTCGCCTGTACAGGTCATTTAGATCAGAGGTTGCGAATCTTCCGCCATCTAATTGAACCATTGGTCGAAGTTCTGGTGGGATAACTGGAACGACATCAAGGATCATCGCTCTTGGGTTATTCACCCGGTTTCCACGATCGTCACGACGGTTAAATGATGAAACTATTTTTAACCTTTTAATCGCTTTTTGCTTTCTTTGGGCAGAAAGTGGTTTCTGTCCTGCTGGTGGGTCAATGGCATCGCGAAGTTTTAACTCTTCTTCATCGAAATCGAGTCTTTCAACCAATTGAGCTATAGCATCAGCGCCCATTCCGCCTTCAAAATATTCGCTATATCTATCAACAAGTTCTCTCCATAACAGCTCATCTTCAATGATTTGACGAGAAAACAGTCCTTGGAACTCGACGAAAGCTCGCTCGCAAAGATCGGCTTCATCGTTAGCATCCTCGACGATAAGTTCTATGTCTTTTTTGCTTTGTTTCTCTAAGGCTTTCATATCAGATTCGTTAGCTTCGTCATTTTCTAATTCAGCTAATTCTGTTTCTAACTCTTCTTGACGTTCTTGAATTCTTTCATCACGTTCTTTATGTATTGCTTCTTTCTCTTCAAGCATTTCTGTTTCAAGCTCAGCTAAAGCTTCGTCTCTCTTGTCTATATCCACCCAAGTGACGAGGCTTGCGGCAAAGTAAATAACTTTTTCTAATTGTTTAGCTTTCAGTTCTTCGCGCGGTTGTAGACCCATGAGTAGATACGCAAGCCAAGATCTCGTTCCACGAAGGTACCAAATGTGAACGGCTGGGGCTGCTAGTTCAATGTGGCCCATTCGTTCTCTACGAACCTTTGAACGTGTTACTTCCACACCGCATCTTTCACAAATAATTCCTTTGAAACGAATACGTTTGTATTTCCCACAAGCGCATTCCCAATCTTTTGTTGGACCAAAAATTTTCTCGCAGAAAAGACCATCTTTTTCTGGCTTTAATGTTCGATAGTTGATTGTTTCAGGTTTCTTGACTTCTCCATTAGACCATGTTCGGATTGCATCTGCTGAGGCGAGTCCTATACGGAGTTGATCGAATTCATTTACATCTATCATTCTTATCTATCTCCTAATCCTTATCGAATTCCACTTGCGCGACTTGCACGTGCAGCTTCTCTGGCCGCATCTTCTTCATCGGTTCCTCGCTCCGGTCGGGAGATATCTATCCCTAATCCTTCACTGGTACGGAAGACATCTTCATCAATCTCACGCATTTCGACTTGAGCCCCTTCAAGGTCTAGAACCTCTACGTTTAAGCAAAGTGATTGCATTTCTTTGACAAGAACCTTGAAGCTTTCGGGAATACCGGGTTCCGGTATATTATCTCCCATGACTATGGATTCATATACTTTGATTCTTCCCAATACGTCATCGGATTTCGTAGTCAACAACTCTTGCAAGCAGTATGCGGCACCATATGCTTCCAAAGCCCAAACTTCCATTTCTCCAAATCGTTGACCACCAAATTGTGCTTTACCTCCTAGAGGTTGTTGAGTGATCATACTGTAGGGTCCAGTTGACCTTGCATGTATCTTGTCATCTACAAGGTGATGCAATTTGAGAACATACATGTAACCAGCCATTATTGGGTTATCAAATGGTTCACCGCTTCTTCCATCATATAGTTGGACTTTCCCGTCTGATTGAATTAGGCGCTCACCGTTATTGGATTCTGGGTTCAGATTCTCAAAAATTTGTTGGATTGTTGGATGTTTCCCAGCAAGGTCTTCTTCATCCCACTTTGCTCCATCGAAGACAGGTGTGGAAATGAATTTAGCCGGAGTAGTTTTCGGCCTCGTTTTCTTTGCTGTATTTGATATTGGCTCGTCTCCAACAGATTTGCCGTTTATGTCCCAACCCCACCTAGCTGCATACCCTAAGTGTGCTTCTAGGACTTGTCCTATATTCATTCGAGAGGGAACGCCCAATGGGTTCAGAACGACATCAACGGGAGTTCCGTCCTCCATGAACGGCATATCTTCTATCGGCAGAACGGTTGAAATCACGCCTTTATTTCCATGCCTACCTGCGAGTTTATCTCCAACGCTGATTTTTCTTTTTTGAGCCACATAAACACGAACTAGTTCGTTTACTCCTGGTTGTAATTCTGCGCCATGTTCTCCATCACGCACGAATTTATCAATAGCGATTACCGTTCCGGTTTCACCATGAGGAACGACAAGTGAAGTGTTTCGGACTTCTTTAGCTTTCTCTCCAAAGATTGCTCTTAGGAGTCTTTCTTCGGGTGTTAGTTCTGTTTCTCCCTTTGGAGTGACTTTCCCGACCAAAACATCACCTGGACCGACTTCTGCACCTATTCTAATGATTCCATCTTCGCCAAGGTCAGCAAGCATCTCTTCAGAGATATTGGGAATATCTCGAGTGATTTCTTCTGACCCCAACTTGGTATCACGCGCATCTATTTCATGTTGATGGATATGGATTGACGTTAAGACATCATCCTTTACCAATCTCTCACTAATAATGATTGCGTCTTCAAAGTTATATCCTCTCCATGGCATGAATGCGACGAGAAGGTTCTTGCCTAACGCGAGTTCTCCCAAGTCCGTTGATGGACCGTCAGCTAGCACGTCGCCTTTTCGTATCTTGTCCCCTTCGCTTACGAGAGGTTTCTGGTTTATGCACGTATCTTGGTTTGATCTCTGGAATTTCTTTAGTTTGTATGTTTTTCTTCCGAGAGTTTTCTCTGCCTCGTACATAACTGTCAAAGTTCTTCCCGTAATCTCAGCAATAACCCCGTTGCCTTCTGCAATAATCATATCTGCTGCATCGAACGCGGCTCTTTGCTCTATCCCGGTTCCGATGTAGGGAGCTTCTGTTTGGAGAAGCGGCACTGCTTGCCTCTGCATATTAGCTCCCATAAGTGCGCGGTTGGCATCATCATGCTCTAGGAACGGAATTAACGCAGTTGCAACTGAAACTATTTGGCGAGGAGAGACGTCCATTAACTGGACTTCCTCCGGAGCGACATATGAAATTTCAGTTGTGGCACCGAAGAAAACTTCTTGCTCTAGAGCTGTTTTGAGGCCCTGAAGTGTAGCTGCCTGAGGAGAACGTCTTACGAGAACTCTGTCGCGTAGAAAGTTACCTTTCTCATCAATGGGAGCATTGGCTTGGGCTACGACGTATTCTTCTTCTTCATCAGCAGCAAAGTATCGAATTTCTTCTGTCACTCGACCGTTTTTAACCACGCGATATGGGGATTCTATAAATCCAAAGTCATTAACCTTCCCGTAGCTTGCTAGTGCTCCGATAAGGCCGATGTTTGGACCTTCGGGAGTTTCTATGGGACACATTCGGCCGTAATGGCTGAAGTGGACATCTCTAACTTCAAAACCAGCTCGTTCTCTTGAAAGTCCTCCTGGACCCAACGCTGATAAACGGCGTCGGTGTGTCAACCCTGATAGTGGATTAACTTGATCCATGAATTGGGACAGTTGTGAAGTTCCAAAAAACTCCTTTATAGAAGCTACTACGGGGCGTATATTTATAAGCGACGTAGGAGTGATCCCTTCAACGTCTTGGGTTGTCATACGCTCGCGGACCACACGTTCCATTCGGGACAAACCGATACGGACTTGATTCTGAATAAGTTCACCGACGCTTCTTATTCGCCTGTTAGCGAAATGATCCTGGTCATCTAGTCTGTACCCTGGTTCAAATTTCATTAGGTGTAGTAGGTAAGTGCTAGCAGCAAGAACTTCAGAAGGGCTTAGAACAGTTGCGTCTTCTTCTGGACGCTCTAGTTTAACTCCGAATAGCTTCTCTATCTTGTCTATTTCTGGACCTAATTTCCTGTTTAGTTTATATCTACCTACTCGAGAAAGGTCATACCTGCGGCTTTCAAAGAAAGCATTACGAAAATAATTTCTCGCTGCATCAAGATTTTGTGGTTCACCTGGGCGAACTCTCCTATAGATCTCAAGCAAAGCATCTTCTTGCTTATTTTCATCTGAGACTTTCTCTAATTCCTTTAGATACTGTGGTTCAAGGAAATCAAAATGTTTAACAAAGTTTGGTAGGAAATTTGGGTGGTTCTCTTCATCAAAACCGAGAGCTCGGATGAGGGTAAATATGCTTAGCCGGCGCTTCCTAGCTATACGAGTTCCAGCGGTTGGGTCCTTTCCCGGTTTTTGCTCAACGTCAAATTCAATCCATTCACCCCTGTATGGATGGATCGTCCCAGTTACTAATTGATTTCTCGCAAGGTTACGTAAACGGTACCTTTCACCAGGTTGGAAAATAACGCCTGGTGATCGAACTAACTGAGAGACAACAACCCGTTCTGTTCCATTGATAACAAAGGTGCCCTCCTCGGTCATCATCGGGAACTCACCGATAAATACTATCTGCTCTTTGAGTTCTCCGGTGTCGCGGTTTCCAAATCTAGCCCTAACAAGAATTGGCGAGGTGTAGCTGATTTGATTCGCTTTGCATTCCGCGACCGTGTATTTAGGTCCTGGGTTGAGATCTGAATCACGTGGGTCAAATTCAAGTTCAAGTTGTAGCGTCTCCGAAAAGTCTGTAATTGGACTTATATCTTTAAAAGTATTTGCTAAACCCTCATTTAGGAACCATTTGAAAGATTCCCTTTGAACGGCAATAAGGTCGGGAAGGTCTAGAACTTCATCTAGATTTGCGAATGAGTATCGGTTACGGATTTGAGACAAGGATTACTCCTCAATATGAAGGGTGGGTATGGACAGTATTGTTTAACTTACGATGGGTTCTTTAGAGCAGAGAGCTAACTACTCCTTCTTATCAGTCGGTTTGAACGCGCGCAGGGCCATGAAATTCATCGTGGGAAACGCACATGGGCAGAATTAGAAGTCTATGTGCAATTTAGGCAAACACAAAGCAATTTTACGTCAATTTTTCAAATTCAAAATTTTTTCTTCTACCCCAATAGTGGAGGGTTCTTCCAAATTTCTTTTAAATTGGGCAAACCCTTAACAGTTAGCGTTGATATTATTTTGAATTATTGAATTTCGACTGATGCTCCAGCGGCTTCGAGCGCTTCTTTAGCTTTATCTGCATCCTCTTTAGAGGCACCTTCAATAACGGGCTTTGGTGCAGATTCAACTAATTCTTTCGCTTCTTTAAGTCCTAAAGAGGTCAAACCTCGGACTTCTTTGATGACTTGAATTTTCTTGTCACCTGCTCCGGTAAGCACAACATCAAATGAGCTCTTCTCTTCTCCGGCTTCGCCTCCACCTTCTGCTGGAGCGGCGGCAACAGCGGCAACAGGTGCTGCAGCAGTTACACCGAATTTTTCTTCGAACTCACTTAAAAGCTCACTAAGTTCTAAGACACTCATATTAGCTATTGCTTCAAGTACCTCTTCTTTGGTAGTCATAATTTAACTCTCCTCATTTTCTTTGGCTTCGCCATCGATTTTTTCATTCTCCGGGGGTTCACTATCTGAGTCCTCGGCTTGTGTTTCTTCAGCTTCAGGTGTTTCCTCAGCTTCAGGTGTTTCTGTCCCTATACCTCCAGCCTCAATAAGAGCAGATAAGGCGAAAGCGAATTTTTGAGGTAATGCGTTAAGCAATCCGGCGAATGTTTGCAAAGGTGCTGCAATTCCACCTGCAAGTCGAGCAAGGAGTTCATCTCTTGGAGCTATCTTTGAGAGTGCTATGATCTCATCGGTTGAAAGTAGATTCCCGTCAAGCATCCCTCCTTTTATTACCAAGCTCTCATTTGTTTTTGAAAAATCTGTTAACGCTTTAGCAATTGTTACTGGATCGCCCGGAGTGCCATCTGGGCGAGTTCCAGTAAATGCAATTGCAGTAGGCCCAACAAGCAATTCATCTATTTCAAGATTCAGTTCTTTAGCAGCAAAACGAACTAACGTGTTTTTGTAAACCTTGTATTCACCACCTGCGTCGCGCATAGCGTGTCTGAGAACTGCCATATCGGTAACAGTCAGTCCACGGTATTCAGTTAAGACTATTGCGTCGGCATTTGAAAACTTCTCTTGCACTTCGGCAACGATGGCTACTTTTTGTGGTTTGGGGTCTCCCATAGGAGATCCTTTCTTTCTGATGTCCCAAAAAAAAATTTGGAGCGATGCCAACGGCAAACGCTCCAGTGATCTAGATAGTTTACCTCCACCGGCGAATGTAAAACATTCCTTAAGCACATTGTGCACCGAGTTTCTACGGCATTGATTTTGTTCTCATAAACCATACCGCCAAAATCTATTGTCGCAACCCTAAAGGACCGGTCAACTACTTTTTTTGACTAGGTCTTAGAGATTGTTTTCGTCAATTTTTATCCCAGGTCCCATGGTTGAACTCACGACAACTTTTTTTATATATTTTCCTTTGGCCCCAGATGGCTTCACTCTTTGCAACTCTTCTATAACTGTTTCGAAATTAGCAAGAAGTGAAGCTTCATCGAAACTAGCATTAACTATGGCCACTTGGATGTTTCCGAATTTGTCGGTCCGGTACTCTACCATTCCGCCCTTGAATTCTTTCACTGCTTTGGCGACGTTATCGGTAACCGTTCCAGTTTTAGGATTGGGCATAAGGCCTCTTGGGCCTAATACCCGACCAAGTTTTCCAACGACCGGCATCATCTCGGGTGTAGCTATAGCGATATCAAAATCAAACGTTCCTTTTTCAATCTGCTCTGCCAAATCAGTATCGCCGACGATATCTGCCCCTGCCTCTTTCGCTTGCAAGGCAGCTTCCCCCTGCGCAAATACAGCAACTCGGACATCTCTTCCGGTTCCAGATGGAAGCGCAACAGTCCCCCTGATCATCTCTTCTGCCTTTTTCGGATCTACTCCCAGGCGACAAACTAACTCAATGGTTTCATCAAATTTAGCTGTCGCTAAATTCTTTGAAAGAGCTAACGCTTCTGAAGCTGCGAACGCCTCTTCGCGATCAAATGATTTTGTCGCATTGTCGTATCGTTTTCCACTTGCCATATCGAACCTTATCCTTTCTTTGGAATCACTATGATTCAACCGTTGGGTTCTCCCTCTATGTTAACTTTCAACTTGTTGAGGTCTTCAAGTTGAAGCTTTCCCTAATGAACTTCAATCCCCATACTTCTCGCCGTTCCCGTGACTTGTAATTTTGCTTGGTCTAGGTCATCCGTATTTAGATCTGGAAGTTTTGTCTGTGCAATTTCTGCGATTTGAGCATCGGAAACAGAACCAGCCATTTCCCTTCCAGGGTTTTGGCTAGCTTTATCAAGCCCAGCTGCTTGACGAAGGAGAAATGAAGTTGGAGGTGTTTTAGTGATGAAAGAAAATGTTCGATCCTCATAGATCGTAATTTCCACAGGGACCACCTGGCCGCGTTTATCTTCGGTTCTCGCGTTGTATTCCTTACAGAAGTCCATAATGGCAATACCGTGAGGCCCTAGAGCGGTTCCGACTGGAGGTGCAGGCGAAGCCTGCCCAGCTGGGATCTGGATTTTTACTACTGCAGCAACTTCTTTTTCTGCCATTTCCTATCACTCCTGAATAAATTTTCAGCAGACGTCAATATACCTGTAAATCTTGTGAGTGGTTCATTCAGGTCAACGAATCTTTTTAAACACTTGATTCTGTTAGGCAACTACATGCTGAAGAATCCAATACCTCAACATGGCCATTGGGGTTTATAACTGACCGTTCTTCTATTTTGACTGACAAGTCTCTGATGGCAGTACTCGCAGTCTGGGTGAAAGCGGAGGGGTAAATTGCGTGAACTAAACAAGCGAAACCAGCTTTTATAAGTGCTGCTGAAACTCGAACAGCGAACTTAAAGTGTTTTAAATATGTTTCGCCAACCGTCGCTGGGTGCGAAGTGAATTGCTTCTTTATTCCCATGTAATGACAGTAACGCATTACTGGAGCATATATTTATCAAATAATTGCGCTATTTCACCTTAAATTTAAAATTTATGAGCATATTTAGCTTTATAGTGCAATATTATTTTACTTATGGATGATATTGATAAAAAAATTATTGACTTACTACAAGTAGATGCGAGGTTATCAGCTAGAGAAATTGCTGAACATGTTGGACTTACACCTGCTCCTTGCTGGCGAAGAGTTCAACGACTAGAAAGCGAAGGGATAATTTCTTCACGAGTAGCACTCGTAAATCCTATTAAAGTAAACCTTTCTGTGTCTGCGGTAGTAGAAATCCGCACTAACCGCCACAACGCTGAATGGTTAAGACAATTCACAAGCGCGGTAGAAAAATTTCCTGAAATTATCGAAGCGTATAGAACAAGTGGTGAGGTTGACTACATGCTTCGAGTTGTCGCTCCAGATATGGAAACATATGACCATTTCTATAAGAAACTTGTTGAGGAGGTGGATCTATACGATGTTCGGAGTCATTTCGTTATGGAAGAAATGAAGAACACTACCGCCCTCCCATTACAATATTGTTGAATACCGCAAATTCAATTTTATAGTTTCGCCACTTGAGCAAATTCCAATTCAACTGGTGTCTCTCGCCCAAAGATATTCACCAAGACTTTTAATTTAAGTTGGTCTTCATTTATCTCAATGATCTCACCAGAGAAATCTGCAAAAGGTCCTTCTTTAACTCGAACTGTTTCACCTTCTTCGTAACCCAATCTTGGCTTTGCTCGTTTGGTGGTCTGCCCATCAGCTTCGCCTTCAGTTCCAAGAAAATTCTCTACTTCTTTCCTCGGGAGGGATGTTGGCTTATTTGCTGAGCCAACGAAGCCAGTAATTCCTGGTGTGTTTCGGATGACATTCCAAACATCGTCGTTCATCCGACACCGAACCAAGATATACCCAGGAAACATTTTTTTCTGAACTTCTACTCTTTTCCCCTGTTTGAATTCCACTACATTTTCAAGAGGAATCACAACTTCATGAATTGAGTCTTCTTTGTCCATTGATTGGATCCTCTGAGCGAGATTCCCCTGCACTTTATTTTCATAACCAGACTGAGTGTGCACCACATACCATTTCCCTGGCCGGTCATAAGGGCTAACAACCTTTGGTGCTTTGTCTTCTTTCTCAAAAATCAAACCTTCTTCGGAAACGGCGTCTCCGCTCTCACCGTTACTGTCAACTACGTCAGTCACAACGGGTGATTCTTGATCAAGTTTTTGTTCTTCAGCATCAAGTAATTGTTCAAATTTGGAATCTGTTTCAGATCCTAAATGGTTATCTTCTATTTCTTCATTGGTGGCAATATTATCCATTTGTTCTTCTCATTTTCTGGGGGTGTTATCAACGTTCAAATAGCTTAAGCAGGCCTTCACCAAATCCCCAATCCATAAGGGCAATCATTGAAGTAACAATGACTAAGGTAATTAGAACCACAATTGAATAGTTTATGACTTCTGACCGTGTAGGCCAGGCAACCTTTCGTAGCTCTGCTCGGACTTCTGAAAGGTATTTTCTGAAACCTACGCGCTCTTCTTTTTGCTGGCGACCGGCAGGTTGACGGCGAGTGGCAATAGGGGTGCCATCTTCACCGAGTTCACCTCTTTTTTGTAGTGCTCTTTTTTGTTCACGATTTAGGGACATAACTGTTCCTTGTTGACGATTCGTTTTGTCTTTTCAATTGTATTTTACTTTTGGGGATTTAATGCAAACTCGCAGGGCAGGAGGGACTCGAACCCCCAACCGCCGGTTTTGGAGACCGGTGCTCTACCAATTGAGCCACTGCCCTAAAGGATGACTTACAGAGGATACCACCGTAAACGCTATTTAATCTTCTAATGCATTCATAGCATGTGATCTTTTCTATTTATACAATCCACTGTAAAATTGGATTAGGAGGAATCTACAAATCGTTGCATCACTACAACGTCCAGCCACCTTCCAAATTTTCTCCCTGTTTCCCTCTCTCGCCCCACTTCTTTAAATCCAGCCTTTGTATGTGTTGCGATGGATCCATCTGATTCGCCGCTGATCCTTGCAATAACGGTGTGGAATCCATGCTCTGATGCTTTTTCAATTAAGGCATCCAGTATCGACAAACCAACCCCTTGACCTTGTTTATCTGGTCGGACATAAACAGAGTCCTCTACGGTTGTGCTGTACGCGGGTCGTCTCTGGTAACGAGATAATGATCCAAATCCGATCACTTCTCCTTGGGATTCTGCTATGAGAACGACGTGGGCGCCGGATCTCTCTGACAACCATTCGCGCTGTTCTTCAAGAGTTCTAGGAGTTAGGTCAAAAGTAGCGGTCCCAGAAGTGACTTCATTGTTATAAATCTCTCTAATAGATTCTGCATCACCTATTTGTGCTATTCGTATTTCCATAGAATAACCCCCACTGTGGTATGAACTAACTTAACTGTTTGTAGCGGCGGACAGATTTGAACTGTCGACCTCTCGATTATGAGTCGAGCGCTCTTACCTACTGAGCTACGCCGCCAAGGAATTAAACTCTATCTAATTATTAGATGAGCTCCCTGAGAGAATTGAACTCTCGACCTTCTCCTTACCATGGAGACGCTCTACCGACTGAGCTAAGGGAGCGTAGACAACTGTCTATGCTATTGGTTATGATGCCACGGTGTGGGAGAGGTCCCAACCTCAAACGTATTAAATGTAAAGGTGTTCTAGGCATTTAAAAGAAGCCATAATCCGAGAACGCTATAAACAACCATTACAAGAAACATGACGTACTGACTACGAACAGCGTCTTTCTCTGAGAATGAACTTACAGCTCTATCATGCGCAACAATCACGCCAGCGATATGTCCTGAAACAACTCCTATTGCCTGCACCCAAGCAATCACAGTCGCATTAGCTAGATTGAAGTTAATGCGACTCCCGCTTGCCCCAAATAGGTCCCACCCTTTACCAAATGGATCTGATAGTTGGAAAAAAAAAGTCTGACTTTCGTCTATAGCCAATTGGAGGTAGTGGGCAAGGGTGTACCCAAAAACTATTGGAACAAGCGATGGAGCAAATATCTTAGCCAAGAGTCTCGGTTTTTGGTCCGTGAGGTTAGCCATAAATTTTACAGAAATAAGGAAGAGTAAAGCTATCACCGCTATTGAATCAATCAGGCCAAATAGGCGAATAGCGGCATTCGCCCAACCTGTTTTACGCCCAACTAAATCTCTCCACATTTCTGATTCACCGAATCCATCAAAGGTAACGCCACCCAAGACGACAAGAAGTGTCGCTACTTCTGGGCTTGAGAAGCGGGAAGATGAAAGACCGCTAAGAGGGATTCGGAAACGAATTGATTTATGGCTTATGTGTAATGGCGCCATTTGGGCTAGTAGTCGAAAGTGGACTGCGAAGGTGTCCCCCACCTGAAGCCAATCCCGGCCCCAAAGAATAGAACCAGTAATTAGACAGGTTGAATATACAAGCATGCCTAGAGCAAGAAAAAAAGGCGAGTCCCCACTAGGGTGTATCAACTCAAAGAATAGAAAGCTGAACGCCCCTATCGGAGCAAACCAATGACTCCAAGTTGGGATTGCATAAGAATTCGTTAGGTTACGGCGTTCTAGAAACTGTGCGATCGTGTCAAAAGGGCTGAGGACTTTCCATATATCCCCTAAGAAGCAAGTGAGGATTTGCAGGATAACCCAAAAAATTACATATAAAGTCACCGGGTTTAGGTTCTGGTCTGAGTTGTTGGTCCCAAAAAGTCCAGTAACTAATACTAGAAAGAATAACCCCATTGAAAGAATCCTGATTAGCGGTTCACTAGTTTTTGCTATTCTGGACAGGTTAGGTAAGGTCCGCCCCGTCTCATGAAATGTGAGTTTTGGTTGTCGCCAGGATGCCCCTAATGAAACAAAGGAGATTACTAGTGCGGCAGTTGCTGCCCAAGTAAATTGCCATAAGGGGATTGGAAGGTCTCCTCGAGATCCTAACCCATGCCCGAGAACATCAAGGATCACTAACTCACCAAGAGTTCTGTTATGAAGACACCCGAGTACTCAAACTCAACTTCAAAGATTCCTGAGGCGTTAATCTCAAAACCAAAATAGTTCTCAGAACGATTAGAGGAGACCTCACCCATGAGATCAACTCCATGGACATGAACGACTTCATCTACATCAGAAACAACAGAGAACACTATTTGATCTCCATTAGAAACCGAAACACGATCCTCGGAAGTAACGACTGTCCCATCACGAAATTCAATTTCTATCACCACATCGGCAACGTCTGGTGAAACACTCATCATCATGTTTGATGAGCCATGGTCGTGATCGTGGCTATGACCATGGTTGTCTCCACTGTCTTGAGACTCTTCAACGGCGTGATCATGAGTTTCCCCTGTTAACATCGCCCATGCTACATGGTCACTACAAGGCATAAACCATGTCTTGCCATCCATGAGGTGCTCATGACTTCCATCACATCCTAATTCAATAGCGCGCTGTTTAGCCTCTGAAGCCTGAAGGAACATGCCAGGACCTGGATCTACATCTCTAGTTCCTGTAGCTGCCACAGTTATTTCACTTTGGCTCCCGCAAGCTGGAATAAAAATCAAAAAAACTGTGATTACAGAAATCCATAACCGTAGAGTTTTCATTGATCTCCTTTCCCCCATTATTCTAGACGCCCGTCTTGAATGCCGAATCTAGGCTCAAATCTAGTTCTTAAATTTTGTGGGCCGGGGAGGATTTGAACCTCCGAAGGCTAACGCCGACGGGTTTACAGCCCGTTCCCTTTGGCCACTCGGGCACCGACCCTGAAGTGGTGATACTAGCGTTAGTCTCACAAGATCCCACCCCCAGAGACTAGATAAGATAATTTAACAATTCCGATATCTCAAACTGGGTGACTTTGTAATAAGAATAGGGAATTTGGGATATGCGAATTAGTATTTCATGAACTAACGATATTTAAATGGAAGGACCAGAATGCCCTCGTTTGATGCTACCTCAACAGTTAACATGCAAGAGGTAAGGAACGCAACAGATCAAGCTTCCAGAGAAGTAGGTCAACGTTATGACTTTAAGGACACGAATAGCTCAATTGATCTTTCAGAAACAGCTATAGATATTGAATCTTCTTCAGATGACAGACTAAATGCCCTACGGACAGTTCTTGAAGAAAAGCTGGTTAAGCGAAAGGTTTCTCTTAAAGCATTAGACCGTCTTCAGGTTCAAGATGCTGCAGGAGGACGAAGACGCCAAACCATTGCTTTAGCTTCTGGCATTAATTCAGAAAAAGCCAAAGACATCAACAAGTTTATAAAGGCGTTGGGCCTAAAGGGAATTCAGTCGCAGACCCAGGGTGACCAGGTTCGTGTCTCAGGAAAAAAACGAGATGATTTACAAAATATTATTACTGCTCTGAAGGACAACGATTTCGGAATACCTTTGCAATTTGGAAACTTCCGAGATTAAAGCAGATTGTAGGGGCAAAAATGCCGGCGTGGACATGGAACATTGAATTGCCTGAAGGAAGCGATGTAGTTATTTTTGACCTTGACGGTGTAATTAGTGATGCATCTCATCGACAGCACTTTCTCAAGAACGTAGAGAAGGATTGGGATGGGTTTTTCTCTGCGTGTACTAAGGACCCTCCGATTGCATCGGGAGTGAGACTGATTAATCTCATTAGTGAATTTAAAGGGATTATCATTCTCACGGCACGTCCTGTGATTGTTCAATCGGAAACTCTTGATTGGCTGAGTCGCCATGGTGTCAGTTGGAATGCCTTGATCATGCGTTCGGACCAAGACCATTTAGGGTCTGCGGAAATGAAACTCTCAGCTGTCGGTGAAATTTTAGCTGCTTCTTTAAATCCAATTCTGGTTTTCGATGATGATCCGAAAAATATCGCAATGTTTAAGAAACACAGTATTCCTCCAGTTTCTGTACATAGCGGTTATTACGATTAATTGCAGTAGTTTCTCTGCTTTTACAGTCAAGTATTTTCGTAAGTGTGAAATTTTGTTATTAATAATAGTCGTTATTAAACTTAAATGTATGAAGGAGTTTGATGCCGGCGGTAGCTAGGAAAATTGATATTGCGTGTTCAGTAGCAGAAGCATGGGAAGTTCTAGCAGCGTTTGAGGATATCTCAGAATGGGCCGAGAATGTCTCGCATTCTTGCCTGCTATCAAAGCAGTTAGAAGGAGTAGGTACTTGTCGCAGAATACAGACTGGCAATTCTGCAGTAACCGAGCATGTCACGAGATGGGAAGATTCAAGATATTTAGCATACGAAATACGGGGATTGCCTCCGGTTTTCAAACATGTTTTGAATACTTGGTCGCTAGAACCAAGCAGAATTGGCGTTCAATTAACACTAACCATTGAGATAATTCCTATTCGTCGACCTGCTACGCCTATCGCCGGTTTAGCCTGCCTAGCATTTGGAAGAATTAATGCAGGCATGCTTAAAGACCTTAAAGAGTTTATAGAGAACGTAAAGCCGTTAAAAAAACTTGAAGATCAGATATCGCTTCTGAAGCAAAAGATTATTGAATTGGAATCCCGAAATGAATAATACAAACCAGCCCGATGTAATTATTTTTATGACAGATGAAGAACGAGCAATCCCTCCATATGAAACACCAGAAGTTCTGGAGTGGCGAAATAAAACACTTAGCGGTCGAAATTGGTTCAAAGAAAATGGGGTAAGTTTTAATCGACACTACACAGGGTCTTTGGCATGTGTGCCGAGTCGCCCGACGCTTTTTACCGGTCAGTTTCCTGACGTGCACGGTGTTACACAAACTGACGGCTTAGGAAAAGACGAACATGACTCGCGAATGAGATGGTTACTCCCTCGGGAGGTTCCAACAATTGGTCATTGGTTTAGAGCAGCGGGATATGACACCCACTACGACGGTAAATGGCATATCAGCCATGCAGATCTGATAGACGAAGCAACAGGAAACCCCTTAGCGACTAACACATCTGATGGTACTGTCCTACAGGACTCTGTTGACCGTTACCTAGCGGAGAACCCGCTCAACGAATTCGGCTTCTCAGGTTGGGTTGGGCCAGAACCTCATGGGGCGCTGATTGCTAATACTGGGTTTATTCGCGACCCGCTAATCGCTGATAGGACAGTTAAATGGCTTGAAGAAAGATATTTGAAACGAAGCTTAGGTGATAAGGATGCTCAAAAACCGTTTCTTCTGGTTGTGAGCTTTGTTAATCCACACGACATTGTGCTTTTGCCTATGTTTATTCGGAGACCAGATATCAACCCAATCACACCTTCTGAACTTGATCCGCCAGATATCCCTATACCTCCCACCCGATATGAAGATTTGTCCACGAAACCTGCAGCCCAGATCGCGTACAAGAATTCTTATTACTCCGGATATGGCCCCCAACGAGTTGTGCAGGGAGCGTACGAAAACAACGAGCAGGAATATAGGAATCTTTATTACCGTTTACATTTAGAAGTCGATGGCCCTCTCGAGAGAGTTCGAAAAGCACTCACTGTTGATAATTCTCGGGAGAAGGTAATCTTTAGAACTTCAGATCATGGAGACCTACTGGGAGCTCACGGTGGTCTTCACCAGAAATGGTTTAACCTTTACGACGAGGCGACAAGAGTTCCTTTTGAAATAGTTAAATGCGGAAACGAAATTGGCCCTAAAGGAATCGTTGATTCAGTTCCGACTTCACATGTTGATTTAATCCCAACTGCCTTGGCGCTCGCAGGGCTGGATCAACACGAATTAGAACAGCGTCTAGCACCATTGTTCTCAGAATTTCACCCGCTTCCAGGAAAGGATTTAAGCCCACTTTTGGTAGATCCTGAAATAGAGCAATTCAAAAACAGGGCAATTTACTTTATGACACGGGATAACATGCTCGAAGGCGACACCCTTGCCTCTGGACTAGCTCGTGGTCTAGGGAAAGCCGATAATCCGCCACGACCATTAAAAATACAGGTCCCTCCACACGTGAGTACTAATTTTGAGGGGATCGTAGTCGGAATCACATGTAGCGAAATTCCCGAAATTAATGATTCTTTATGGAAAATAACCCGTGCTCATGATGATCCGGAAACATGGACTATTCCGAACGAGGCTAATCTATCGTCGTCCGGCGCAATGGGTGAAACATACAGAACTGAAATGATACCTGACCAGTATGAGTTATATGATTTGACGAATGACCCCATTGAATCAGTGAACCTCTGGAACGAACCAAATGTAAAGGATGTATTTGATTACATGAGGCGACGACTTAATCGAGAGAGAATTCATTCGCTTCCGAAGCGGAATAATCCGCGGCCCTATGTTAAGAGAAAGCCACCGGATGCACAGTTAGCGGGGCAGAAACCACCAGCTCTAGCTATGGGTTTGCGCGCCCTCTTACGTAAAGCAGGTTTGCATCCCGAGGATACAGAAGAGTTCGGAAAAGATGTAACCGGTAAGAAAGCGTTGATAGTTTGCACCAATACAGATCAAATGTTGAATGGTAAACCTACTGGCGTTTTTGCTTCGGAAATGACTGTTCCCTATTACATTTGGAGTGATGCTGGAATGGATGTTGACTTGGCGAGTCCTCTGGGTGGCGTAATACCCGTTGACCCTCAGTCCTATAGGCCAGTAATGAGAACTCGCCACGATGATAGATCTCTCAAAGATGGTTACCTCCAGAAAAAGCTTTCTGAATCGTCAGCTATTGAAGATGTAAATATTGATAAATATGATGTGATTTATTTTGCTGGAGGTTGGGGAGCAGCATTTGATCTGGGATTTTCCGAAGCTGTTGGCGAGAAGGTAACAGAAGCGAATAAAAAAGGAAAGATTCTTGGCGGAGTGTGCCATGGCCCACTTGGTTTCCTTAAAGCCAAAGCTTTAAATGGCGAGCCCTTAGTTAAAGGACGCCGTGTCACCGGTGTAACCGATAAGCAAATTCGGGACTTACGTATAACCGCTACTCCTCATCATCCAGAAACGGAATTAAGACGACTTGAAGCTGATTTCCGTTGCACTCACCGATTCAGAGATCCATTTGCAAATTGGTGGGAAGTGGATGGAAATATTATTACTGGGCAGAATCAGAATGCTGCTCCTATGGTTGCTCGGGAGATAATGAAACTTCTAGCAAAGACGTAAATTGGCAATGCAGCAAAGAAAGAATCTAACTTAATTAATCCTCTGAAGAAACTCGGGCACCTTCTTGGATTTCAGAAACTACGTTTGTATCAGCCAGTGTTGTCGTATCACCGAGATCTCGGCCTTCTGCAACATCGCGTAGAAGGCGGCGCATGATTTTCCCAGATCGTGTTTTTGGAAGATCTGGGACTAGAAAAACTGCCTTTGGTCGTGCTATAGGTCCGAGCTTTTCTGCTACGTGAGCCCTTATCCCATCACGGAGTTCTTTGGAGGATTCAAAACCACCCCGGAGTATGACGTAGCCAATTATTGCCTGCCCTGTTGTGTCATCTGCTGCTCCTACAACAGCTGCCTCTGCGACGCTTGGGTGGTCAACAAGTGCTGATTCAACTTCAGCTGTTGAAATTCTATGACCGGAAATATTCATTACATCATCAACTCTTCCGAGAAGCCATAAGTAGCCCCCGTGATCTATTTTTACGCCGTCTCCGGCAAAGTACTTTCCTTCGTAGGTACTCCAATAAGTTTGAAGGTACCTTTCGGGATCACCCCAGATTCCCCTTAGCATCGACGGCCACGGGCGGGTAATTGTGAGATACCCTCCGCCTTGTTCTACTTTGTTCCCTCCATCATCTACAACTTCAGCGAAAACGCCAGGAATTGTGAAACAAGCAGATCCAGGTTTAGTTGTGGTTACACCAGGGAGTGGGGTAATCATGTGACCTCCTGTTTCTGTCTGCCACCACGTATCAACAATCGGCGTTTCCGAATTTCCAATATTTTCGTGATACCACATCCAAGCTTCAGGATTTATTGGTTCTCCGACTGTTCCAAGCACTCTAAGTGAACTCAGGTCATGATTTTCTAGTTCGCCACTTCCCCATTTCATGAATGTTCTGATAGCTGTGGGGGCAGTGTACAACTGAGTCACGTTGTACCTATCAATAATGTCCCATAACCGATCTTTTGACCACCCAAGGCGGTCTGGGCCGTCTCTTAATCCTTCCCTTGGAGTATCAGGAGTTCCTTCGTACATTACTGAAGTGCAACAATTAGCTAAAGGCCCATAGACGATATAGCTATGACCTGTGACCCACCCAATGTCTGCTGCGCACCAATAGATATCTGTTTCTGGTTGCAAATCAAAGATGTACTTGTGGGTGAAAGCAACCTGGGTTAAATAGCCGCCTGATGTGTGCATTATTCCTTTTGGTTTTGCAGTCGTTCCTGATGTATACAAAAGATAGAGAAGTTGTTCTGAAGGCATAGGCTCCGCCGGACAATCCGGAGAAGCATCGTGCATTAGATCATGCCACCAGTAATCTCGATTCTCTTTCATATCAACTGATGCATTACATCTATTCACCACAACTACACTTTCCACTGTCGGGGCTCCTGATTTTAGAGCTGCATCAACATTTACCTTTAGTTCTGATGGTTCACCTCTTCTATAGCCGGCATCCGCAGTGATAATAACTTTTGTTCCAGCATCTTCGCACCGGTCAATTATCGCATCGGGACTGAACCCGCCGAAAATCACTGAGTGGGCTACACCTATTCGAGCACAAGCAAGCATCGCTATAGGTAATTCCAATATCATTGGCATGTAAATAGCGACTGTGTCGCCGCGGTTAAGACCAAAACCTTTCAATACATTTGCAAACTTTGAAACTTCAATGAGTAACTCACTATAAGTTATTGCTTTCGTGTCTCCTGGTTCTCCCTCCCAATGAAAAGCAACTTTGTCTCCTTTCCCATTTTCAACGTGGCGATCTAAACAATTGTATGAAATGTTTAGTTGCCCATCAGCAAACCATTTCGCATAGGGGAGATCCCATTCAAGAATTGTGGTGAAGTCTTTATCCCAAGTGAGTAACTCTCTCGCTTGCCTAGCCCAAAAAGCTTCAAAGTCCGCCTCTGCTTCTTCGTAAAGTGAACTGTCATTTATCAAAGCTGACTGTGCAAATTCATTCGACGGTGGAAATGTCCTATTCTCTACATAGAACTCTTCAATAGCTGGATTATCTGCCATTCTTAGCCCCCTTTTGCATAGTTCTTCTTAAGACATTACTCCTATGCGTCACATGGAGCGACCTAAAGAGAAGATTTAACTTCCCACTCAATAACTTTGAATCCTCCTAATCCATTTGCATCAAGTAGAGCTTCTGATTCCGTTACCCGACTCCTTGCTTCAATAGCAGCAAGATCTGGTTTATGAGCATTCTGTAACCAGTATTCCTTACCTTCAGTTACGAATGTTTCAATCCCAAGTTCAATAAGCCATTGTCTCTGTGTTCTTATTGATGATGGTTGCCGTACTCGACCTAGTTGACTTATGTCCACATCGCATGTGATATCTTTCGCTCCTGGGTTTAGTAGGGGGTCATCTGATTGTTGGTGTTGCATGTAGGTTCGTAACCAGTTCCGATGAGAAGAACAGGGATACTCTTCAACGGCATAATCAATTATTATTATCTGACCATTTGAGAGTGTTTCAAGTGCTGTTTTGAGCCACTCTTGCGCTGCTCGTTGGGATGGAACGCGAATTCCAATTTCGTTTACAGTGAATTCAGGTTTAGCTTCTATAGCAGGGGTAAGAACTTCTGTGAGTGACCCATCTTGTGTTCCTACACGGACTTCTTTCCATGTGCCAGCTTCGCCAGATTCGAAGATGTCAAAAGGGAGGTTATCAAGTAGTTCGTTCGCGAAAACAATTCCATTTTCTATTTTCGAGGGCATTGTCTCCATTGATTCGACTTCAGTTGGGTGTTCGTTTCGCTGCAACTCACTTGTTTCTACCGCTACATATTGAAGTGCTTTTCTACAGTTGAGTTCTGAACGAAGAATTGAACGCGCCAAGGTTCCCGGCCCTGCTCCGCATTCTAAAAAAGTAAAATTATTAGGGCTTCCTAGTTGGACCCACAACTGGTCTATGGCTTTGGAAACAAGTTTTCCAAACAGAGGTCCGGATTCAGAACTTGTTATAAAGTCTTTTTTTCTTCCAGCTCCTCCATCAGCATAGAAACCTTGTTCAGGGTCATAGAGAGCTATTTGCATGTATTGACTGAAAGGAAGTGGCCCTTGTTCAAATATTTTCTGTTTTATTGTTTCATCTATAGTCATGCTGAGTCACAGTTTCAGGTTACTGCAATAAGGATTTATGCTTTTGAGGCTAACCCCCAAGAGCAATGAGTGAAACGTCAGTGAAATGAGTTACGATTCCCGGCACTATTCCAAATGCAAGTGTCATAGATGTAGTAATCACTATGGCAGTAGTTAGCGAAGCAGGAACTTTAATCTGAGAAGTGTGCGTTTCATGAGGTTCCTCAACCCACATCTTCATTGCGATTCGCCCGTAATATCCAAAGGCAATAACGGCATTGATAGCAGCGATAACTGCTAATCCATAACCCCAGTTCGTATCTGCGCTTGTAAGAGATGTGAAGACAGAGAATTTAGCAAACCATCCCCCTAAAGGAGGAACTCCGGCTAGTGATGCAAGGAATACCGTCATCACTACCGCCAAGCTCGGGGCGGTTTTGAACAACCCGTGATAACTATCAATTTCAACCGTTTGTGTAGCTCGCTCAACTGAAAGAATTATTGCGAATGCTCCAAGGTTCATAGCAGCATAAATCGCCAGGTATGTGACTACAGCGGAAACAGATTTATCGGCGGTTTCTAGGCTTTCGCCTGCGACAGCTAATGGGGCGAGCATAAACCCAGCTTGTGCTATTCCTGAATAGGCCATTAATCGAACTATATTTTTTTGGCGCAAAGCCATGACATTCCCTGCAGTCATTGATAATGCTGCAAGGATCCAAATCAGGGGTTGAAATACATCTTCTCTGCCTAGGAAGCCAACAATGACTACGTTCATCAAGGCGACAAATCCTGCTGCCTTTGAGGCGACAGCAAGGAATGCTGTAACAGGTGTTGGCGCTCCTTCGTATGTATCAGGGGCCCAGGTGTGAAAAGGAAAAGCGGAAACTTTGAATCCAAAACCGATAGTAACAAAAATGATTCCTAAGGTGATTATGGAGGTACTTGTTTCTTCAGCGCTGATTGACGCATTAATTTCTTGAAGAAGCGTACTGCCGCTGGCTCCGAATATCAGAGACATCCCGTAGAGCATTATTGCAGAGGCGAAAACGCCCATAAGGTAATACTTAAGTCCTGCTTCATTACTCTTGAGGTCTTTCTTTCTCCATGTCGCAAGCATGTAAGCAGGTATTGAGAGTAGTTCTAAGGCGACAAAAATAGTTATCAAATCCCGAGCGGAGGCCATAATAACCATCCCAAGAATTGATGAAAGAAGCATTCCGTAATATTCGTTTTCCCAATACTCCCCTTCTGCTATGTAGTTTGTGGATAGGAGAATGACTAGGTAGCCGCTAAGCAGGAAAATCGCTTTTACGATTAGTGAGTATTTATCTACTACGAATGCTCCATTGAACATACTTCGATCTTCTGAATCAATAGCCAATGTCAGTATCGGAATGAGTGGGGCGAGGAAGAAAAGACCCGTGAGCGCTGAAGTGATGGCCCGGCCTTTTTCTCTCCAGATTATGTCAAGAAGAGTGATAATAGCCCCACCTCCAAGGAGGCAAAGTTCGGGCGCTACTGCATGCCAATCAATAGGAGGTCTATTGAATTCTGCTGCTGTAGCAAACACCCCGAGGACGGGGAATAGGAGGTCGAACATTTTTTATTTCCCTGCCTCTTCTAAAAGTTCGCGAATACTTGCGAAGCAGGCTTTCCCTTGTTCTTCGCCATCAATTTCAAGGCAATTCTCTGTTTCTTGACCTTGCACATTTACAGTTAATGACTTCACTACAGCATCATCTGTCGTTGCAAATATTGGTCTTGGGTAAAGACCAAAGAAAAGAATAAGAGCGAGGATCGGTGCCCATGAAATCCATTCGTATGATTTGACATCCGATATTTCGGGATTGTCTTTGAATTCTTCGCTAGGGGTACCCATAGCGGTTTTTTGAAGCATCCATAGGAGATATCCTGCAGCTAAGACCGTACCCAGTGCAGCAACAACCATGTACGCTCGGAATGTCGTTTCTGACAAGATAGATGCCGGATTATAACTTGCTAAAATCGCTGGAAATTCTCCCCAGAATCCTGCTAATCCTGGAAGCCCTAGCGAAGCCATAGCGCAGAATCCAAGGATCCATCCCATTCGTGGCGCCGAAACTAGAAGTCCTCCTAATCTGTTCATATCTAACGTGTGATACCGGTCTTTCATCGATCCGGCAAGGAAGAAGAGCATTCCCGTAATTAAACCATGAGCAACCATGCCGAAGATAGCTGCATTAATACCAAAATCCGTCAGTGTAGAGATACCCAACATAACGAATCCCATATGGGCGACTGAAGAAAATGCTATTAGCCGTTTCATGTCTCTTTGAGCAAGGCACCCTAAAGCCCCGTAAATAATGCCTATCACTGCAAGCAATCCAATAAATGGAGCCCACGCTGCTGCAGCTTCGGGAAGCATCGGGATAGCTATTCTTATGAATCCATATGTTCCCAATTTTAATAAGACAGCTGCAAGGATGACCGAGCCAACTGTAGGTGCTTGCGTGTGAGCATCTGGCAGCCATGTATGGAATGGGAACATAGGAACCTTGACTCCGAAACCGACGAACATTCCTGCAAAGATCCATAATTGGGCCGTACGGCTTATCCCTAACGTAGCCCCATCGGAAAGGGCAACCATTGAAAAGGTTTGAGCTTCGTCTCCGACGATTGACCCATCAGCGAGGAAGTATAGAGCTAGGAAGCTGACAAGCATCAGCGCAGACCCAAACATTGTGTACAGAAAGAATTTTAATGATGCGTAGCGCCTATCTTCACCGCCCCATACAGCAATCATGAAGAACATCGGCAAAAGCACTACTTCAAAGAAGACGAAGAAAAGTATGAGATCTTGCGAGACGAAAGTTCCAATCATCCCAGTTTCCAGGATAAGGATTAACGCGAGGATCGCTTTGGGGTTCCTCGGTTCAGGAAAATGGCCAAATGTATAGAAAATACATAAGGGGACGATGAAGACCGTCAACGCTATGAGGGGTAACGACATTCCGTCAATACCTAAGATATATCGACTGTTTATAACGCCTATCCAGTCTTTATCAACGACAAACTGGAGGTCAGCTGTTTTGCCGTAATCAAAACAAATCAGCATGACAGCTCCCAGCACCGCTGTCGAAATAGACGTCAATAGGGCTACTGCCTTTATCACATCCTCCTTAGCTTTAGGAACTGCCATAATGGCTGCTGCTCCAGCTAGTGGAAGGAATATCATCAGGCTTAGGAGCCAATTATTTTCAAAATCCATATCAGGTTTCTCCTAGACAAACACAATAAATAAGCCAGCCAAAATTGTGGTGGCTGCGAACATAATGGCGGCGTATTGGTGAACTTTGCCGCGCTGGATAATAGTACGTGTGGTTTCACCAAGCCCTTCAGAAGCTTTACCTGAAAGGTTTACCACACCATCAACCAAGTTTTGATCAATTTTCTCATACACAAAAGTGGCAGATCTCGTCACCTGTTTCCCTACCTGGTTGACAACTTCATCAATGCCCTTTTGATTTGTCCAATACGCCGCATCAGCTACAGGACCTTTAGTCCCGTTAGCGATAATGTCGGTGTATAAGTGGTCCAGATAGTATTTCTGTTTGAGAACTGTGTGCCCTGCTTTGGCAAGTTTATTTTTAGAAGTTAAGCCATTTGTTAATTCCGTAGCTGCTGGGCTTTGCGCTTTTACCTTTACGAAGAAATAGTGAGCAGCTAAAGCTACCCCGGATACCGCTACAAGAGTAGAGACAATTGCAAGAGACCAACTAGGCGTTCCGTGCGAGATTGGTGGGAAATATGCGGCAACGGGTTCAACATAATGTCCAAACCGTTCCTGCCAACCTGTTTCGTTTCCTGTTAAGAAACCGACTGGGAGATTTAGGAAACCTGCCCCAACGGCCATAGTTGCAAGAATTATGAGCGGTACAGTAATTCTCTTTCCTGATTCGTGAGGTTCGCCATGCTCGTGAGTGTCACCTCGGAATTCACCGAAGAACGTAAGGTAGATAACCCTCGTCATATAAGCGCACGTCAACGCTGCTCCTATGATTCCCATCACTAGTGCGAAAGTGTATGTCCCGTTTCCTCCTGTCCCTCCAAAGAGACCCCAACCTCCAGTGCCAACAAGAATTTCGTCTTTGGACCAGAAACCAGCGAGAGGAGGAAGTCCCATAAGCGCGATCGTGCAGATTACGAATGTTTTATATGTGGTCGGCATAAATTTTCTCATCCCGCCCATTGATTTCTTCATGTCGAAGCTATGAACTGAGTGGCTTACCGAACCAGCGCCTAGGAATAGGCCGGCTTTGAAGAATGCGTGTGTGAATAGGTGGAAAACCGCCGCTGTCCATGCTCCAACACCCAATGCCATGACCATATATCCCAGTTGCGAAACTGTTGAGTAAGCAAGCACTTTCTTTATATCGTCTTGGACGAATGCGAGCAAGCCGGCACCTACTAGGGTAACGGAACCGACTAGTGCTAACACGTTGAAACTTGAACCAGCGATATCGTACCCTTCAAAGAAAACACCATACAGGCGCGCCACCATATATATCCCAGCGACAACCATGGTTGCAGCATGTATAAGCGCCGAAACGGGTGTTGGCCCGGCCATCGCGTCAGGAAGCCATGTGTGAAGAATAAATTGTCCAGATTTCGACATCACAGCAGCTGTTAAACATAGTGAGGCTATGAGTAGGGTTGAATGGCCTATATCGTGATTTATTGCAGCCATATTGATATCAACAATGCTCCAACTTCCTGCGGACCAGAAAAGAATTGTCATACCGATTAATAGCCCTATATCCCCGACTCGGTTTGTTAGAAAGGCTTTCAATGCAGCATCTGAGTTGGGTTTCTCTTCCCACCAGTGTCCAATTAAAGCAAACGAACATACACCTACGAGTTCCCATCCAACTATGGTCTGTAGAACATTTTCGCTGAGGACAAAGAAAAGCATTGAAGAGGAAAACAAACTAAGAAATGCAAAATAATGCGTGTACCTTCTGTCACCTGAAACATAATCAGTTGAATAGATGTGAACAAGAAGTGAGATTGCGGTCACTACAAAGAGCATCATTACAGTGAGCCCATCAACCATTATCCCCACTTGGAAAGTTCTGCCCCCACTTTCCCACCAAGTAAATCTCTGTATTACAGCATCTACCCCTACTGACTCGTGTCCGCCATCTTTTTCTTCTGCTGCGTAAATCGTAATGTCCTCAGGAGATGCTATTTCTATTTTTTCTGTACTTAGAGCTTCGTGATGTTCTTCTCCATGGTCATCATTGTGGTGTTGTTCTTGACCATGATTGTTCCCGGCGTTGTTTACTTGATTTATCCATTGACCAGCGCAACAAATCGCAAGAATAAATGCTATCGCTATTGAAATTATCCCGAATTCAGCTCCCTTGTATTTCATTCTTTTGCCAAAGAACAAAATCAGAACAAACGAAATAGCAGGTAAGGCAGGTATTAACCAAGCGGTCTCTAGGAACCAACCTCCTGCTTGAACGGTTTTGGATGGAATGGGTGAGGTAAGTGCTAGTAGATTTATCATCATCATCCCTTCATCTGATCGATTTCTGACAAATCAACACTCTGCTTGTTACGGAATATAAGAAGGACTATTGCGAGTCCAACTCCAACCTCAGCTGCTGCGATAGCGATTATGAATAATGCAAATACTTCTCCTGCGATGTTGTCTGTCAAAGCTGAAAAAGCGACCAGGTTGATGTTCACGGCGTTGAGTATTAACTCGATTGACATAAGCACCATCACTCCGTTTTTACGGGAAAGAACTCCATAAATGCCTATGCAAAAAAGAACAGAGCTTAGAAGTAGATACTGCGTAATTGTCATGCCGTTTCCTTTCTAGCTATTACAACCGCACCAATTAACGCTGCGAGAAGGAGGACGGAAACTGCTTCGAAGGGAATTATGAAGTCGGAAAAGATTGAGTCGGAAACGGTCGCGGCGTTTGTTACTGTTTCTTTCGGAAGTTTTTCTCCGCGGAAACTATCAATGATGGAATAAGACATAACTGCGAACATTAACGTGGCTATAACAGCGGGAATGGCTCTATTGGGCATATTGATATTTTCTTCTTCACCGATATTCGCTTTAGTCAGCATCACTCCGAAAAGAAGTAGGACTATTACTGCGCCGATGTATACGAGTATTTGTGTTACTCCGACGAATTCGGCTCCGAGGAGAAGAAATTGGCCAGCGACCCCCGCTAAGACAAGAACTAGCCAGAGTGCGGCATGAACGATGTTTTTGGTTGATACAACCTTTAAGGCGGAAGCAATCATCAAAAGGGCGAGGATGGAGAAGAAAACGTTTTGTGCGACCATCAGCGTGGTACCTTCCTGACCTTCTGTTCGGACCCGTCTTCGTACTCTTCAAAGTCTGGCACGGTTTCCATCCATTCTCCAAGCCGTTCTTTGTCGTGTAGAAGGTCAGCTAATTTTAGTTCGGAGAATTCATATTCTGGTGTCCAAAATAATGCATCAAATGGGCAGACTTCCACGCAAATTCCACAAAACATGCACAACGAGAAGTCAATATCAAAGCGATCAATAGCATTAACTTGACGAGGTTTGCCACCTTCTCGCCTTGGTGGGGCTAGTTCTTTATGACCTTCAATGTAAATGCACCAGTCTGGGCATTCTCTTGCGCACAGCATGCACGCTGTGCAGTTACCTTCATGGAGTGCTATTACGCCACGGGCTCGCGACGGCGGCGCTTCCTTGACATGAGGGTACTGAACAGTAAGTGCTCCTTCGCTTGGCTTTGGTATTGGCTTTAAGAGTCCCCCAGGGAATAGGGTTTTCATCATTGTTTTAAAGGTAACTTTTAGTCCCTTTAGAATTCCCGGCAATTGTGACATCAGAAGTGGCCTCCAATCGCTTGTTGATTGGGTTTAGTTAGATTGATTTCTATCATGCTGCCACCTTAAGGACACCGGTTAAAGCGATGTTGGCAAGGCTTAATGGTATGAGGAATTTCCAAGCAAGGCGTTGCAATTGATCTTCTCTAAACCGAGGGAATGTAAACCGGAACCAGAAGATAAGGAAAGCGATAAGCATCATCTTTGCAGCTAGTACTAAAGGTCCTATGACATTAAATATCTGGTTAGCTGGATCTATTCCTGGAACGTACCATCCTCCAAAAAATAAGACTGCAGCGATTGCGGAGAAGACACCCGCTGATGCGAATTCGCCTATAAAGAAAAGCAGAAACCTTATACCTGAGTATTCAGTTAGGTAGCCAGTTACTAGCTCTGATTCAGCAACCGGCATATCAAATGGGGCTTGGGTTAGTTCAGCCTGCACGGCGATCATAAAGATTGCGAATCCAATGAATTGTGTGAGAATAAATGGGTTTCCAATTCCTCCCCATCCAAAAATTTCTCCTTCAGCTTGAGAGAGAACTATTCCCTGCATATTCATAGTTCCTGCTTGGATAACAACTCCTACGACTGCAAGTATCAGAGGAAGTTCGTACGCTATCAATTGTCCCGCTGCTCGGATCCCTCCCAGCAGAGAGTATTTATTAGCAGATGACCAACCGGCCATGAGAATTCCAATTACTGATACTGATGAGATCGCCATCGCAAAATATATGCCTGCGTCAAGATCCACAAATAAAGCATCTGGGCCAGCGGGTATTACAACAACCAGTAAGAAAGTTGACATTAAGACAACGAAGGGAGCGGCTGCAAAAACGAATTTGTCTGCTTTTGATGGAAAGATATCTTCTTTCTGAATCCATTTACCCACTTCTGCCAGGAGCTGTAACGACCCGTATGGACCTGCTTCCATGGGGCCTAAACGACTTTGCATGAAAGAGATTGCTTTGAACAAGTAAAGGTAAACAATTGTCCCTGCTGGTAAGAGCACAGCTAATAGCCCTATCGGTACTTTTATTAAGAATGTTTCTTGCCACCATGCTGGGCTTAACGCGAGGAGATCAATCATCGGTCTATATCTCCAAGTATGAAATATAGGGACGCGAGTATTGAAATGATATCTGGGACGAAAACGTCTTTAAGCACCCAAGGGGCGATTGACATGTTTGAAAAGCTCGCTGATCGAATCTTTACTCTAAACGGGGTAAGGTCCCCTTTGCTAACTACGTAGAAACCCATTTCTCCGAGTGGGTTTTCTGTCGCTACATAAGCTTCACCGGGGGGGACTTTAATAATTCTTGGCACTTTTGCCATAATCGGTCCTGAAGGTATTGTCCCTAGTAACTGGTCAATGATGTTACAAGCTTCTCGGGTTTCTTGGAGTCGTACCCAGAATCGAGCAAATGAGTCGCCATCGGGATGAGTCCAGACCTTCCAATCAACTTGGTCATAAACCAATCCTACGTTTGCATCGCGGCGGATGTCCCAATCGATTCCGGAAGCTCTGAGGTTAGCTCCAGATAGGCCATAAGCCAATGCGACGTCACTTGGTATGGTTCCAATTCCCCTGGTTCGTGCTTGGAATATCTCATTTCCGAGGACAAGTTCTTCCATCTCGTCGCAGAAATCTGTCATTCGATTTAAAGCGCCTCGTGTTTCTTCAATCCACCCTTTTGGAAGATCATCTTTGAGTCCTCCGATTCGGTCAAAGTTAGGATGGAACCGACCTCCAGTGACACGTTCTATTTGATTAAGAACGAATTCTCGATCTCTGAAGGCGTAGAAGACAGGTGTTGTCGCTCCTATTTGGACTGCCATATCTCCAAGGAAGAGGCATACATTCGCTATTCGGCTGAGTTCAAATAATATTGTCCTGATCCATTGGGCACGCGGAGGTGCTTCAACTTCCATAAGTTGTTCTGCTGCCAAGATAAAAGGTACTTCGTTTGCGAAACTCCCTAACCAGTCAATTCTGTTAACGAGTGTCGTGACTTGAGGGTACGTTCTTACTTCTGTTAATTTTTCATAACCTCGGTGCATGTATCCCATGATTGGTTCTGCCGCTACTACTTTTTCTCCGTCAAGTTTTGCAATGATGCGAAGGGTCCCGTGGGTTGCTGGGTGTTGAGGCCCTAAATTCAGTGTCATTCCTTCGTCGGTTTCAACCTCAACATTTACTCGAGCGTCCGCAGCCTGTGAAGCGATGTACGCCAATTGGTCACTCTCTGAGGTCATACTCATTTCTCTTCTCCAGGCATTGCTTCTACATCCACAATTCCAGGCCAAGGCTTTATTCTTCTTGAAAGAAGTGGGTAGTCTTTTCTAAGCGGGTGGCCTTCAAAATCACCTGGAAGGTATATGTTTCTCAAATCTGGATGTTCATCAAATGTAACCCCGAACATTTCACGCGCTTCTCGTTCATGCCAGTTTGCTCCTGGATAAACAGGGATAAGTGACAGTGCTCGCGGATTATGGTCATCTAAATCTGCTTTGACCATTACCCCTATCCCTAAGGATATTGAGTAGACCCGGGTTATAAGTTGAAATCTTGTTTTTCCGCCTGTGTAACCCCACTCTATGGGTTGATCCTCAATTCTTTCAGCTTGTGAGTCTACGTCTTGTTCGGTTTCTAATTCTCTTCCATATGGTGATGGCATCCAGTCAATAACCGATAGCCAGTCAAAGAATCGGCAATCGAGTTGGTCCCGAAGGAATTGTGCCGTCTCTCGCCAATCATCGCTGGAGACGCGTATCCATAAACCTCTATTGGGAGCTATGTGAGATGATATAAGTTTTTGCCCGAGACCTTTACTAATTCTTTCTAGAATTTCTTCTGCCTTTTCATCTATTTCTTGTATTGGGCTTTCATCTGCGACAGCGACGGTAGTCTGGCTATTTGTCTCTTTGGTAGGGGACGCGTTATCTGTTGGTTCTTGACTTGATTCAGCTTTTTCTCTCGCTGCTTGTGCGCGTTTGAGGAGGTGTTCAGGTATCTCAGACATGGATCTTCCCTTCTCTAGGGTAAAGGCGAAGCGTGGTTCGTTTATTCGACAACAATTGGATCACCTTTCCATCGTTCAGCCATATCCTCATTCATGATTCTTTCCTGGAGTAATACAATTCCCTCTAATAAAGCTTCGGGTCTTGGTGGGCATCCAGGAACATAAACATCAACTGGGATAATTTGGTCCACTCCTTTAGTTACTGAGTATGAGTCCCAATATGGGCCTCCGCAATTAGCACACGACCCCATTGAGATTACGTACTTTGGGTCGGGCATTTGTTCCCAGAGTCTTCGAACTGCTGGCGCCATCTTGTCCGTAACAGTCCCTGAGACCACAAGGAAATCGGCTTGTCTTGGGCTTGCTGGGAGAGGAATTACTCCAAGTCGCATAACGTCATAGCGAGGGGAAGCAAAGGCTGCCCCCATTTCAATTGCACAGCATGCTAAACCCCATTGGTACACCCACATGGAATATCTGCGACTCATGTTGAGTAGCTTTGTAAGAGGTTTGGGCATTTTGCCGGATTCCACTAAGCCCATATTCCCCTCCTTTTCGCGAGAACGGTGATCAGTGCCATTTGAGCACCCCTTTTCTCCATGCGTATAAGAGTCCTAATAAAAGAATAAAGATAAAGATTGCCATTTCAACTAGTCCAAACAGTCCGTATTGCTCTAGACGTGTGGCCCATGGGAATATGAATACTGCCTCAACATCAAACATTACGAAGAGTAACGCAAAAATGTAGTATCGGATATTGCTTTGCGCCCACCCAGTACCAACTGGGTCAACTCCTGATTCGTAAGTCAGGTATTTTTGATCCTGTTTGCGTGATGGTCGTATAAGCGCGCTCAGGCCTACGAAAGCGCCTACTAGGGCGCATGCCAGAACACCGAAAACGGCGACCGTTAAATAACTGCGTAGAAAATCGGACACTTCGTTAAATAGTAGTAAGTAGAAGGCAACTGGACCAAGGCGTAAAGCACCAAGATACTCCAGAGTAGCCGTCTAAAGGTGATTAAATCAGGTTTAGTATTTTTTGTTAGTCGATAGGGGGAGATTTCGTTGAGGATCATTTCTGGGAACAAGTTAATCGTGGTCAGGGAATAAAAAAATTTTTGATCCATGATGTCAACTCGCCATCAAAACTGGGACTGCTCGCTGAACCATTTCTACTAGAGGTTCAGGCCATACTCCCAAGAAGAGCGTCACTATTGTAGCTATCGTTAGAACAAAGGATACCTGCTTGGGGATAACGATCATCTTTCCCTCTTCGCTAACGGTTTCCTGGTTTGTCAACCATATTTTCACCAGAATACGAAGATAAAGAAATGCGCCGATCACGGCTGCGAGCATCGCTACAATGGCCAAGCCGAAAGATTCCTCTTCTATAACTGCTTCGATGACATAAAATTTAGCGAAGAAACCAGATGTTAAAGGGATTCCAGCCTGACCAAGAAGGAAAACCGTGAAAGCAATTGCGAGCATTGGTTTCCGATTTGCTAGCCCAGTTACTGAATTCAAGTCTGTTTCGGTTCCGGCTGGACCAGAATTTAAAGATATGACAGCAAAACTTCCTATAACCATGAATGCATACGTGGCTAAGTAGAAAAGTACCGCTGCTACGCCTTGGTCTGATGCGGCTTGTGTTCCAACGAGAAGATAGCCGGCGTGGCTAATTGATGAATATGCCAGCATTCTCTTTAGGTCTGTTTGGACGATTGCAAGGAGCGAGCCTAGAAGTAACGTCGCTATAGCGATTCCATAGATAACAGGCTGCCAGTCAGCCCGATATTGACCGAACGTCACATAAAGCACTCTCAACATAGCAGCAAACCCTGCTGCTTTAATTGCAGAAGCCATGTAGGCCACAAATGGTGTGGGGGCTCCTTGGTATACGTCTGGAGCCCAGAAGTGGAAGGGAACTGCTGCAACTTTAAACGCGAATCCAACGATGATTAGTGCTAGTCCCGCTAAGAGCAGAGTGTCATTTGTAAGTTCTGTATCTACAAGGAAGTTTCGGATAGCAGTTAGTTCAGTTGATCCTGTCGCCCCATAAAGGAGAGCGATTCCATACAGGAGAAACCCTGAGGCAAAGGCTCCGAGAACGAAATACTTTAAGCCCGCTTCTTGGGATTGAATTCGCTTTAAGTTCATTGCCGCAAGTACATATGCGGATATAGAAAGAACCTCTATCCCTAAAAAGAGAATTATGAAATCATTTGCTCCAGCCATGATTATTCCGCCAGTTGCTGACAGAAGAAGAAGAACATATGATTCTGGGCCTTCTATGTCTTCCGACTTTAAAAATACTCCTGCTAGACATGAGACAAGAATGACGCTGACGGTGAGAAGCATCGTCACGAAAAGAGAGAACCCATCTATACCAAAGGCGCCTGAAATGGTAGAGAAAGGGCCCCTTGATTCGTCTTGGACTCTTAACCAAAGTGGAATCGTAGCTACAAGGCTGCCAACTGCTGCAACACAGGTATAGATGGTTAGTTGCTGATTGGTAATCTTGATTGGTGTAAGTGAGCAGATTGTTAAAAGTAGGATTGCTGCTGCCGCAAGGATTATTGCTGGCAAAAGCCCTGACCAGGAAACAGATGGCGTTTGTAGGGAGTTACTTGCAATGAAGGACATATTCTGGATCATTCATGCCCTCCTGAATGAGTGTTGTCTTCGTGTGTTTCGTGAGTTTGTTCAAGAAGATCGGTAAATGATTGTCGAATCTGAACAGTTGGTACAGGTTCAGTGAATGAATCATCACCAATTGTTTCTTCTATATGGGTAACTAGTTTGTCTACGGCTGGTTCTATTCGGTCAAGCATGGGTTTCGGGTAAATTCCTAGGAAGATAATCCCTGCTATCAGGGGAAATAGAGTAAGTCGTTCCCAGTTAGTTAAATCTGGTGTTGTATTGTCTTGATCATCTGCACCATTTTCAGGCCCATGGAAAACTCTTTGGTAAGCCCATAGGAGGTAGAGAGCTGCGAGAATAACGCCAGTAGCCGCGAGAAGTGCCCACCAACGATGAGCTGTGAAAGCTCCGAGAAGAATGAGGAATTCTCCAACAAAGCCGTTAAGACCTGGGAGTCCAACTGATGAAAGCATTACTAATGTGAAAGTTCCAGCTAACACAGGCGCCGATTTCTGTATTCCTCCGAGCTCAGAAATTTGACGAGTATGCCTTCTCTCATAGATGAGCCCGACAAGCATGAAAAGTGCGCCAGTAGATAGTCCGTGATTGATCATTTGAACTGTGGCGCCTTGAATTCCCTGAGTATTGAGAGCGAAGGTTCCTAGCACAATGAAGCCAAGGTGAGCTATTGAAGAGTACGCCACGAGCCGCTTGAGGTCTTTTTGCATTGTTGCGACTATCGCCCCATAAATAATTCCGACAACGCCAAGTGTTATAAATAGCGGTGCAAAAAAGTGCGAGGCTTCTGGGAAAAGATATAACCCGAATCTAATAAATCCGTACGTACCTAATTTAAGCATTACTCCTGCAAGGATGACCGATCCTGCTGTTGGAGCTTCAGTATGTGCGTCAGGGAGCCATGTGTGAACTGGGAATAGTGGAACTTTCACGGCGAAAGCTAGTGCGAATCCTAGAAAGATTATTCGTGCTGATGTTGTTGAAATGGCAGGGTTGGAGGCTATTTCTATTAAATTAAAGGTTAGGTCTGTACCTGCATTTTTGGAGTGAAGCACGACCAAAGAGATGATACTGACCAACATCAAAGCGGAACCAAGCATCGTGTAAAGAAAGAATTTCGTGGCGGCATATCTAGCATTTCCGTGTCCCCATTTCCCTATAAGGAAATACATGGGAACGAGAACGATCTCAAAAAAGACAAAGAACATAAACAGGTCAAGGGAAACGAATACGCCCATGCATCCCGTTTGAAGGAGTTGGATCCAGATGTAGTAAGCCTTGTGGTCATGATGTGGGTTTATGGCAATAACTACGAATGGGAATAATAAACCAGTGAGTACTACCAGAAACAGTGAGATTCCATCTATACCTGCTAACCACTGAATCCCAAGACTGTCCACCCAGGTCTGTTCAGATAAGAATTGATAATCGCCATTGCTCTCAAACGCTGTTAAAACCCATACGGAGATGGCTCCTGTTATTCCAGTAAAGACCGTTGCTAGTAGTTTGTGTAAGCCAATTCTTGCATTCGGAGTTAACGCTACGGCAACTGCTCCAAATGCCGGGAGTAACACAAGCACGGGGATGGCAGGGAATGATGTTTCTGGTAAAGCGGCGGCAAAGATAGTTAGTAAACCCATTAGAAGTTCATCCTTGAAACGAAATAAGCAAGAATAGCGACAGCGCCAATGACCATTCCCAATGCGTACGTTCTAATTAGGCCAGTTTGTGTGGCGCGTAACCGTGTTCCTAAACCTTGGGTTAATTTCCCAGCCCCATTTACTGCGCCATCTATAACGGTTCTATCGAACCAAGTCACTAATTCAAATACTTTCTTTCCGGGCCCTCCCATAAATTCGCTTACAGAGCGATCAAATCTCCAAGCATCTTGAAGGATGGGAAGTTCTATTTTAGTGGAGTCGAAACGATTCTTTAAATACACCCAAGCGGCGCTAACTACGCCAATTGTCGCTCCTATGATCGCAATAATAGCTAAAAGCCATTTTGTTGAGGTTGAAGCAAGAACGTGTACTTCATTTCCGAAAAGGACAGGTTCTAACCACTTTTCAAGATATTTAGTGTCGTGGCTAAACGGTAGATTCAATATTCCCGCGAACACTGCGAGTCCTGCTAATGCTACTAACGGGAACCACATCAACACTGGAGATTCATGAGGGTTAACGGTGTGTGGCTGATCTTCGTCTGAAGGTAGAATTTCTTCACCTTCATCTAGTAAATTCGTTTCCTTTTCTTCCTCTCCCCATCGCTTCTCGCCGAAGAAAGTCATAAAAACAAGTCTGCTCATGTAGAACGCAGTCATTATCGCTGCTATTAGGAGAAGTACCCAAGCGACCCTATTCTCATTCCAGGCTGCAAGGAGAACTTCGTCCTTGGACCAAAATCCTGAAAACGGAGGGATCCCTGAAATTGCTAGCCAGCCGATAATAAATGTGCTGGCGGTGATTGGCATGACTTTTTTCAAAGCCCCATATTTTCTCATGTCTTGCTCATCATGCATTCCATGAATTACTGATCCTGCCCCGAGGAAAAGAAGGGCTTTGAAAAAGGCATGTGTAATCATATGAAAAATTGCTGCTACATAAAGGCCTGAGCCAACAGCTACAAACATGAAACCAAGTTGGCTTACCGTCGAGTATGCGAGAACTTTCTTTATATCGTTTTGTGCAACTGCAGCAGTAGCAGCAAATAGAGCAGTAAATAAGCCCACTATCCAAATTAAATTGGTTGACCAGCCAGCTGCTTCAGCTAGAACTGGGTTCATTCTTGTCAATAAATAGACTCCAGATGTAACCATCGTCGCAGCATGGATTAAAGCCGAGACTGGGGTTGGTCCTGCCATGGCGTCTGGGAGCCATAAATAAAGTGGGAACTGTGCTGATTTACCTGCAGCTCCTATGAACAGCATGGCCACGATAGCCGTTGCTGTTGTTTGAGTTAATGCATCGGCATTAATTACTGAAGAGAAAATATCACTGTATTTTAGGGAGCCGATATTGAAGAAAAGTAGGAACATCGCGACCATAAAGCCCCAATCACCTACCCGATTGGTGACGAAAGCTTTCTTGCCTGCTGAGGCATTTGCTGGGTCTTGGTGCCAAAAGGAAATAAGTAAATATGAACAGGCCCCTACTCCTTCCCAACCTAAGAAAGTTATTAAGAGGTTGTCGCCAAGGACGAGCATAAGCATAGAAAAAACAAATAAGTTGAGGTAAATAAAGAATTTAGAGAAATTCTGGTCTCCATGCATATACCCAATCGCATACATGTGAATTAAGGCACTTACGCCGGTTATGAAAAGGGCCATAGTTATAGATAGAGGATCTGCTAGAAAGCCCAGTCCTACGGTTAGTTCCCCAGATGGAATCCATTCAAAAAGCGTTATCTCATATACTCGCTCCTCCCCAGGTTTCCCTACCATTCCGATGAAAACGCATAGCGTTGAAATGAACGAGCCAGAAACCATAATTGTGGCAAGCCATCCCGCATTTGGTTCTCCTAGTCGTTTACCGAAAAGAAGAAGAAGGGTGAAGCCGATGAGAGGGAAGGCGGGTATTAACCAAACAAGATTATCCATCACTACCCTCTTAGAACCGATACTTCGTCAATTGATGCTTTAGGTCGCCTACGCATTACAGCTACTACGATCGCTAATCCGATTACCACTTCGGCTGCTGCTACTACAAGAACAAAAAGAACTGATAGTTGACCTCCCAGATCACCCATTTCTTTCCCAAAGCTAACGAAGGCTAGGTTTGCGGCATTGAGCATTAATTCAATGCACATAAACATAATCAGTGGGTTCCTCCGAACAAGTAGCCCTCCGGCACCGATTGTGAAAAGTAAGGCTGAAAGGGCTAGGTAGTATTCGGTTCCTATTGTTAGAGCTAAAGTCATTCTCCGATTACCTCCGATTCTTCATTGGAAAGATTCTCTGTATCGGACTTTCCGGTTTCTTCGGTAGGGGTTTCTTCAATCTCACTTGGAGTTTCTGCTAATTCTTCTTCTGAGTTGCGCATTATCGCTGATGGTTCTTCATCGGGCAGAGGATCCAACGCTGATTTAGGTCTTCTGGTCAGTACCACTGCTCCTACGACACCTATCGTAAGAAGAAGTGCGGTAATTTCTAACGCAAATACATACCTTGTGGAGAATAGTCCTCTTCCTATTTCTTTGATGTTTTGTTGTGGCGGAATTCCTTCATCTATAGACCCATTATCTATAACCAATCCGCCATCAAAAGTTGATTGTTGAGCTTCGATTGGTGGGATCCCGGTTACATCTCCTGAGAATGCGACACCAATGAGAGTTCCTAGTATTAATAATCCGACGGTTGCAAGAAGAGCTATTTGCCGCTGGCCGATGATTGGGTCTGTTTCCATACTCTCAGCCCTGTCCACGCCTAAGAGCATTATGACAAATAGGAATAGGATGACGATTGCACCTGCATACACAATAACTTGGACGACTGCTAAGAAGTAGGCTTCTAAATTTATGAAATGAATAGCTACTCCAAACAGAGTGGCTACTAGAGAGAGGGCAGCGTGTACGGGGTTCTTTAGAAAAACGACTCCGCAAGCGCCGGCGACTGCAATTAAAGCGGCGATAAAGAAAGTTACAGCTTCCATCACTGATCACCTTCTGTTTCTAGTATCTGTTCGCTTTGACCTTTTTCTGGTTGGCGGGTTCCATATCCAAGTTCTGGAGTCCATTGGACCTTACCTGCATAGCTGGCTGCGCCAGAAGGTGAAGTCGCTCGCATCCATGCTGAGGTGAATTCATCTTCACCAGGTCGCCAGTCTTCCCATGGAAGGTGTTTGGGTTTCCCAGTGTCATCAACTACTAACTCCTCTTTGGTGTATATAGCTTGTTGACGATCAGTGAAGGAAAACTCAAAAAGTTTGGTTTCTGTAATTGCTTGTGTAGGGCATGCTTCAACGCAGAGATCGCAATGGATGCAGCGAAGGTAATTTATTTCGTAAATGAAACCAAAGCGCTCCCCAGGCGATGTTGGTTGGTCAAGGTCGTTGTCAGCTCCGCGTACGTAGATGCAATTCGCTGGGCAGACGCTTGCGCAAAGTTCACATCCTATGCATTTTTCCATTCCATCGTCATAACGATTCAGTACATGCCTTCCATGGAGTCTTAGAGGTTTATCTCTTTTCTCCTTCGGGTAGCTTGTAGTGACGACCTTTCCGGATTTAGTAGCATGATTGAGTTTGCCAAAGGTAACAGCGAAACCTTTAAAAAAATTGAGCATACTCATTGGGGTGACCCTCTCTGAGATTTAAAAGACTTGAAGGGGGAGATTTGATTCATCCGAATACCTCTTCTCCTTCTGCTTCTCTTCGCTCTTTGCCTATGGTGATTGATTTCATGAGTAAACCGGCTAAAAGAGTTAGCGTGGTTACGCTAACAACGAGAACAAGGATTTGGGATAACCCTCCATCATTTCCTCGGTCTTCGAACACATCTAATGTCGCTAGAAGCAGCACCCACCCTAACGCTAAAGGAATAAGTATTTTCCATCCTAAATCCATAAGTTGGTCATATCTTGGACGAGGGAGAGTTCCACGCATCCAAACAAAAACTGATGCGAAGATGAAAACTTTTCCTACAAACCAGAAAAGTCCCCAAAGCCACGCTGGTCCGAATGAAGGGTAGTACCCGCCAGGTCCGCCAAAAAATAAAGTAACCATCACTGCCGACATGGTTATTACGTTCATGAACTCAGCCATAAAGAAAAGAGCGAATCGTATTGAGCTATATTCGGTGTGAAACCCTCCAACAAGTTCTTGTTCAGCTTCTACAAGATCAAATGGAGGTGAATTCAATTCTGCTGTTGTCGCAATAAAGAAAACAATGAAAGGGACAAAGCCAGTAATCACAAGGCCCCAGTCGGTTATTCCACCATTTTGACTAAGCGCAATATCATGTGTTGATAGCGTTCCAGTTTTCATCAGAACTGCAACTAAGGCAAGACCTAGAGCGGCTTCATAGGAGACCATTTGAGCTGAAGCTCTAACAGAACCTAGAAGGGGGTATTTTGAACCTGACGACCACCCGGCCAACATAATTCCATAGACTGCGATTGATGACATGGCTAGGACAAATAGGATCCCGATATGAGGGTCTGCTAACTGTACGAAAGTCTTGTTACCGAACCACGTAACTGTGCCATCCCCGCCACTACTAAAATCTCCTGCGACTGGAACAACTGAAAAGACCAAAAGGGCCGGAACTATAGAGAAAAAGGGTGCAATTCTAAATACCAGCTTGTCAGCTTTATTTGGGATGAGATCTTCCTTAAAGAAAAGTTTTATTCCATCTGCCAGTGTTTGTAATATGCCAAATGGGCCAGCTCGACTGGGACCAACACGGTTTTGCATGGCTCCAATAAATTTCCTCATCCACCAGATATAAAGCATTACGGATACTAGTAATAACGCGAATGCAACTACTACTTTCATAACAACGATTAACAAGACCTCCATTGTCCCTGCATCACCTAGAAAGAGCGGGTCAAGTCCAGCAATCATCTCAACCTACCCTCGATGTTGGGTCAATACGGATATCTATGCTGTCCGCTCCTTTAATCAAAAGTGTTCTAAGATCTTCCCCCGTTTGATTTAGATAACCAAATGCTATTGACCGAGGGATTCTTTTGTCAGGAATAACTAGAACTGTAAGATTTCTATCTCCAGCCGTGACAAGAACTGGTTTACCATTTTGGATCCCCATAGCTTTAAAATCAGTTGGGTTAATATGAAGTTGGCTTGTACCCGTAAATTCTTTTAGAGATGGAGACATTTGAGTTACGGTTCCTCTGTCATACATTCGTTTTGCAAGAACTAACCGCAAGGAATACGAATCAAACGGTCGGGTGTCTGAAATTTCTTCAATTTCTTCTAATTCTATTACATCTGTTGATTCTAGAAGTTGCCCTTCAGGTGTTGCACCGATTGAATCCATGCTGACATTAGCGTGGCTTATTGATCTTGGGCTCAATTCACCCCATACATCTTCCGGTTTTTCAATGCGTAAATCATGATCAAGCCTGTTTGCGATTTCAGCAGCAATCATCCAATCTGGTCTCGTGGTTCCAGGTGACGTTACTTTTTTCCGGATTGGGGTAATCCTTCCTTCAATATTTGTGTGACTACCGTTTACCTCGATAAACGCTGAAGCTGGGAAAAATATGTCAGCATGATAAGCGGATGCATTTACGAATAGGTCAACCGAAATTACGGACTTAACAGTGGTTAATGCTTTTTCAACAAGTTCAGGGTCGTAGAAATCTGATAACGGGTCAGCTCCTAGGATAAATAGAACGTCAATCATTCCATCAGCTGCGCTTTGGAGAATTTCTTCTGTTCCCATTCCTTGTTTATTTGGTAAGTTTGGCCAAATATCATTGAACGCTTCAGAGCCTTCAGCAAGGGTCACCTGGCCAGGTAGAAGACCTGGAGCCATACCCATCTGAATCGCACCCATGGCGTTCCCTCTACGTACTAAAGGTAGGAACTTTGAGTTAGGGTTCCGTTTCAACAAGGAGAGAGCTTCAATTATTGGCTGATCAGATTCTGCTATTGATTGCTTGCCGTAAACAACTTTAAGATCTCTGTCTTTGACCAGTTCATGGGCTTGAAGGATTAGTTCTTTGGGAATACCACCTATTTCAACTGGGCCTTCGCCGGTGAGCAGCGAATGGACCACTTTAGCGATTTCACCGGGTCTTGGGTGAAGCGTGATTGCAGCGACATTACTGAGCCCGGTTTCCGTTGGGGAAAGCTCAATGATCTTAACGTCATTTTCTAAAGCAGCATGACGTAACCGAATGTACAGGGTTCCATATTCTTCCTTTAGATCAGGTGCTATCAAAATTACGGTGTTGCCAGCAGAACAAACTTCGTTGACCGTTGTTTTTGGAAGTCCTAATATGGCTTGAGGTGGGAGTTCATCTCCGAGACTTGCATCAACATGATCGGTTCCAATAATACCTTTAGCCAATTTTGTCCATGAATATTGTGATTCATTTGTTAATCGGGATCCTCCAATTACAGCAATCCGATCCGGCACTGTTTGCTTGATAGCATCAGTGGCCATAGTGAGAACATTAGACCATGAAGAAGCGACGAGACCGAGGCCATTTCTATCGGGCCTATTTAAACCTCCTCCTCTTACTAGTGGTTCTTGAACTCTGTACTCGCTTTGAAAAGCCTGAAAAGAGAATCTGTCCTTATCCGTCAACCAACCCCAATTAACTGATTCTTTATCTAGGCCTTGGAATCGGAGGACTTGATCTCTAGATGATTGAATGGTGATTCTATCTCCGAGCGGATTGGGGTAAGTCGATTCAATTTCTTCTAGGTCCCATGGCCGGGCTTTAAATCTGTATGGTTTAGCGGTTAATGCCCCAACCGGGCAGATTTGTACTACATTGCCGCTGAAATAGGATGCGAAAGGATCATCAGGAAATGTATTAACTTGTGTGGCGTTTCCTCGATCAATGAAATGAATCAACGGGTCACCTACGACTTCATCGGCGAAACGTGTGCAACGATCGCAGAGTATGCAACGTTCTCTATCTAGGTACACATTTTCGTTAATTGATATGGGTTTTTCAAAGTGGCGTTTCTCTTCTACGAACCGTGTTTCGCCAGGCCCAAATGCAATTGTCTGGTCTTGGAGAGGGCATTCTCCACCTTTATCACAGATAGGACAATCTAAAGGGTGATTGAGGAGCAAAAATTCTAGTACCCCATCCTGAGCTTTTTTGGTGGTTTCAGATTCTGTGTTTACAGCCATTCCTTCACTCACGGTAAGCATGCAACTTGGTTGGAGTGCAGGACCTCTTCCTGTGTCAACTTCCACGATGCACATACGACACATTCCTACAGAATTCATTCGCTTGTGATAGCAGAATCGGGGAATTTCAACTCCAGCCTTTTCGCAGGCATCGATGAGATTATCGCCATTAGCTGCGCTGACTTCTTCTCCATTTAGAGTGAAGTTGATGAGGTCCTGACTATGCATGGTTTCGCTCATGACGTTCCACCTTGGATCCCGACAGAGGTTCCTGTTTGAGGCAGCGTTACATATGCTTCAAATTCTGATCTGTATCGTTTGATAGCTGATGAAATAGGCGAAACTGCCGATGGTCCGAGTGGGCATATCGTTGTTTGCTTCGGTGGCCAAGTAATTCCGGGGCTGATGTTGTCACAGACGTCAAGAAGGAGATCTAAATCGTCTTTTCTTCCGTTGCCATCGATGATTCTTCGAAGTATTTTCTCTAACCAGTTTGTTCCTTCACGGCATGGAGCGCATTTACCACATGACTCTCTTGAAAAGAATCTGACGACGTTGTGGCATGCCCGAACTATGTCTGTCGTTTCATCCATGACAACTATTGCTCCTGAGCCAAGCATGGAACCGGCCTGGTCAACAGTCGATTTCTCTAATGACACATCAAGGTGTTCTTCAAAAAACCATGGGGCTGATGCCCCACCGGGAATGAAGGCCTTCATCTGGTTCCCGTTTCTAATTCCTTGGCCGTATTCATCTCCCATGATTAAGTCACGAAATGTTGTAGTGCCGAATTCGACTTCAAATACACCTGGGTTATTCACATGCCCAGAGACAGCAAATATTCGTGTTCCAGTTGATTGTTCTGAACCAATTTTTGAGAACTCTTCCCCCCCATGCAAAACAATCCATGGAACGTTGGAAAGGGTTTCTACATTATTGACAATTGTAGGTTTCCCGTACAGTCCAATTGAAGCAGGGAAAAAAGGTGGTTTGAGCCTAGGCATTCCCCTGTTGCCTTCAAGGCTTTCTATCAAGGCTGTCTCTTCACCTACGATGTAAGCGCCTGCACCCCAATGGAGGATGATATCTACTGAGAATTCTGTTCCAAGTATGTTTTTCCCTACATATCCAGCTTCGTAAGCCTCATTAAGTGCATTTGCTATTCTCTCCTGCCCGTGAGCCATCTCGCCTCGTACATAAAGAAAACATTGGGATAGGCCTAAGGCGTAACAGGCTATAAGACAGCCTTCTATGAGTTGATGCGGGTCTCGTTCGAGAAGGATACGGTCTTTATAAGTACCGGGTTCAGATTCATCTCCATTTACAACTAGGTACCGTGGCCAAACATTCTCTGGCAGAAATCCCCATTTAACACCAGCAGGGAAACCCGCTCCTCCCCTTCCAAGTAGAGAAGCTTTTTTAACCTCTTCATGAACTTGCGCCGGAGTCATTGTTAAAGCTTTGGTTAGAGCTTTATACCCTTCTGTTTCAAGATAGCGATCAAGTGTATGAGCATCCTCTATCTCCCATCTACTTGTGGTGATATGTGGAAACGTCATGAGTCTTGCCCATTCCGGTTCAACCATTCGGGTTGTTCAGCATGCTCAACTGGTTCAATTCCAGCAAGTCGCTCGGGCGAAATATTTTGTCTTACCTTTGCCAATGAGCCATGTTTCGGTATGTCTGAACGTTCTCCGTCGATGATTTCTTGTACTAGCTCATTGAAATCGGATGTTGTTACCTTGTTTTGATACCGGTAGTTGACTTGCAGGCATGGAGCTTCGGTACATGCGGCTATGCACTCAACTCCTTCTAATGAGAATTTCCCATCTTGGGTAGTTTCTCCTTCTTTAATTCCTAAAGTATCTTCAGCGTGGTGAAGGAGGTTTTCTGCCCCAAGTAGGTGGCAAGAAATTCCGTGGCAGACATTGACTTGATATTCTCCTACTGGACTTCGTTTGAACATTTCGTAAAAACTGCATGTTCCCAGAACTTCCGCAGGGGTAACTCCAAGAATCTCAGCTATGTGGCGCATTGCTTGATCTGTCACCCATCCTTCTTGTTCTTGAGCTAAATGAAGTAGAGGTATCAGTGCTGATTTTTTAATTGGGTACCGGTTAATTATCTCATTAGCTATTCGGAGGCTTTCTTCGTTTAATCGGCTCATCTGTCTACCTCTCCCATAATTGGGTCGACAGTGGAAATGACTGCCACTGCATCAGCGACGAGGCAGTCTTGAAGCATGTGTGGCAGTACTTGAAGATTAGTGAATGATGGCCCTCTTATGTGCATTCTGTATGGTTTAGGACCACCATCTGAAACCATGTAGCAACCTAACTCTCCGCGCGGAGATTCCACTGCTACATAAACTTCTCCCGCGGGGACTTTAAACCCTTCTGTAAATATTTTGAAGTGGTGGATGAGCGCTTCCATTGATTCATCGATTCGGGAACGAGGCGGTGGGGTTACCTTCTTATCTTGTATTTTGTAATCCCCTGTTGGTATTTTTTCTAGGATTTGGTGAACTATCCGAATTGATTCCCTTATTTCGTTTAGTCGTATGGCGAATCGGTCAAAACAATCCCCATAAGAACCAACAAGTACATCAAAATCTACTTCTTCATACCGCAGATAAGGCATGTCTTTCCGGAGGTCCCACGCATACCCTGTAGATCTTAGAAGCGGTCCTGTTATACCTAAGGCGAGGCATTCTGCCGAATTGATTACGCCCACGCCTTGTAAACGTTCGTGCCAGATCGGTTGCCCAGTGAATAAGCTATCAAAATCATCTAACCTGTCAGGTAGGTTTTCTAGGACCCTGAGGGTGTCGTCTCTCCAGCCATCTGGTAAATCCGCTGCTACACCACCTGGTCGTATGTAGTTGTGGTTCATCCTTAGACCGGTTATTTTTTCAAACAGTCTTAGGACTTCTTCTCTTTCTCTCCAGCCATAGATCATTGCGCCAACAGCTCCGATATCCATTCCGTTGGTTGCTTGGAAAAGCAGGTGGGAACTGATTCGGTTCAATTCACACATGAGCATCCGTATCCAAGTAGCTCTTTCAGGGATTTCAATCTCTAAAAGTTTCTCGGTGGCAAGTGAGAAAGCCAGTTCGCCAAAGAGCGGAGATGAGTAGTCCATCCGAGTAACATTTGTTGGGCCTTGTAAGAAACTTAGTTGTTCACCCGTTTTCTCCATGCCTGTATGCAGGTAACCGATAATTGGTTTGCTTCTCAGAACCGTTTCACCTTCCATTTCAAGGGAAAGTCGAAGGACCCCATGCGTTGATGGATGTTGAGGTCCCATATTTATTACCATTCGTCGGTCATCATCAGGGGTATATGACTGGACCTGGCTTTCTGAAAGACGAAGAATCGCTGAATCTTCGCCGCGGCGGAAAACTCTTTCTGCTGTTTCTGAGCCGTGTGATTCGTTTATTTCCGTTTCTTGACTCATTAGGAACCAGGCGCTTCTTTAAATTGAACAGGAATTTTCCCAATGTCATAGTCTTTTCGGAGAGGATGCCCTTCCCAATTCTCTGGCATAAGGATTCTCGTCATATCTGGATGGCCTTCGAAAGTAATCCCAAATAAATCATGTACTTCTCGTTCCAAAGCTTCAGATCCTGGGTAGATATCAAAAAGCGTTGGTAGCGTCGGTTCCAGTTCAGGGATTTGCACTCGGAGGCGGAGTCGTTCTCGTTTCGTGTGGGAAAGTAGGTTGATTACTATCTCAAAGCGTTCTGGCTTGACCGATGCGGGCAAGTCTCGCTTGGGATTTTCTAGATAATCAACTGCGGTTATGTCAATGCAAACTACGAAACCTTCTTCTCGGAGATTTTTTATTACTTCGAGAAGGTTTTCGCGATTGGGGTGGAGGACGTTTTGCCCATGAGACATCGTGGAGGGGATTGTCCCATCATTGTCTTCATTTGTTTTTGTATCGTCAGGCATTATGGTTTCTCACTTGCCAATAATTACTTTTGTAGCTGTCTGACCATCACGTTGTTCAACCATGATTCCAGCACCCCCATCCATTTCTTTTCGACGGCGGGTAATTTCACCATTTTCGACTTTCTCGTGGAGTTGGAGAATTGCATGCATTAAAGTCTCAGGGCCTGGTGGGCAACCTGGAGCGTAAACATCGACAGGAACTATCTGGTCTACTCCTTGTACTAGGGCATAGTTATTGAACATGCCGCCAGAACTTGCACAAACTCCCATTGATATAACCCATTTGGGTTCCATCATCTGGTCGTACACCTGTCTAAGGACTGGAGCCATTTTTTGAGATACTCGTCCCGCAACGATCATCAGGTCTGCTTGTCTTGGAGAGGCTCGAAATACTTCCATTCCCCAACGTGCTAAGTCGTAATGAGCGGCACCAGTTGCCATCATTTCTAGAGCGCAACAAGCTAGACCAAAAGTTGCTGGCCACATGCTTCGTGTTCTAGACCACTTTACTAGATCTTCAATTTTCCCAGTGAGGAAATTGTGGTCGAAACCGGCAAGTCCATCTTCGCTTATGTTGCTTGTTTCACCAAGTATTGGAAGTTTGGGCATTAGGCGGCTTCCTCTTGTTCAGGGACTCTTCCTTCAAGCCCAACTCGGCGAATAGTTGAATTAGTAGTTCTGTTTGGATCTATGATGCGTTGTTTTTTAAGTTTTTTGGTAGGTCCCCACTCAAGGGCTCCATTACCAATGACGTATAAGAAGGATTCGAATACTGCAAATGAGAAAATGAGCATAGCGACGAGGCCAAACAAGCCAATCTCTCGAAATGTTGTTGCCCATGGGTACATGAAGATAATTTCAACGTCAAAAACGATAAAGATCATGCCGACAAGGAAAAAACGGACTGGGAAGCGCTCTGGAGGGTCTTGTGAAGAAGTTATACCGCATTCATAAGGATCTTCTTTTGCTTTTGTTGGTTGTCGTGGAGCTAATAGGCGAGAAGCGATAAGGCTAATGCCGGCAAAGATGATGCCAAGAATCATCATGGCGAGGATTGGTAAATATTGACCTAACAAGGTGCCCCCCTCAATCTTAGCCTATGTGGCCGTTGATGATTCCCAGTCTTCTGTCCGTCTTTGAAGTTCGCGCTCACGTTGACTGAGCATGAAGCACAGTCCAAAGAAAGCAAGCGCTGAACCAATCGTCGTTAACGCAGCTGGTAGACGTAAGGTTCCAAGGTTTCTTTCCATCACTACCGAAACTTTTTGCGCAGCGGGATCTATCTCAGGGAAAGGAGGAGCTTGACCTGCAATTGGTTCTTTATCAATCGTTGGTGCGACAGTTACGACAACCCTGTTTGTGGGATGCCAGAAAATAATCGTGTTTCGGATCTCGTTTGCAACTCGGTCAATAACACTGTCGCTACTTCGTTTAGGTTTGCCACCTTTTTGGAATGTGTTCAGGACAAAGAAATCATCGCTAGATCTATTGAAAAATGGGCTATCTGAGTCACTTTTCAAGAAAGCATCGGCGGATGCTATGGCTTCACCTGCACTGCTAGTTGATAGTAGGTTCCAGTCATTGAAATCAAGCAAACCGTCCGAACGGGCGTCATCAATGATTTCCCCGCTGAGAGCAGCTAACCCGCTGAGTGTCAACTGACTTAATTTTATTTCCTGGTCATTAATGACTTTTGCTATTTCTTCCGATAATTGTTCTTCTGTAAGGATTCGTGAGTCTTCTATTCCGTTCTGTTCTGCATCAGCGAGAAGTCGCTCGTTGCCTTCCATTGTCGTATCTGCAAGTGTTTCTTCATCTACGGCAAGTTTCTCCCCAATTGATTCCGTGCAATAGGGTTGTGGGGCATCGTAGTCAAGCTTTAGGTCAACATTATCTTCCACGTACCGTGCTCGTTGGACATCAACCGTAGCGTCTACCAAGCCGGGGCAATAAATGTCTACTATTTCACTAGCTTCAGTTACTTTTATTTTCCCCGATCCTAATTTCTTAACATCTGTTTCAGACTCTCCGAGATCTCCGTAGATAATTTCCTTGGGTTCCCACGTGGGACTGTCTCCTTTTAAACCAATCCCGTAGATCCACCATACGATTCCCATAATCATCATCCATCCGAAAAAACCCGTCAATGCGATCATCGTCCCGAGACGACTTCCTAGATTCGTATTTAATATGAGCCAGACTGAACCGAAAAGAACAGCAGATCCGACCAGTACCGTTAACGCTCCTCGAATTTCAGGATCCCAACTAATTCCGGCAACGATCTGGAAGAGGTGCAATTTATCAATCATTACAATCCTCTCTCATATTCAACGATTGCGGATATTTGGTCTTGAGTAAGTACAGAGCCCTCTAGGTCAGTTGCGTTTACACCAAATCCGGGCATTTGACCTGAAGGTTCACAGACACCGTTCAGTCCGTATTGTAAGTTTGGTTCGCAACCAGTAGAGATAAACTCTGCTTGGTCTTGTGCCAATGTGAATTGTGATATTACCCCTATTAGAGATGGGCCAAACCCGCCACTTCCAGGGATTTCAGGGTTGATAAGACCTACTAGATCACTATTTGAAGCGAGGCGATCATCTGCATTCCAAGATGACCCTGCAGTATGACATCGAGCGCAAGCATACGACCCAGCTGCGGCTGGATTGTTAAATAGATACTCTCCGTATTTTGCGGCATTCTTCTCTGCGAGATCTACAAGGTAATCATCTAACAAATGCTGGAGATCTTCTTCCGCTTCTTCAATTTCTTCCACATCTGCTTCAGGGTTCTGTTTGATTTCTAAATCATGCAGGTAAGCGTCTCCCAACCCATCGAAAAGGGTATTGTAAAGTTCCACTAACTCAGAATCTGTTGCGCCAGGGTCCACATCTCGAACTTCCTTGAGGACGCTTTCCCGAAGTCCCTCTTGAACTTCTGATGCCATCTGTTCAGGAGTTAACTGAATCTCAATTAAGTACCCCACGATGTATTCAAGTTGTTGAGTTGTTAGTGGTCCACCCCCGGGACCACCCCAAGCCGGCATAGGTGATTGCGGGCGACCATAATTCAGAATATGAGTTACTTCTTCTTCACTGAACCTGTAGAGGATCGTATTTAAGGCTGGAGCAGTCCAATTCACTGCCGTAATATATCTACCTTGATCATCTAGGATCGTGTAATCGGCTTCCCCTCCGACGCCACCAGCACCATGACATCGAGTGCATTGCTCTTCGTAGATTTCACTACCTCTGCTCGCGAACTGGTTACCAGTTAAATTCTCAAATCCGTCTTGGCGTCCGGGTTCTCCCAACCAATAAAGAGGCAGACAGAGCGCAATAATTATCAGCATCGCTAACCCAGCGGTCAACGCTATATCCAAGCGTCTTGTTTCAAGAATTTCATCTTCAAAATATCGTTTTCGATTTGGGGCAAGTTCTATTTCAGAGCCTATTTCTTTTCGACCTGCACGTATGTTGATGAGTACGTATACAGCAAAACCTATGGCGACAACGATAGCTAGAACCAGTCCTATCGTTCTCTGAGTTGATGCTGCGTAAAGTGTCATTTGTTCGTTGTCTCTTCTTGGGTTTCCTATTTAATGATCTGACTGTCCTATACAGTTAGGTCCTTCGGCTTCTTGTCCAGTGGTGTTTGTACCTATAGGGGGTCCTTGAATAATGGTTCCCGTATCGACTACGAAAACTCCGTCTTTAACTTCCATTGCAAATCGATCCATTCCCCTTGGAGCAGGCCCGCTTCTTTTCTCTCCTACTCGGTTGTATTGTGAACCATGGCATGGGCATTCAAACCATTGAGATGTTAAGCATTCTGGTACTCGACAACCAAGGTGTGGGCATTTCTGGTACAAAGCAACGAGTCCTGATTGCATTCCTGCAAGTTCAGGAGATGAATAGGCGGCTTCCGCTTTTTTAATCGACCCTAAAGGATATTTTGTGACCCACATACGTCCTTCGGGAACATAAAGGAAACCATTCGCAGCATCTATTTTCGCTTCTACATCGGTTACGTTCCCTACTTTGATTTTTGAACCGAATCCGCCGCCGCCTCCTCCTCCGTATAGAAACGCTATACAGGCCGCTCCGAAGCTTGTTATTGACAAACCCATTAAACCAACGATGCTTCTGTTTAAAAACTGTCTCCTTGCCACTCCAACGGCTTCTTCATCTGGAGCAGTCCATTGGACTGGAACGGTTATTTCAGGTTCTTCAATCTCGTCTCGTCCGAGTCTTTCTATTACTGCCGCTCTCTCTATTTCTCGTCCGCTTATCTGCCCCGATCCGGTAGAAGCGGTTTCATCAGACCCTTGAGAATCTAAGTCTCGTTGGCGCGTTTCTTTACTTAGCTGCCCTTCAGCTTTCGTAGTTTCGCTACGGCGTGAAGCAGCAAAGAGTAAAAGAGATCCGAGAATTACTACAGCCGGTATGGCAAAAGCTAGAACTACCACTGATAGGTCCAAGTCTCTTTATTAATTCCCTTGTCTGAGTGAATAACGATCGGTGAGTAATAGGTCATAGTTCGAAGAAGAGCCCATCTGCCCAAGGGAATATGAAGTTGAATCCTGGCCCGCGGAAGAAGGACCCAATCATTACGAGTACCGCCCAAAACATTAGATGGATAGTCATTAATGAGATAGCGAATTTACGGTCTTCAGGTTTGTTGGAAGGGTTTCTATCTATGTATGGAGCCAAGATCAATAGGAAAAGGGCTAAACCTGGAATTGTTACTCCAGCCACCATCGGATGGAACATTGTTAAAAGTTCTTGAAGTCCGAGGAAATACCATGGGGCTTTTGAAGGGTTCGGAGTTTGATTAAAGTTTGCTAGCTCTAGAAGTGGCGCATTCACAAATATTGAAAAGACAGTAGAAAAAGCAGTTATTGCTAATGCAGCAACGAATTCAACAACAAGGAGATGCGGCCAGACATGGACTTTATCTACCGGTTTTAGTTTTACGTCCTGGATAGACCCTGACTTAACTACTGTAAGTAGCCTCTGAGTGTGGCCAGCCGGACCTGACCCTGTTGGTGCTGGTAGTTGTGGCGGTTCTACTTGTGTCCCTGACTCTTTGGTTGCAAGCGTCGTATCTCGGTCTCCAGCGGCTTTGGTTCGGTCAAGAAGTTCTTCGGGAACTTTGGTTTCAGTAGCTTCGTTAGGGACGGGTTCGCCTTCTGATTCTGCACCTGCTCGTGCTTTAGCTTCTTCAGCTCTTTTTAATAAATGTTCAGGAATTTCAGCCATGTTTTTTTCTCATCCTAAAGTGGACCTGAGATACCTCCATCTTTCCTTACTCGCCAAAAATGAATCGCCATAAAGATGACGGCTACGAACGGCAACATGAGAACATGTAGGACGTACCATCGTAATAATGTGTCCGTTCCTATTTCGACTCCTCCCAAGAGCACAAAACGGACTTGGTCACCAAAGACAGGGGTGTACCCCATCATATTCGTTCCCACTGTGACAGCCCAGAGTGCTAACTGGTCCCATGGGAGCAGGTAGCCAGTAAATGAGAGTAGAAGCGTTAACGTCAGGAGAATAACTCCAATTACCCAATTAAACTCCCTTGGTGCTTTGTAAGCCCCATGGTAAAAGACTCGAGCCATATGAAGGAAAACAGTTAATACCATCAGATGAGCTGTCCACCTATGCATATTTCGAACAAAGAGCCCGAAGGTCACCGAAGTCTGTAGCGTGTATATGTCATCCCATGCTTGTGCAGCAGTGGGTCGATAAAAGAACATTAAGAAAATTCCGGTAACGGTCAAAAGAATAAATAGAAAGAAGCTAAGCCCGCCTAAACAAAGGGTGTAGCTGACTTTAACTGCATGTCGTTTTACTTTTACTGGGTGGAGATGGTAGATCAGGCTGTTCATGACAACATACGACCGGTTACGAGGGCTATCAGAGTAGCCTTTCCTAAATATTGATCCCGGACGGAAAATAGAATTCCACGCCTGCGAGGATTTAGTTTTTTCAGAGATATCAGCGAGTTTCTCGCCAAGTGACTGTTTTGCCACGTTAATTCCTTACCTTAATCTTTGATTTGTCTTGAAAAGTTTTCGTTTCTACCATTTCTTTCTTAGCCCAGTCTCATCCCATAGCCATACCCATGGCTTGGCATACGTTGATGGTTGTCTCCACCTGCCGGTGGATTTTCTAACTTTCCGAGGATAATGACGCCGGTTGGGCACCTATCAACACAAAGAGCGCAACGGGTACAAACGTCATCATCAATTGTGAAAATAACATGATCGGTAGGGTCATCCCCGGGTTGTTCTGTACCCACTGCTACATCTATTGCCTCTGGTCGTACCATGTGGATGCATTTCCAAGGGCAAATATCCACACAACCTTCACACATGATGCATTCGGATTGGTCAATATGAATAAACTGTTTCGGTTTTACTGCCTTTGATAACCAGTCTAGGTCAACTTCTTGGAGAACATAGTCGTCCCTGAATTCAGGAAGCGGAGGGTTTGCATCTAAAACACCCATTTATGAAGCCCCTTCTCTTAGCAGAGGTCGACCATAAGTGGATTCTTCAATTTCAGGTGGAGCCACCTTTCCACGGTTTTGCCAGATTGACCAGAGGACTACATTAGCTACAAGACCAAGCCCGTAAATAACAACGACAATTAAGTCTCCCACGACTAAATAATTCAATTTGAACGGCAAAGCCCATTGCAGGAGTCCTTCCCCGTTTGTAAATCCCAACCCAGTAGGACCAATTAGTTCTTTATCTGCACGCCAAGAAAGATCATTGCTAGCAAAGGTCAGCCATTGGTGAGGGATTACCCCATAAATCCAGAATAGGAAGAAGAATACATACGCTGACCATATGCTTGCCTCGGCCCAGGTTGCTTCTTGATTGATTGGTCTCCGGCGGGCGTATTGTAGAATCCCAACCACCATAAAAACTGCGATTAACCAACTCAAAACGAAAGCTGTATTTAAGTATGGGAATTGACGCCCATTTGAGTCCCGCGTTAACCCAACCCAAAAAGCCACGATGGCAAATATAGCTACGGTTGCTGTAATCATCGCTCCGTAGAATTTATTTACTGCTACATCAACAGGCCTTTGTTGGGCCACTTTTTACTTCCCCTCGCGAGTGGTTCACAAGTATGCTTCCACTCAATTTGAGCAGAAGCGCTTATCTAATTTTTACCACGACATTTCAGCCGTTAACACATCGTGGCACCCTTCTTACTGAAAAGGGTGAATAAGACCCCTTAAGTTTATTTTTACGTTATAGAACTAGTTATTACACAGAAGATCCCGATAGAAGTTAGGAATAGTTGGGATAAAAAAGTAGCGCAAATTCAATCTTTTATATCAAGGGGGAAGAGTGATCATTTAAGGGTCGGTAAACAACCTTAAGAAGCAATGTATTCTGTCAATCGTGGATCTTCCACAAAAAAGAAAAGGGTGTGTCTTGACTAGGCGAACATCTATGGTTGGGAACTATTCTTATAAGCGTAAGGCACAGTGTTTAGGGACTCCGATGGTTTTTGTTTGGAGCGAACCCCTAGTAGAAAAGGAAGGGTAGTGTACGCAGTACACGTATTTGAATTAAGAAAGCTCGAAGAAGGTAACTGGGCTTTCTTATCAAATAGCAATATTGATTTTTCTCTAATTACCGCCCTTGGAGGCCGCAGTGGTTGAAATTCCTGATTATTTATTGGAGCGCTCGCGAGAAGCTCGTGCGCAACTTACTGGCGCTGCATCAGGTAATGACGCTACTGGTAGCGACTCTGCTGAAGTTACCGCCTCCGCTTCGGAACCCACTATCACCGAACCTGTAGTTACTGAGCCAGTAATTGAAAAAATTGAACCACCTAAACCAATTGCCCCTTGGGTAACAGCAGCACAAGAACGCAAAAAAATCCCAGTTTGGATGGCACCAGTAGCGTTATTCCTTCCAATTTGGGCATTTATGATTTGGGGGACTTTAGAAAAACCTACCTACGATGACGAGGGTCCAGTAGCAGCTGGTGGTGCAGTTTACGATGCTAATTGCTCTTCCTGCCATGGAGCAGGAGGAGGAGGTGGAGTCGGATACCAACTTAACGAGGGGGAAGTAGTAAAGACCTTCCCTGATGTTGAGAGCCACATCGCTTGGGTAGTAAATGGATCTTCACCAGCTGGGACACCCTACGGGGACTCTAACAGGGAAGGTGGGCAGCGAATTGCTCAGAATCAGGGAGTCATGCCTGGTTTTGCAGCTTTAGAATCTATTGAAATTCTTGAAGTTGTCCTCTACGAACGTGTAACACATGGTCTAGAAGGTACACAACAATTAGAGGCTTATATTCTATGGGCTGAATCAGGAGAGTTACCTGAATGGGAAGATGGAATATCTCCCCAGTCTATTTCAGCAAGCTTTATGGAGTTCGTTGAGATGAACCCAGAAGCTTTGGAAGCTTACGAAGAAACATTAGAAGAAGCATCTAGTTGAAATAACGTGCAATCATAGTAATTGTGATTGATCCTACACTTTCTCCAGAATGGAAAGCTCTTGAGAGCCATAGTTCGTCACTTAAACCAAGTGCGCTTAAAGACCTCCTAGTTGAAGATTATTCACGTGTTGAAAGCTTGTCACTCGACATTGGGGATTTGTTTGTTGATTTCTCAAAACAACTGGTTACGGATGAGACAATTGATCTTCTCTTATCGCTAGCTAATAGCCTTAACCTTTCAGAAAAGATTCAGTCCTTGTTCGCTGGTGAAGTCATGAATTTTTCTGAAAATCGCCCTGCCCTACATACTGCTCTCCGGGTTCCAAGTGAATCCGAAGACCAAGGAAGTCCATTAGTCAAAGAAGCGCTAATAAAAACTAGTGAGTTCGCTGAGAACGTGCGAGCCGGAGAGTGGGTCGGAGTAACAGGAAAGCCGATAACTTCAATAGTGAACGTTGGTATTGGCGGTTCTCATCTTGGACCTTTAATGATCAGTTCGGCGTTACGGTCTTATTCGGGAAATGACATTACCTGTCGGTTTGTATCAAATATTGACCCCAAAAATCTTGAATCCCAGTTGAGTTACTTAGAGCCAGAGTCAACACTTTTCATAATTAATTCAAAGTCATTCACTACTTCGGAAACAATTATGAACGCCCAAGTAGCTTTAAAATGGGCGCAAAAGACATTGGGAGAAGAATCTAATCTTCTCCACCGGCATTTCGTTGCCGTCACCGCTAACCACAAAGCAGCCGAAAGCTTCGGCATTCTGCCGGAGAATATTTTCCCTACCTGGGATTGGGTTGGGGGGAGGTTCTCCGTCTGTTCTTCAGTGAGTCTTGCAGCAATGATCGCAATTGGGTCAGAGAATTTCCAAACAATGCTGAACGGCTGCCATAATATTGATGAGCACTTCCGGTTAACAGAACTATCGCAAAATATTCCCGCTCTCATGGGAATGATTGGAGTCTGGAACAGAAACTTCTTATCTCATGCAAATCATGCGATAATTCCGTACTCAACAGACTTAACACATTTCCCCTCCTATCTTCAGCAATTAGAAATGGAGAGCAATGGGAAGCAGGTTCGTGAAGATGGAAGAAGAGTAAATGCCGAAACAAGCCCGATCCTATTAGGGGGAATAGGAACAGATGCTCAACATTCCTTTTTTCAGCTCCTTCACCAAGGAACGACGGTTATCCCTGTTGATTTCATAGCTTTCTGTAATCCTACACCTCCGACTGAAACCTTGGATGGGGAAATGGTTCTGAAAAACCACGAAATCCTACTTGCCAATTGCTTTGCGCAAAGCAAGGCTCTTGCTATTGGTTCCAAAACCGAAACTGGTTATTTATCTTCTGACGGGAACCGTCCTAGTACAACGATTTTAGGTAACCGTTTAGACCCTTTCACGCTCGGTCAACTCATCGCACTTTATGAACACAAGGTTTTCACGATGGGTGTTCTCTGGCAGATTAATAGCTTTGATCAATGGGGGGTTCAATTAGGGAAATCTCTAACGGAGACTATTGCAACGGATCTTACCGAGGCTAAAAACAACTCTGATCATGACCCATCTACTAAGTCTCTTATCAACAGGTATCAGAAAAATCGAGATTTATAATTACCATGTCATCATCGTTTTCCAATAACGTTGCTTTTTTTGACACGACGGATACGGCTCGGAGAATCAACTACCTAATCAAAACGCTGATAGTTGTTCTTTTCGCGATGGCGCTCTTCCTCCCAATTAGTTATTTGGAGGGGAAAGCAATGGGAATGCGAGTGCCCCTATTTGTAGGTTCGGCGCTTGTGATTCCCGTGTTTGAAAAATTCCGGAAAGTAAAACGGGTTCCGTATCCTCATGTCGCTGACGCCTTTTTAGTGGCTCCTTTCATGGTTGACACTTTCGGTAACGTTGCTGGTTTATATGAAAATTTCGCTGTCACTGATGATATTTTGCATTGCATCAATTGGGTCTTTCTCGTATGCGCGTTTCAAGCTTTTCGCTTTCGACGTAACGACCAGAACCAGGACGCTGTTTTACTAGGTGTTGGATTTGGGGCTTTAGCGATCGTGATTTGGGAAATTATGGAATGGGCTGTAGATACCACCGGTGCTGGTGGAGGCTTAGGATTAACTTATGGAGATACGATAGGTGATTTATTTCTTTCTACTTCTGGAGGATTTATAGGGTCGCTCATCGGTGTATATTGGCTTGGGGCGCATCGAAAAAGCAAGGGACCGTAGTTCAGATTTAGGTTAATTCTTCGGCTGCCTCGCGTGCTATTTCAAGAGTTTGGTCAATAATTTCGTCCGTATGGGCAAGGCTAAGGAATAAAGCTTCGTAGGGACCTGGAGCTAAAGCAACGCCGCGCTTTAGCATGCTATGGAAAAAATCTGCATAAATCCCATTTTCTGCAGCGGCTAGAGCTTCATCAAAGTTAGATGGATTCTGATTGGTGAAAAAGATACTCAGGAGCGACCCGACTCTGGGCACAACCACGTCTATGCCTGTGCTTTGGAAGATATTTGAAAGTCCATCGCTGAGTCTTTCTGCTGTTTTTTCAAGTTTTTCATACGCATCGACGTTAAGAAGGCGCAGTTGGGCGAGTCCAGCTGCTGTGGCTATGGGGTTACCTGACAAGGTTCCAGCTTGATACACATCACCAAGAGGAGCGACGTGCCTCATGATCTCACGTGACCCACCGTAAGCTCCCATGGGAAGTCCTCCACCTATTACTTTTCCAAAACACCAAATATCTGGTTGGACTCCGAACCATTGAGATGCCCCACCCATAGCGAGTCTGAATCCAGTGATAACTTCATCAAAAATAAGAAGTACGCCATGTGCGTCACACGCTATGCGTAAATCCTGTAGGAAATTTTCTTTCGGGGGGACTACACCCATATTTGCGGGAAGAGGCTCAAGTATCAATGCCGCAGTTGAATCATCCAAATCGGGTATTTCATTCCATGGGGTGACGATAGTATCTGCAACAGCACTGGTGGGAACTCCCACAGAACCGGATATGCCTTGGTTCGCCACACCGCTTCCTCCTGCTGCTAGAAGGCTGTCTGCGTGACCATGATAATGGCCTGAGAATTTAACAATTTTATCGCGCCCTGTCACTCCTCTTGCGAGACGAATAGCAGTCATTGTCGCTTCTGTACCGCTTGAAACTAGGCGTATCATTTCCACACCTTCAACGCGTGAACAAATTTCTTCAGCGATCTCTACTTCACCGAGGGTTGGGGCACCATAAGTCGCCCCATTGCCTGAAGATTGCTGAACAGCATCAATTATTTGTGGATGAGAATGTCCGACAATTCCTGGACCGTAGCTCATTACATAGTCAATGTATCTTTGGCCGTCACTATCCCATACGTAGGGCCCTTCGGCACGATCTACGAAATAGGGGGTTCCTCCAACAGAACGGAAAGAGCGGACCGGAGAGTTGACACCTCCTGGGATCACTAGTTTTGCTCGTTCGAAATATTCTTCGTTCACAGGATTTTTGCAGTTTCTTTCGCATGATACGTCAAAATAAAATTCGCACCCGCTCTTTTTATTGCTGTTAGTTGCTCTAGGGCAACTTGATCGCCATCTATCCAACCTTGTTGACTGGCTGCTTTGATCATCGCGTATTCTCCTGAAACATGATAAGCAGCTATTGGTACATCGGTGATTTCACGAGCTTTAGCAATTATGTCTAAATATGTGACTGCTGGCTTGACCATGATCATGTCAGCGCCTTCAGAAAGGTCAGCACGGATTTCTGCTAAGGCTTCTCTCGCGTTTCTCCAATCTTGCTGGTATGACTTGCGGTCACTGTTCTCCAATGACACATTAACAGCGTCTCGGAAAGGTCCGTATAATCCAGATGCGTATTTCGCTGAATACGCGAGTATCGGGGTTTGTTGGAAATTTATTTCATCCAAAGCTTCTCTGATAGCAGCAACCTGTCCGTCCATCATTCCGCTGGGAGCGATAATGTCAGCACCGGCTTTAGCCTGTGATTGAGCTATTTTTTTGTAAAGCCCCAGCGTCGCATCATTGTCTATAATTTCATCATCGTTCACGATCCCACAATGGCCGTGATCTGTGTATTCATCTACACATAGGTCAGCGATCACAACTATGTCTTCTCCTACGGCTTTCTTACAGTCCCGTATAGCCTCTTGGACTATGCCTTCGGGGTTCCATGCCTCAGAACCAGTGGAATCTTTCCTCTCAGGTATGCCGAATAAGACAATCCCAGGAATACCTAAGTCTCGGAGCTCATTGACTTCTCTAACAAGAGACTCTCTTGAGTGTTGAACCACACCTGGAAGTGAAGAGATTTCGTGCGGTTCTGAGATTCCTTCCCGAACGAATAAAGGGGCAACGAGATCATTAACTTCAAGAGTTGTTTCCGCTATTAATCGTCGTAGCGAAGATGTACTTCTAAGTCTTCTAAGTCTTTGTTCTGGGAATGGCACTTTTCTAGTATATGAGTGACATTGTCAGGTCACGAAGGCAACGGCCATGATAAAAGAGATGGTTAACGCAATTTTTCGAATTGGACCTGCAAGCAGTCTATTATTCCCTGAATAGTGTGAGGGTCTGCTTCTAAAGCAACATGAAGATCTAATGAGTGAATGGATTTAGTTGTTATTGGGCCAATAGAAATAAGATTGGGGGGCATATTCTCTAGTCCGTACATTTTTACAAAGTTCTCAACTGTTGAAGCTGAAGTGAAAATAATAGAATCCGCTCCAATCGTTTGATTATCAAATGGGTCAAATTTTTCAGGAATACATGTTTGATAAGTAGGTATCACATCAACAATCCACCCTGCTTCACGAAGAGTTTCGGGAAGAACATCTCTCCCCTTAGCTCCTCTTGGAAGAAGTATCCTTCCCTCTTCTTGAAAATCTGGAAACACTTCTAGTAATCCTTCAGCCACATAATCATTTGGAATTAGATCTGTTTCCAAACCGTACTCTTTCAGTGCTTGTTTAGTTCCGAGACCTATTGCAGCAATTTGGGTTCGCTCCAATACGCTTATGTCACTTACTTCCTGCAGGAACATTTCAACCCCGTTTGCAGATGTGAGAATTACCCAGTCATAGTCTTCTAAATTTTGAATAGATTCACGTAATTCTTTACCTCCATCACTTGGAGCTTGTATTTCAATGGTTGGTAAAGGAATTGGATCTATACCCAACGCAGAAAGTTTGTCTAAGAGTTGGGTGGCCTGTGAAAACGCTCGGGTAACTATTGTTTTTTTAGGTTGAAATATTTCTTGTTCATTGCATCGCATTAGTTCATTTTTTCAAGTAGCGCAGTTGCTGAATCTCGCCCTAAGAGTTCCGCATTTGATCCTATGCGGTCATCAAAAAAAACTCGTTTCGTTTCTTCATTGCCTAAAAATGCTCTTAGCCGAATACTTCCTGCTTCAAAGGTGGCGTGTCCCGCTACTGGTTGACTGCAGTCCGCTCCTATTTGAATGAGGAACTCACGTTCAGCATTGATAAGTGTGCGCGAATCTCTGTCTTCAATTCGTTCCAATAGGATTCGCAATTCTGTGTCTTCGGTCAGGCATTCAAGTCCAATGGCTCCTTGCCCAACTTGGGGAATCATTATGCTTGGTTCAAGAGTGTCAACAATGCTGGGATTCAAATTAAGACGTTTAAGTGCTACTGAAGCCATTACGATAGCGTCGAAATTTTCTGCTTTAGCGAGTCGAGTTTCAATATTCCCTCGTAATTCATGAAAATTTAGATCTGGGCGTAAAGCAGTTAATTGTGCTTTTCTTCGAACTGAGCCAGTTGCAATATTCGCGCCAGAAGGTAAGTCTTCTAATCTGCAACCAACAAGGACATCCCTTGGATCACCTCGTCTTGGAACTGAAGCGAGTAATAATCCATTAACTGGAAGCGAAGGTAGATCTTTCAGCGAATGAACAGCAAAGTTAGCTTTCTCATCAAGAACAGCTTGCTGGATTTCTTTAACGAAAATACCCTGACCCCCGATTGCATGCAAAGGGCTACTTTGGTCTTGATCTCCCACGGTCTTTACTACAAGTGGCTCAACTTCAATACCTAGGGGCTGTAGAAGTGAAGCAACATAGCTTGTTTGCCAGAGGGCAAGTGGGCTTCCTCTAGTCGCGGCCCTTAGCTTCATTCCCTTTACGCTACTAGAGATTGAAGAGTTCGCGGAGAGCGTCGGCTAAACGTTCACCACGTGGCGACCCAGCAGCTTCACTGAGCGAAACGGTCGGATCATGAAGAAGTTTCCCAAGAATACCTTGGGTGAGTGATTCCACAAGTTCTCGTTGTTCATCAGTTAGATCTGAAAGTTGGCTAGCAAAGCGTTTCAGTTCAGCTTGTCGAATCTCTTCAGCCCCATTTCGGAATCCAGCTATCAAAGGTGCTACCTGCCGGGCTGATTGATCTTCCAGAAACCTATTTAACTCTTCTTGTATGATTGTCAAAGCCTTGACGTATTCCTTATTATCCCCAATAAGTGCTGTATGCGAATGCGATGACCAAAGCGTATCTATATCTATAAGAGTGACTCCATCTAAATGTGCAACTTGCGGGTCAACATCACGTGGTACTGCTATATCCACCATTAGGAGTTCCCTACCTGCTCGGCTTGACATTACCTCTTGAACTTGTTTTTGATTGAGGATGTACGAGTTCGCTGCCGTGGCGCTTATGAGAACATCAACTTCTTTGAGTATTTCATTAAGCTCCTCATATGGCAGTGCATGACCTCCTGACATGTTGGCTAGTGCTTCGGCCCTATCAAAACTTCGATTAACGAAGTAGATTTCACTAGCTCCTTCATCCTTGAGCGAATTAGCTACCCCATCGCTGACTTCACCTGCTCCAACTACTAAAACTTTTCGGTCAGCGAAACCGCCAAGTGATCGTTGAGCTAATTCAACGCAGGCCTGACTGATAGATGAAATATCTTCTCCAACATTTGTTTCTGTCCGAACCCTTTTCCCTACTTCAAGTGCTCGCCGGAATGCCGAATTGATTACAGTCCCACATGCTCCTTCTTCTCGTGCTCGCTCCCAAGCCACCTTCACTTGGTGTTGTACTTGGTTCTCTCCGACTATTGCAGAATCTAAACCGCTGGTAACTGAGAAAAGATGACTGATCGCTTCATGTTCATAGTGTGCGTATAGGTAATCGTTGAATTCCTCAGGGGCTACACCAGCAGTCTCTGTGAGGAAATCCCTCACGTCTTGATACGCTCCATGGAATTTTTCAGCGTATACATACACCTCTAACCGATTGCATGTTGATAGAACTATCGCTTCGCTCACATTACGTCGAGCAATGACATCCGCTATTGCCTTTGGTAGGCCATCATCTTGGATAGCAAAGCGCTCAAAGAGATCAAGCGGCATAGTTCTGTTATTAATTCCGATTACGACAAGAGACAAGCTGTGACAATCCTTGATTAGTTTGCCCTAGTGGGCTATCTCTAGCATCGCTGAAACGAAACATTCGTGCCAAACCAAAAGTGATTTTGGTGTGCTGAGATTTATTTACTGTTCTATCTAAACTTATCGCGGTTTTTCATTAGAGGTAACCGAGCAACAGAAAATTATCTAGCGAGAAAGAAGAGTTGCAAAAGACTTGCTAAAAGAATCATGCCGAGAAGAACGAAGACCGCTAATGACGTCGCTTTTCTCATGATTTTCCTTTTAATGTGATTGGCGTCGAAGTACCTTCTGAAGCCGTACCATTCTCAATTTTTACCTGCTGTCGTTCATCTGCTCGGAGTTCTTCTGCGACCGAACGTCCAAACATTGTGAGAGCAAGCAATCCATAAGAGTCAACAATGATACCAATTTCAGATTCTGGGATTTCCTCAAAACTCTTTGCTCGTCGGATCCCTCGTACGTTGCCACCCACATGCACAAGCATGTGTTCACCGAAATCGGCAATGTCTTCTTCTGATACATTCAGTTGGAGGTTGCCGAAATGATCCTTCCATAGAATTTCAGCAATAACCTTGTTGTCTTCTTTCGAAGAAACAGGAAGTAATCCTGGGTGTAGAGATGATAGGGAAATCAAGGTACCTAAATCACAAATTTCTATCCCCTTGCACAAATGAGCTGCTGCTGGTGCAAATACATCTCTCCCAGCAAATGTTGAAGACAAGGTTGGTAAATGAAATTCTGGTTTATCTAATTCAACCGCCTGACTTATTTCTCCAATCATTGCAATAGCGGGAGCTAAAAGACCATTGTCAGGACCTACGAAAACATATTCTCCGTTATTTATTTCTAAAGCGATCGCCCTTCTAGCGGTACCAACACCTGGATCGACGACTGCGAGAATAACACCTGGGTTCAAATACTGAGATGCTCGAGCGAGAGCTAAGCCACCAGCCCTAATGTCATGTGGTTTCACACCGTGGGTGATATCAACAACTTTCACGTCTTGATTTATTGAGCGGATCACAGACTTTACCACGCCAACAAATTCGTCCTTGCTGCCAAAATCGCTTAGGAAACTGATTGTTGAATATCTAGATACAGTCACGATTCAATTGTACAGTTTCTAGAAATTCTTTAAGGTCGTTTTCAGCCAGTCTGGTTATAACGACTTGCCAAGAAGGCGTTGATATCTTCTTCCCGTATCCGGTAAGATTTCCCAACTCTAGCTGCTCGCAGATCTCCCGCTTTGATAAGCCTATAAACTGTCATAGAAGAAACTCTCATAAAGTCCGCTACCTCACCGACTGTCATAAATTTCGGTAGTGGGGTTTTTTCATTCAACATAAATGGCCTCATCATCTCCTGAAGCGTCACCTTAGGCGCGTGTGGAGAAAGTGCAAATCGAACTAGGAGAATTGACTGACTCTACTGTCCGAGCTCTTTTGATCTCTCAGTCGCTGCAGTAATAGCGTCATTGACTAGTGCTAAAAATTGATTCTTTTCAAAGGATTCTATAGCGGCTGCGGTAGTTCCATTAGGAGAAGTGACTGAAGTTCTAAGGTCTAAAGGCGCAACTCCTGATGTAGAGAGGAGACTCGAAGCCCCTAACAGAGTTTGCCTTGTCAACAAGTCAGCGACGCTTGGGTCAAGCCCATTAGCTATCCCTGCTGCGATCATTGCTTCAGCTAATAGAAATAGGTACGCCGGTCCAGATCCGCTAAGTCCCGTAACTGCATCAAGCGTATTCTCATCTACTACTACTACTTCCCCGACAGCGGAAAGAATTGAGCTAGCCCAGTCAAGATCTTCTTTAGTGGCACTTGTCCCAGGTGCAATCGCTGACATACCTTCACCAATCATCGCTGGGGTGTTAGGCATAACGCGCACTACGGCTGTTCCCTTTGAAAGTTCGCTTTCTATCGAATTAATTGTGATTCCCGCAGCTATTGAAATTACTCGTTTTGGTTTCATTTCGTTGATCTCTTGACATATAGCTGAAACCATTTGGGGTTTCACCGCAAGAAGAAAATTTTCGCTGACTAGAAGTTCATCAGAAAAGGTCGTCTCCTTATATTTCTCTTTGAGTTCTTTGATGCGATTCTCATCAGGTTCAATGACTGACAATTCGTCAGGTTCTGCCCATTTTGAAGTAACAAGTCCTGCAAGGAGCGCTTCTCCCATCTTGCCGCCACCTACTATTGAAAGCTTCTTTCCCATGGTTTAAAGCTAGTAGGTTCAAGATAGATGTGAGTACCTTTTAAAAGCATTGTTTAGAAAGTAGTTACTCGTTGAACCTTGATGCGAAACCTATGCGTAGTGCGGTTTTAAAACTAAGTTCAATAGCTGCGTAGATACTGCCAATCATCCAATCAAGATTTTCCTCAGAGATCCATTGGTTATGAAGTTCACCTGAAAGGTATACGGCATTTTCGGCTCCAATTGAAAATGAGATCGCGTGAAGTTTTTGGTTCCTTCGGAGCAGGTGTTCATAAAATTTTCCTTCATTCTCTTCGGGCTCTGGCATAACATATGTTTCAAAATGAAGAGTTCTTTGACCCAATGTCACCCAAATCATGTAATTCTGTTTTTCTTCTCCAAGAATTCTCACATGCCATCGGTCTTCTTCTTGGTCATAATCAACTGATTGGATAACAAAATTTTCGTTCAGTTGATTCTGCAACCACTCATCAACTTTTTTTTGTAATTCGCTAAGCTCGCTGGGAGAAGCAAAGTCATTCTTCATAGAGTTCTCTATCGACAATCAACAAGTGCTGTTGAAAGTATCGAAGCGTAAATCTCAATAAGGTCGTTGGCTGTTTGGCCCCAGGAGAAATCCTTTGCTTTTTCTGCTGCGTTCATAGCGATCTCAGTTGAAAGGAATGGGTTAGAAAGAAGTTCATTTACAGCATTTTCATAGTGAGTTGGGTTCCAGCCTTCAACAAGGATCCCTGTGTGACCATCATCTATTAAATCTTTTAATCCACCAACTGCAGCGGCAACTACCGGAGTTCCACACGCTGCTGACTCTAAAGCGACAAGGCCGAATGATTCTGACCTGCTAGGAACAAGGACGATATCTGAAGCACGGTAGTAGGTGCTCAAAATGTGGTGAGGTTGAGGGGGAACAAATACGACGTGGGTGCTGGAAGGGAGTTCGGCTATTAGCTCTCTAAGGCGCCTTTCATGGGATTCTCCTTGTGGGCCACTTGCACCTCCAACGATAAGTAACGTCGCTTCTCTATCTTTCATTTCTGCAAGGGCATTTATCGCGACATCTACCCCCTTTAACGATTGCAAACGCCCTACGAACATAAGTATTGAACCGTTAGGAAGTCCTAAAGCTGACCGCGCCGCCGCTTGATTACCAGGTGAGAATAAAGCGTGTTCCACTCCTAGCGGGACAATGTGAATACGGTCTTCAGGGGCGTCATACAGTGATATAAGTTGTTCTTTTTCCATCAAGCTATTAGCGACAATTATTTCTGAACAACCAATGGTTTCTCGTTCAGAAATAATTCTTTCTTCAGGTTCGGGGTGGCCAGTTTCTTTTTTAGCTTCTCCAAGCGTGTGGAAAGTCGTAACTAATGGAATATCCAGTTTATGTTTTAGGCGATGGCCGACAACTCCAGAAAGCCAGTAATTAGCGTGAATGATATCTATTGATTTTCTTCCCCTAAGATCAGCTTCGACTCCCATTGTGAATTGGTCAATGATTTCGGGAAGTCTTTCCTTTGCTAGGTCATAATCTCCCGCTTCTATATAAACAATTTCAACTCCTGGTTCAAGATGTACTTCTCTTGGAAGCGATGGGTTCCATTTGCGCACATAAATAGTGCATTGGATTCCACGGTGGGCCAAAGCCGTAGCTACCTCACGTATGTACACATTCATTCCACCCGAGTCTCCTTGCCCAGGTTGTGTGAGAGGGGAAGTATGCATTGAAATAATGGCTACGTGCAGTTCTCGGTTATGTAAATCTGGGATTTGGTCTTGAATCAGATTTCTTCTAGATCCTCCTGAAACTGGTGGCAGGAGCGCAATTTCATCTTCTGCGGTTACTGCATCTTCCATTGTTGCTGGGTTACCATTAATCCATATGCGACAAGTGGGAACAAGATCTGCGAAATCTTTACCGAATTCTGTGATTGCTTCAGTAATCACTCCATTCACTGTTTCAGCTTCAGATTGTTTTGCGCTGGTACCAGCTATTTCTCTTATAGATGCGAAAAGTCGAAGAGTTGCCACATATAAAGACTATCGGCTGAACCGATGACAAAATTACTTCTAGTGCGACATGGGCAATCAGAATGGAATGCTGTCGGGAAATGGCAAGGCCAAGCTGACCCACCACTTACTGAATTTGGTATGGAACAAGCGTCACTTGCTGCTTTAGAAATTCCAGATTTTAGTATTCTTGCTTGTTCTGATTTACAAAGAGCACAACTAACTGCTGAGATTTTCGCTGACTCAAAAGGTTGGGACAAAAATCGTATTATTACGGAATCACGAATTCAGGAGAGGGACGCGGGGGCGTTTAGTGGATTAACAAGAGAAGAAATTAATAAACAGTTTCCGGGTTTTCTAAAGAACGGCATTTGGCCAGACGACTGGGAATCGGACGAGGATTTGCTAATTCGGCTTTGGAAAGGTTTAAGAAGGATTATTAACGATGCTGAAGGTGACAGCCCCATTGTCGTTGTAACTCATGGTGGGTGCATCTACGCTCTTGAAAGCTTGTGTGGTGGAGAATATAGACGGATCCCTAACTTAGGCGCACAGTGGTTTGAGGTAGAAGGTAAGGAAATACATCTTGGTGATCGAATTCATTTGCTGCCTCCTGAGGAAGAAACTTACCCTGATCAAATTTGATGTGATTCTGTACCTCCGGTGGGATTCGAACCCACGATCTTCGGATTAAAAGTCCGCTGCCTTACCAGACTTGGCTACGGAGGCATGTATTTCAAATTGCTAGTCGGTGAGTCTACCGATTCTAGAACTAATTCGGTCAACAGTTTAGGTTAGTAGGTGCTTAGGGATTTGCCTTTATTACTATCCTTGCTTTTTAGTAGCCATGAAACAAGGTTTGCGGGATCAAGGATTTAGCATCGGTGCTGCAATAGTTTCATATTTTTTCTTCAAGTTCTATGCTTCATCTCAGACAGAACCTCTGATCCTTTTTATGACGATTCTAATTGATAAACCGATTTGGCTATTTCGTGGCGAACTATGGTCGCACCTAGTAAGCGATGCGAGTTATGAGGAACTTCACAATTTCGCTGCTGTGTTAGGTGTCCCCCGAAGCGCATTCCAAGGCGACCATTATGATATCCCGGAGCGGATTTGGTTGGAAGCAGTTGAACTTGGAGCTGTCCAAACTGAACCAAGAGAGCTTGTTAGAAGGTTGAAAGACTCCGGACTGCGTAAAAGACCTTAGAATGCAGGTAATAGGTTCATGTCCTCAAGGTATTAAGGCAACAAGCGTGAGAGAATCATAAAAATATGGAAAATAGTGATCAAGTTCAACTGATACTTCCGACTTCTCCGTCTTATGAGAAAGTAGCGCAGACTACGATCGCGCATCTTGGAATAAGAAGTGGGTTTTCCTTGAAAGAAATAGAAGATCTCCGGTCCGTGATGAAAGAAACAACCAATCTGTTTATCTCTGCTCGGCAATGGGAAACCCCGCTACACCTTAATTACCAGTTCTCACAAAGAAGAATGCAGGTAACTGTGGCCTCCCAAACGACGGAGCCATTGGAGATAAAGGAAGAATTGTTTGAGACCTTCCAATCTATTGTCCTTCCTCTGGTCACCGAGGTGGTTGTGAATAGAGAAAAAGCTTGGGTTGTTTTTGAAATTGCGGCTGAAAGCGAAGACGTTAGTTAACTCCGGTTGAACCAAAGCCTCCATCTCCTCGTTCTGTTTGCGACAAGTCTTCCATTTCAATGAAGTCTGCTTGCTCTACCTTTTGTATAACAAGTTGAGCTATGCGTTCTCCTCTTTTAACTTCAAATGAATTATGAGGGTCAGTGTTAATCAATAGGACCTTGAGTTCTCCTCTGTAGCCACTGTCTATTAAACCTGGAGAGTTAAGGCATGTCACCCCATGTTTATTAGCTAAACCGCTTCTTGGCTGGACAAATCCTGCGTACCCCTCGGGTAGAGCAATGGCGATTCCTGTCGGTACTAGAGCTCTGCCCCCTCCTGGAGGGAGAACAATTTCTTCAGCGGCGATCAGGTCACAACCGGCATCTCCAACTTGAGCATATTTAGGTAAAGGTAAATCAGGATCAAGTCTTTTAATTGGAAGTTTCATCACGCAGGAAGCGTAGCGACTATTTAAGTTCGCTGCCTAACAAAACAACATTCTTTGCTTCCGTACGAATTGCTCTGGAATGCCATAGAATCAGCGGAATGCTTGCTTGGATAGATCTTGAGATGACCGGACTTGATCCGGAAGAAAATGTAATAGTTGAGATCGCTACTTTAATTACTGATGATGAGTTAGAAATTATTGCTGAGGGACCGAATCTCGTGATACACGCATCAGATGCGGAGTTGGGAAAAATGGATCCATTCGTTCTTGACATGCATACAAAAAGTGGTCTTTTACCAGAAATCAAAGCTTCCACAATAAAGATAAAAGAAGCAGGTGATTTAACACTCTCATTTTTGAAGGAACACATTCAGGAAGAAAAAACCGTTCCTCTGTGTGGAAATTCTATCGGTACGGATCGAAGATTTCTAGCGGAATACCTTCCAGAAATTGAGAATTTTCTGCATTACAGATCTGTTGATGTTTCTAGTGTTAAGGAACTAGCGAAGCGGTGGTTCCCTGAAAAGTTAGTTGACGCACCGAAAAAAAATGGTGGGCATAGGGCTATGGAAGATATAAAAGCTAGCGTTGAAGAGCTGAAATTCTATCGTTCAAAATTATTCTCAAACGACAAAGAGTAGGTAATGACGCACTCACATTCTGAAAATAATGGCACTGACGACGTCTCTGAAGAAAAGCGCCCGAAAAAAGAAGAACAAGAACCTGCAAGTGAAACCGTTTCAGAAGTAGCCCCGAATATTCTCAGAACGCAATTACCGGTTAATCTACCCGGTCTCGGACACGTAAATTGCTACGTTTTGGAAGATAATCAAGGTATTGCCGTTGTGGATCCAGGTTTGCCAGGGGATGACTCTTGGTCCGCGTTAACAAATCGTCTTAAAAGCGCAGGGTTCAAAATCGAAGACATCCATACCGTTGTTGTTACCCACTCGCATTTTGATCATTTCGGTTCAGCGGAACGGATAAGAGAAAACACTCAAGCGAATATCCTGACACATGAAAACTTTAGAAATGCTTTCAACCGTACAGAAATTCTAGAGAGTGAAGATTCGAGCTCATTGGATCCAAACTCTGAAGAAGCGCAACAACAGGTGATTGAAAGGATCTTTTCTGAGAGACTACCCTGGGGATCTAAAAGAAGTATGCCTCCCCCAGAAGAAATAGACCGATTCAAAAAAATGGGGCGGTTCAATTCTTCTTGGTTCCGAACACCGGAACCAACTATAGAAGTTACTGATAATGAACCTGTAAGCCTTGGAGGTCGTGAATGGCTGTCAATTCATACCCCTGGGCATACAAACGACCACTTATGTTTGTGGGATCCAGAATATGGAGTCATGTTTTCAGGTGACCATGTGCTTCCAACGATCACACCTCATATCGGGGGGATTTCCCCTGAATCAGATCCATTAGCAAAGTTCTTTGCTTCTCTCCACAAAATGACCCATTTCAAAGATGTCTCCATAGCTCTTCCAGCCCATGGCCACCCGTTTGCGAACCTTGGAGAACGGTCACTTGAAATTATTGAACACCATGAAGAGAGACTTGAAACAATACGTAATGCTGCTCAACAACTTATTGATGGTTCCGTAACTGACTATATGAGAGTGCTTTTCAGCAAAAGAGCTTGGGGAGACATGGCTGAAAGCGAAACATTTGCCCACCTTGAACACCTCAAAGAACTAGGGGAATTAGGTCGCAAAACCGAAAATGGGTTGATGACTTACCAAATGAAATCTTAAAAATTCCCTTCCTTGAATTTAATTCACTTGACACATTGAGCTTTCAGTGCTGCCCTTGAGGGAACCCCTAGGTTGAAGAAATATCTTTCTTCACAGAAACTTAGGTGGAGTCCGACGAAAAACAGAATATGCTAATGACCTGTTCAATCAGAAAGGAGAAACAAATGGTTGCACGAAATTTTGCACTTAATACCGACTCGGCTGTAGCCGTTTTGGGTTTCTCCTGCGCGAACTCTAATCGTCTTATCTCTCGAGAATTTACCGATTCATCTTCGGTAAATCCATTTACCTTTACACATAAAGGCCATTATTCAACTACGGCCTTTAAGCCTTATTCTGTCCGGCCCAAGGAGTTTGCGTACTAGCTCTCAAACTGCAAAGTACTTCCTTAGGCCGTCGGAAAATCCGGCGGTCTTTCTGCTTTTTCTCTAACAACTATTAAAGGAGACACAATGAAAATGACAACAACAACTTACACAGCTGAAGAATGGCAGGCGTTCGCTGAATGTGCGGCGCCCAGCGTTAATAATGACGTTTTCTTCTCTGAAGAAATTCATGGGATAGCTGCGGCTAAACAAATCTGCTCTGATTGCCCTGTGATATCTCCCTGCCTTCAGGGAGCTATCGAGAGGAATGAGCCCTGTGGGGTTTGGGGCGGTCAGTTATTCATGAATGGGAAGGTATTGATGGTCAAACGGCGTCGTGGCAGACCATCCAAGGTCCCTCGTCCTGAAGAACAGATGCCGCAAATACCGGTACCTGAGCACCTTCAAGACCTTCTAAAAACAGCTTGAACAGCAAGGTTTCTCTCATCTCACGTCTCGTGAAGCAACGGTTTAAGCGAGCTTCTAGTAACGATCTGCCCCCGGCGTCTTAAACGCCGGGGGCAGATGAGAGATTCCTTTAAGGAATGAGGACAAGTATCAAATTTGACTAGATACACGCTAGTTTCAAAGAGTGAGCGTGTTACGAATATTCCTAGCCTTTATAGCATTAGGTCTTATTCTTGCGCTGGGATTAAAGATATACGATTACGCTTCATCTTCAGAAGAGAAACATCAGACAACTTTGAGTTCCTTTACTGAACTATCTGAACTAGAGAAATTACGGGAATCTGGTGGTTCAAAATTCGAAACTTCGTTTCTTTCAGGGAAGAATCTCGTAATCAACTTTTTTGCCTCATGGTGTGATCCTTGCAAAAGAGAAATCATTGAAATCCAAAAGATCCATGCTAGAGACTACCGAACTGCCGAAGCATCCTTTTACCTTGACGAAAGATCAGTTCTATTTGTGGGGATAAATAGCGGTGAAACAGATGAAGTTAGAGCTCAACAATTAATTTCTGAAACAGGAGCTTCTTATCTGATTCTCTATGGTGATGATGGAACTTTATTGGAAGAAGTGGGAGCTGTAGGTTTACCATTTACTGTCTTTGTTAATAGCGATGGGGTGATTGTTGGGAAATACCTTAAAGCTATGACTGCTGATGATGTCTACAATCGACTAGAGAAATACTTTGGACCATGATCAGCGTTGACCTTGCTTTCCCCCTCGCAGCAGGATTGATCGCGGCGTTCAACCCTTGTGGGTTTGCTATGTTACCAGCCTATCTTTCATATTTTCTTGGAGTTGATACCAAATCAGGTACCGATAGGTATCTTGGCATTCTTAATGGATTGAAAGTTTCGTTAGCTTTATCAATGGGGTTTGTTTTTATCTTTGCTGCCTTAGGTGTTCTAACAAATACCGTCATCTCAGAAAGCAGTATTGAAAAACGGGCCGGATATATAACTTTGACTATAGGAATTCTTTTGATTCTTCTTGGACTCGCTATGATTCGAGGATTTCATCCTGTTTTGAACATACCTCGATTAAAAACCACTGGAATGAATCGCCAACTCCCATCAATGTTTCTATTTGGGGTTTCTTACGCCATTGTCTCTGTTGGATGTTCCGCACCGATCTTTTTTGTCACTGTTGGCGGTTCATTTAGTCGAGATGGGATTGTTGATGGTATAGCTGTATTTATTGCCTATGCGTTAGGGATGAGCATAGTAATAACAGTTTTGACGCTCAGTATTGCTTTAGCACGATCTTCAATTGCTCAACACCTTAAAAAAGTCCTTAAACATCTGAACACTATTTCGGGGTTCTTTCTAACCATCTCTGGGTTTTTTCTCGCAGCTTATGGTTGGTGGGAGATACAAGTTTCGCGAGGTAATTACGGAACGAATCCTTTGGTGGACCTTTCACTTCGTGGGTCGGGTCGCTTAAGTAATTGGGTCAACGATGTTGGAGGGGGAAGGTTCGCTATGGCGTGTCTTATGATCGTCATAGGATTTCTTATTTGGATTGGAAGTAGCCAGGTCCTAGACAGGGAGAAAAGGTTCTCTCTGCGCGGAGTTTATTTAGGTTTATTGGCCTTAATTGAAATAACGATTTATGAATTCGACCTATTACTCGTACCTTTTGTGAGAACCATAGGTGATTTGCCTATTCGGTTTCAGAACTGGTTTAGTGATCCTTTTCGGTGGGCAGCATTTTGGGAAATAGTCTTCTTCCTAAGTTTGGTGACTTTTTCTAATTTAAGTTTTCTTGCAGCCTTTAGGAAGCGGAAAGATTCTCAAAAATTTGAAAGGTCTTTACCTGAAAATGCGTGAGATATTAAAACAACCAGATATCAAAGAGGAACTCTGCATTCGTTCAACTCTTGGCTTTATGGCTTATCACGGTGGGACATTAGAGAAAGCTACTGATGTAGTTGCCAGAGAGGCAGCTGAAATTACTGGGGCTTCTTACTACGGTTTAATTCAAAGTGGTGATGACCCAACACATTTCCCATCAACGAAAATGATTGATGGTAAATCCGAGAATTTAGAAAGTTTTTTAGATCATGTCAAAATCGTTATAACGATCCATGGATACGGAAGAGAGCATTTATTTCATTCAGTTCTATTAGGAGGTCAGAACCGGTCACTTGCCGTGCATCTGGCTTCATTCCTTAGAGTAGCCTTGCCAGACTATTCATTTGAAACCTCTTTAGATGAAATCCCCAAAGAGTTAAGGGGCTTGCACCCCAAAAATCCTGTAAATGTTCCTCCATTTGCGGGAGTGCAAGTTGAACTTCCGCCAACATTGCGGTGGAACCGTGATGAGTGGGGTTGGTCTGATACTGGTGGAATTGGACGAGCTAAACAAGTAAACACATTAATTGAATCTCTAAGTCACGCAGTAAATGCTTGGCCGCTTTGACTTAATTAAAGTCAAAGCCCCCTGTTGGAAGCAGAGACCTAACCGTTACAGTTCTTCACACAAGGAGCTTTCAATGTTCTCTGCGTTCTTATGGTCTCCGCCCCCAACAGGGGTCTATTCCCATTAAAGGCACAAGATCATTTTAATTCCTAGTCATCAAGCAGGACTTAACAGAAACGTAACAAAAAAGGTGGAGGATTTTTAGAAGTCCTCCACCTTT
>JASLWO010000036.1 GCA_030740795.1 Acidimicrobiales bacterium | reverse complement strand
ATGGGTCGAATCCCGAAATAGGCAATAGAGATAACACGGTTCCGAGGGTCCCTCTTCGGGTTCCCGTAAGCGCCAAGCTGCTCAAGATACCCCACCAGATCCTTTGAAATCCCCGTTTCCTCTTCAAGTTCCCTGTAAGCGGTTTCTTCCGGTGTTTCCCCGTCACCGATATCGCTACGGATTCGACCACCGGGAAGAGCCCATTGGAAACGAAATGGGTTAATGCCCCTTTCTATGAGCAAAACTTGGAATTCTTCATTACGAACAGTGAAAAGGGCTATATCAACAGAAACGTTCATTCTGTGATCAATTTCTGCATTTTGGTTGGATTGTAGGTTAACGACAGGAAAATCAGAAGAATTCATTAACGTATCCTACAATATATTATGAATATTACAAGAACCTACTTCTAATTTTGCTGCTACTATTAGATAAAGCCTCATATTTAAAGGGTTAAATAGTTATACTTGACTTTACAAGAACTATGTGTTATAATAATATCTACAATAATAAGAACTTGGATTTCAAGGGGTTTTTTACCTTCACCTTTGTTGAGTCAAAGCGGAAGAAAGAATGTCATACCCCCTCATTACTCTAGGTTTCAAACCGAGTGCTCAAAAGAGCGCTCCTAACACATAAGGAAAACACAATATGACAAGTAAAACCACTCCAAATTCAGAAAAAAACACAGTATCTCGGCAGATTCGCCGAAATAATAACCTAATTAAAGGCAATATGAAGATGAATGCCGAGTTAATCGAAGCAATTTCCCAACTTACCAACGCAGTTTCTGAAATTGGGACTAAAAACGATGAAACGGATTCCTCCGATTCAACGGTCGAAACGGCAACATTACCCGTACACCTCTACATGCTTTTAGACCGATCCGGGTCCATGAGCGGATGGCAGAATGACGTCATAGGTGGATTCAACTCATTTATCAAAGAGCAACAGACAGAAAAAGATGAATGTTCTGTGACACTCGTCCAATTCGACGGTCAAGACCCGTACGAAAAAATCCTGGACGCTGAAAAGTTAGAATCAGTTCAAGAGCTGGACGCTAGCGTTTATAGTCCCCGTGGCAATACTCCTCTCCTGGATGCATTGGGCCGTCTCATTAAATCTGCCGAAAAACGGAATACGAAGACACCGGAAGATGTACTCGTATGGGTGTTCACCGACGGTTTAGAGAATGCCAGCAGAGAGTTCACAGCAGCTCAGATCAAAGACCTAGTTGCGGAGAAGGAAAAAGAAGGCTGGACCTTTATGTTCATGGGCGCAGGTATTGACTCATACGCTGTTAGTGGCAACTTAGGCTTTGCCGAAAGTAACACGTCACACTTTCTGAAGTCCGTTGATGGCATCGATGCGGCTTTCAGTCAAAGCGCAAGATCAATGCACTCCTATAGGTCTAAGGCTCCTCAAGACCGATTAGCGCAAAAACGAGCTATGTGGGAAGACCGTCGAGAAGCCGAAGACCTACTCTAACCACCAGGAGTCGGAGCCCCGAAAGAGGTTTGATAGAAGAACAACTACTATTAAGCCTCTTCGGGGTTTCACCCAATCCCAACAGCAAATCCTTTGTCCAGAACGGTGAACGGGTTTGCTGGAGAAATTCTCGTAGATGGAGCTAAACCCACTTTCGATCTCCTTTCATGGGTGAAGGAGGGCCTGCGTGTCACGTTAAGCGAAGAAATCCATGTTCGTAAGGTCCTCTGCTCCTCCTACTCTCCTCAAACACACACCTAAACCCAGGAAGGAAATTCAATATGGAACCAGAATCAAAACCCCCCAAAAAGAAACTGTTACATCTCCAAGAAATGCCCACAAAAGAACAGTGGGAAGAAATGACTGAAGAAGGACTAGATGAACTAGTCAATGACATTCTTCAAGGGATAACAGAAGGACTCAAGAGAGAAGGAATAGAAGAGAACTAAGAAAGAATTCTCATAGTTGGAGGGAAACCAATGTGATAAGTTCTACCCACTGTTGATTCTGGCCGTCAAAGGAAATTCTGAAACTACTACAAAATAAGGGACACCATGGAGCGAATAAACGAGATTAAATATGTCAAAGACGGTCCGACACCACGATCATATTGGGTTATTCCTGATCAGTTAGCTGCAGGAGCCTACCCAGGGAAACAAGGCTCAGGCACAATTAACGTTATTCCAGAAGTATTAGAGAAGCTTCTCGAATCAGGTGTGGATGCGTTTATAAACCTTACGGAAGACCTACCCGGCGGTGGAGACGACATGCTGGAATTATATGATCCGTTCTTACCCGATAACTGTGTAATTAATCGCTTCCCGATACTGGACGTGAATATTCCAACACAGGATTTTATGGTGACGATTCTTGATGCCATCGATGGGCATCTGACTGAAGGTAGAAAACCCTATATTCATTGCTGGGGCGGAATAGGTCGAACTGGAACCGTTGTCGGATGCTGGCTCATACGCCACGGACATGCCACTCCGGAGACAGTCGGTGACTTGATTAGCGAGGCTCGTGTGGGGGATGTTGAAGCAGGTTACAGGGTCTCCCCTGAAGCTGAATCCCAATGGGATTTCATCCTTAACTGGGAACGTGAGAAATAAAGGAAAATGAATGGTAAAGACAACAGATAATAGGTTTAGCGAACCGGTAGTGAATCGCGCAATCGGCGCGGTCTGCGGAGGCGCAGCAGGAGATGCCCTGGGAGCCGGATACGAATTCACCAACCCATCTCCTGATCAAGAAATCATCATGAAAGGTGGGGGAGCATTCGGATGGGCCCCTGGTGAATGGACTGACGACACTGCAATGGCCTTAGCGATTCTCGATGAATTGGCATTGGGAAGATGCGATATCGAGTCAATAGGAGATAATTTCCTCGCTTGGTATGCCAGCGCACCCCCTGATGTGGGAATCCAAACAAGTTCAGTACTCTCATCAGCCCAAAACGGTGCCGAACTCATTACAGCTGGTCACGAATTCTACGCCAACAACCCAGATAAATCAGGTAATGGTGGTTTGAT
>JASLWO010000035.1 GCA_030740795.1 Acidimicrobiales bacterium | reverse complement strand
GCAGCTGCAATCTTAGGTACCAATGAAGAGCAGACAATTGTTGACACTACTTTTCTAGCATTTCCGCTCGTTTTCTCAGCCATTCGGTCGAAAAGCAAGGCTCCTATCTCATCTCCTGAAAGTATTCGCCAATCCCCATTTTTTGTTGGAATGGCTGCAGCTAGCCGGTCCCCATCTGGGTCGTTTGCAATTGCAAGGTCAGCATCAGTTTGAATTGCTAGAGCTAGTAGAAGGTCCATTACGCCTTCTTCTTCAGGGTTTGGAAATGATGTCGTTGGAAAATCAGGGTCAGGGTCAACTTGAGAATTGACGGGGATCAATTGGCCAGAATTTGAAGAAGTAAAAACTGTGTTGATGGTGTCCCAAGCGACTCCATGCAGTGGCGAATACGCTATACGGAGTTCAGGTGAACCTCCATCAACGCTAGACGCTATTCTTTCACAGTAAGACTGCCAAACATCACCATTTGAGATAGTTGTAATTTCTTTCGCTTCTGGAATGGTGATGGGAGGAAGCGGAGATGATTGGATTAGCGTCTCTATCTCCTCATCAATTGGAGTTCGTAGTTGCGCTCCGTCTTTAAGGAAAACTTTGCATCCATTGTCTGAAGCGGGGTTGTGGGAAGCAGTAATCATGATTCCGAGATCTACTTTTAGATGTCGAACGGCGAATGCCAAAACGGGAGTAGGGACGTAACGCGGGAAGAGAAAAACAGCGATATTATTTGCGTTAAGAACACTACACATGTCTTTTGCAAAAATTTTGCTATTTTTGCGTGCGTCATAGCCAACTACAACCGTTCCAGAAGCGTTGAGGTATGTGGAAATTCCATAAGCAAGTCGTCTAACCGTTACCCTATTCATTCTGTTAGGACCTGGTCCCATGGCTCCTCTCATTCCGGCAGTGCCGAACTGTAAGTGGCCTTGGAAGAGTTCCCGAATTTCTTTCACTTCCGAAGTGTCTAGCAGTTTTTTTATTTCGTTTCGGGTTATCGGGTCTGGATCATGCCTTAACCAACTTTGAGCTCTTAAAAGGAGGTTTGTTTCTTCGGAGGAGTTCATGGCTAGCTACGAATGGAGCTCTGATGACACGATTTCCTTTAGAGATGAGAAAGGTCTAGCTCCTGTGTGGACAATAATTTCGGAGGCTGCAATTGATCCGATTCGTCCACATGTTTCAAGATCCAATTCTCTGGTATATCCGAATAGGAATCCGGCGGCATATAAATCCCCTGCCCCTGTTGAATCAACAATTTGTTCTACTGGTTTAGCTGCAATTTCAATGATTTTTTCTTCCGTTACGATAACTGAGCCTGCCGCTGCTCGTGTCAAACACGCTATTTCTACACGGCCTTTGATCCATTCAACGGCTTCTGTAAATGACCCGCACCCACTTAATGCCTGTATCTCTTCTTCGTTTCCAAAGAGAATATCTATCGGCCCGTTCACGAGATCTACCCAATCCTGGTGATGGCGGAGAACGCAGAAGCTATCAGAGAGGGTGAATGATATTTTTCTACCCGCGTTTTTCGCTATTGCGATAGCTGAACGAATAGTGTCCTTTGTGGCTTCTACGTCCCATATGTATCCTTCGCAATAAAGAACTTTTGAATTCTCAATGAGGCTTACATCAAGGTCTTCTTTATAAAGCGTTGTGCTAATGCCAAGGAAGGTATTCATTGTTCGCGCCCCATCCGGTGTGACGATAATCATAGATCGTGCTGTCGGCTGTCCTTGTTCTGATGGTTTCACAGAATAATGAACTCCGGCAGCATGAATGTCATGAGAGAAAACATCACCTAAATGGTCATTTCTGACTTTCCCGATGTAACTAGAAGACCCTCCCAGTGACGTTATTCCTGACATAGTATTAGCCGCAGAACCTCCCGAAGTTTGAATGGTAGGACTCATGTGGTTGTAGAGGTCAATAGCTGTTTTCTCATCTATCAAAGCCATCGATTCTTTTATAAGCCCGAATTCTTTAAGGAACTGTTCTGATTCGTGGCTGATTACATCAACGATTGCATTGCCGATTCCGACAACGTCAAAGTTGTTTTTAAGAGATTCTTTGTTGATATCTGATATGGGTGACACTTTGTTTCACAACGTTCTTTATGATGCTTGTTGTTCAGCATGGGCTATGGCGTCTTCCCAACTGGTACCATCGGCAATCATCTGCTTGTACTGCATTACGTGCCGTGGTCTATTAAACCCAAGAATTCCAACTAATTTACCTTCGCGCCCGTAGGCTGTGGCGAAACGTCGTTCTTCAATCGATCCGGTAACTATTCTAATTTCATCTGTTGATCGTGTCCGCCCTGCAAGTTGAATTTTTCTATCAAACTGATCAGTCCAAAACCAGGGAGTCGGTGAATAGGATTCTGTGTTGCTTTTACCAGCTAGTAGACGTCTTGCTACGAACACTCCCTGTTCTACGGCATTATCCCAATGTTCAACTCTCATATTTTCATTGAATAAACGATTTGGCCAACGTGCGACATCTCCTGCAGCGACTATAGCGGGTGCTGCTTCGCAGCTATCGTCGCAAAGGACTCCATTATCTAGGGTCAGTCCGCTTCCTTCCAGCCATTCTGTGTTGGGTTTCACCCCTATTCCTACAATGACGAGATCAGCTTCTATTTCTGTTCCATCCTCAAGTATGACTTTTTCTACTCTTCGGTTGCCTTTGAAAGATTCTACTGCGACCCCTGTTATGACCTCAACACCGTGGTCGCGGTGCACATCAGCTGTGACGGTTCCCATTTCTGGCCCTAATACTCTTTCAAATGGGACTTCTGCTGCTTCAATCATGGTTACTTCTAAACCTCGTTGCCTAGCTGTCGCGGCGACTTCAGCCCCGATGAATCCCGCTCCTACGACTACAACTTTTTGTGGAGTTGCTTCGAGTTCAGATCGGATTGCTAAAGCATCATCTAACCCGCGAAGCGTATAAATTCCTTCAAGGTCGCCGGCCATCCTAAGGGAAATGCATCGTGCACCTGTGGCAATTACAAGTCCATCAAAGGAGAGATCAGTCCCAGAATCAAGGGAAACGATTTTTTCTTCTACGCTGAGTTGAGTCGCTTTATCGCCGAGATGCCATTCAAGTGAAAGTTCATCATCTTTTGCGGGGTCAGTAAGTGCAACTCTTTCAAGGTCCCAGTCCCCTGAAAGAATTTGTTTGGACAGGGGAGGCCTGTCATAAGGAAGATGAGGTTCATCTCCTACGAGGTGAATGTTCCCATCAAATCCTTCTTTGCGGAGAGTTTCGGCGGTTCGCAAACCTGCTAAGGATGCGCCGGCAATGACAATTTCTTTCAGTTCTCAGCCCTCAGCGATTGAAATGGCTTGCTTGGGGCAACGTTGTACAGATTCCTCTACTTGTGCTCGTAGATCCCCACCTGGTTCTTCAGCCAAGATGTAAAGGAAATCATCATCTCGAACCTCAAATACTTCAGGTGCTATTTGCATGCATATAGCGTTGCTTTCGCATAGGTCAAAATCAACTTCAACACGGTAACCCATTTTTCTCCTCCATTGCGATTTCACTTCAGCATAGTGCATTAGCGGGCAGTGTTGCTCAATCTCCGTCCGCGATTTCGTTTAACCGACAGTTTGAATACTCAGATTTTCTCTCAATTATTTGACTATCAGCACTGTTTATCAACACAACTCCGTCCCTTTCTTGGACGGCATATAGCCAAAGGCTCAAGGCTTGACAGAGCGAAGCCGCTGCGGCAACTTCGTTGGTTTCCATCAAAGAAGCTTGGATTCCTGATATTTCGATTCCATTGAAGATAACTGAAATTTCCGCTTTTTCATTCCATGTTTCTTCAGAATAGTTCAGTAGTAAAAAGTCATCGAGGTCCGCTTGGATACCACGTTGCGTGGCGAGGACCACATCTTCGACTTCTTGAATGCTAATGTCACAATTTTCTGTGTTGAACGTTTGAAACGCGCTTTGAGCGCTTAATGCTTCTGGGTCGAACGTAGCTGCGAATAATTGATCCAAATTTGTTATTTCTGCTATATCAGCTGATGAGTTTCGGATTTTCGTAACTATTTTCCTGACCTCTGATGGCGCTAGTGTTATTAGTAAATCCAATTCTTCAATTGGTAGGTTGCTATCAGGAATTCCAAGTTCTAGATTCTTTGAAATCAGGTTGCAATAGGCATCAATATCCCCATCGGTGTTTCCGCCACATGATGAAACAATGACTGGCAATACTATGACTGCGAGGAACATAATCACGGTTTTTCGTATTTTAAATTTTGACTTTTCAGCAGTCATTGGTGACCTTGCACTGGTTATGCGGCTGGTTTGTCTTTGCCGACTACCCACATTGCGAAATATTGGGCTCCGCCGCCATAAGCATGTCCCAGAGCTTTTTGAGCTCCGTCAACTTGGTGATCGCCTGCCATGCCCCGGACTTGAAGAGCAGCTTCAGCGAATCGGATCATTCCTGAAGCTCCTATCGGATTGGATGAGAGAACCCCTCCGGAGCAATTGACCGGAAGGTCTCCACCGTCTATGTGGGTTGCCCCTGATTCTACTAATTTCCATCCATCTCCCCGGTTGCAAAAACCGAGACTCTCCAACCACATAGGTTCATACCAGCTGAAGGGAACATACATTTCCACTACGTCTATTTCTTTTCGTGGGTCAACGATGCCCGCTTGTCTCCAGAGATCTGCAGCGCATTCTCGACTGGCTAAGGGATTGACTTCATCCCGTCCTGGGAAGTTATTTGCTTCGCTTCGCATTGCCCCAGCATGTATCCAAGCTGGACTTGTGGATTTGTTGGCCTCTTCTTCATTAACTATGACCATTGCTGCTGCCCCATCTGATGAAGGGCATGTTTCTGAATATCGAATTGGTTCCCAAAGCATCGGTGATTCAACTACTTGATCAAACGTTAGGTCGGGTTGGTGCAAATGGGCGTAAGGGTTTAGAAGCGCGTGCTGTCGGTCTTTGAAAGCGACCATGCAGCCAATAAGCTCTGGAGCTTGCGTAGCTTCCATGTATTGCCGGATAATCGGTGAGAAATACCCTCCAGCGCCTGCATTGATTGATACTTGGAAAGGTTGTTTTAAGCTTAACGCCCACATGGCGTTTGATTCGCTTTGTTTTTCCCATGCGACTGTCAAAACTCTTTTATGTACTCCCGAATGGACAAGTGATGCAGCGACAAGCGCTGTTGATCCACCTACAGACCCTGCTGTGTGGACTCTAAGCATTGGTTTCCCGACACATCCTAAGGCTTCGGATAGAAAGATCTCTGGCATCATGACACCTTCAAAGAAATCGGGTGCCTTTCCCATAACGACTGCGTCTATGTCGTCCCATTCCATTCCTGCGTCTTGCAATGCGCGTTGGGCGGCCTCTCGTACTAGCCCAGGCATTGAGACATCTCCTCTAGTAGCTGAGAATTTTGTCATTCCTACCCCAACAACTGCTGCTAATTCGCCTCCGGTTCCCATTAGTTTCTCTCCCCAGAGAGTACACAAACCAAATTCTGTTGCAATAAAGGACCTGCAGTAGCGTGGGCCAACGACCTGTTAGCTTCGCCTTCCCAGATACCTCTAGCTGCTTCCGCTATTCTCAACAGCCCTGACGCCATGAGCGTGTCCGCTTTGATCGGATATGATCGCTGGCTATGGGTAGGAATTTCAGGAAGTCCCATTTCTTTTCTAAGTAAGAAGTCGTGCGTTGTGTAGGCAGCGTGCAGTTCAGCGACGTCAATAGGACCGTCATGAACTCCGGCTTTCTGAGCTGCGATTCGTGCTGAAGGCACAGTAGTAAGGTCGCGGACTCCAAATTGATGTGCATCGATTCGATGATCTATTCCCGTTATCCAAGCGGGTTTCTCACATAGTTCTTCAGCTTTTTCTTCCGATGCAAGAATTACTGCTACCCCACCATCAGCGTATGTGGGGCAATCAGCCTCTCGAAGTGGGTCAGAAAGCATAGGTTGCGAAAAGTATTCTTCCCGGCTGTCTACAGTTCCAGTTCGCAGCGCGCAATCTGCTAACAGCTCAGCGGTTACTACTCCTTGTTCTAGCAAAGATCGTGCTTGTAAACCTGCAACTGCGTGAGCATCTGGCCACAGTGGTGCTACATAATATGGATCTAATTGAGTGGAAAGAACGTCCTGCAAAGACCCCGGTGAGGGTTTCCCGTATGAATAGACAAGTGCGGTGTCTATTACTCCCATCTGAAATTTCACCCAGGCTTCGTAGAGAGCCCAAGCTCCATCCATCTCTACATGACTTTCTGAGATTGGGGGGACTGGACCTACAGCATCAAGAGTCATGACAAACGAGAAAGCCTGACCTGCGAGGAAATCAGAACTTCCCGAACATGTAAACCCTATATCTGTTTGATCTAACCCTGTCTTATCTTTCACCTCTGAAATCAAGGGGATCATCATTTCTACTTCCGTATCCAGCATCTTTGTTTCTTGGCGGCTCGCGGCAGCAACAATCGCTACTTTACGCATTGCTTCCACCTTTCTTTCGAGCATGCCAGCTTCGTACTCCTGCTTCTTCAAAGGGGATGTCAGGCCCTCCGGAGGGTTTCCAATACAGAATATTTTCGGCGGTCGTCGCTATTTCTTCGTCGGGTTTCCAAACTGCTTCAACCCTCATACCAATCCGGCATTCTTCTGGAGGGCATTCCGCTACAAGGTTGAGGAATCCTACATCTGCTCCATCGAGAAAAATCCACGCAGATATGTATGGGAGGTCTAGTTCCCTGCCAGGGATAGGCACATTTGTGACACAATATGAGCCAACATGGCCGGTATGTGGCATCTCTACGAATTCTTCACAAAGAACACCGTGTCTTGGGTCAGCTCCTCTTGGTGGGACGAGGATTGCTCCATCAACTGGGGAGACATTGCCAAGTATTTTTTTATTCCCAAATTCGCGAAGGTACGTTTGAGCCGCTACCCCTGGTGTGAATGTGTACTCCATGCGTATAGGTGTTCTAACTGACTGAACTGGTTCTACCCCATCAAGTAAGGGCGGTACGTGTATTTCAGTCATTTTCTTCCCCGATAGGCAGAAACCCTTCTATATCTTTTATGTGACCTTCTGTTTCTTCACGCCATTTGATACGCACTCGATCACCGGTGTTCAATAATGTCGGATCGTCAACGAGAACAGCATGTAAAAGCGGGGTATCTGCTCCATCGAGTTTGATCATCGCTAAAGCATGTGGAGAGTCCCATGGTGACTGATCACGAGGTTCTTGAACCCATGTCCATGTGACGACCTCACCAGTTTGCCCAACTTCCACCATTTCGGTTAGGGGTTGTGAAGTTTCAGGATCATATTCGGTTGGGGGAACAAGGACGCTTCCATCTTGTCTCTTGATACCAAGCACTATTCTTTCCCGTAACCCAGTCATGAACGCTCCAATAACCGGACCGGTAGTCCGAGTAAAGGGATATTCAAGTACTAAAGGTGCGCTTAACCGTTCGTTTGACTCCACTTTGATTTCCGTTTAGAACTCAATGACTTGGCGGATAACTTCGCCTTTTCGTACCGCTTCAAGTGCAGGATTAATTTCATCTATTTTTATTCGTCGTGTAATCATGCCTTCCAAGTCCAACTGACCTTGCTTGTAGAGTCTCAGCAATTTATGGAAGTCGCTTCTGACGTCAGTCCCGCCATAGTAGGAGCCAACTAGGGTTTTTTCCATGAAGAACAGTTCAAATGCGCTGAATTGGACCATTTCTTCCATTCGCCCAACACCAACGATACATGCGGTTCCACCGCGCCGTACCGCATCAAAGGAGGCTCGCATGGTCAAAGGGTTCCCTATGCATTCCAGAGCGTAATCAAACCCGTCACCGCCTGTGATTTCTAATTTTGCACCGTCAACATCTTCTGGTTTAACAGCATGTGTAGCGCCAAACCTTCTCGCGTCATCTAGTTTGTCATCGTTAAGATCAACAGCGACAATCTCTGCAGCTCCAGCTATACGAGCACCTTGGATTGCCGCGACCCCAACTCCTCCAGCTCCATAAACAATCACTGAAGACCCGGGGGTGACTTTCGCAGTATTGAGTGCCGCTCCAGCTCCTGTCATTACGCCACAGCCGATGAGTGACGCAATATCCAAAGGGATGTCGGGGTCAATTTTTACGACTGCTTGTTTAGGTAGAAGCGTTTTCTCAGCGAATGTACCTGCCCCTGCCATTGCATGCACTGGAGTGTTACCTTCATTGAAATGTGGAAGCATCATTGATCCGAACTGGACGGTAACGCAAAGGTTTGGGCTTGTATGGTCGATACAGAATTTACATCCTCCGCAAGGAGGTGACCAGACGACAATTACATGATCTCCAACGGCGACTTCTGTGACGTTGTCCCCGACCGCATCTATAATTCCTGCTCCTTCATGTCCAAGTACTGCTGGGCATTCTTGCGGGATTGTTCCGTTCATTGCAGAAACATCTGAATGACATACTCCTGTGTGAGTAATTTTGACTACTACGTCATCTGGACCTGGATCGTTTAATTCAATAGTGTCGGTGACATCTAGGTCTTTATCACCGAGGTTGCGCAGTACTGCTGCGAGCATTATGGGGCTCCCATCTATTTAGCTTTAGTATCAAAATAGGCTGCTTAGGAGCAATTGTAAAACTGTGGGCAATAACTGAATGGTTCCTTAGCAAGTGGACTTAAGATGATGGGATGGACAGTATTGATGATCTAGAGGAAAGACCATCGCGGTTGCTTTGGCGGGGGTTGACTAAGGCTTGCCCTCTGTGTTCGAAGAGGAAACTTTTTAAACGGTGGGTGCATATGATCGAAAGTTGTCCAAATTGTGGTCTTCGCTTTGAAAGGATAGAAGGGCATTGGGTTGGAGCAGTTGGTATCAATACAATTGTTTCTTTTGTTATTCTTTTCTTAGGCTTGGCAGTATTTTTTCTCGTGACTTACCCCGATATCCCAATGGGGTCATGGATTTTCGCCGTGTCCGCCGGCTATGGTTTATTTCCTTTATTGTTCTACCCGAACTCTAAAACCTTATGGACAGCTATTGATCTTCTTATGCGTCCCGTCACACAGGAAGACATAGTCACTAGCTTTGATGAATAAATTCAATAGGTGAGGTTATCCAAGCACTGATTTGTTGAACTTTAATGGCAATTCGCCTTTTCGTGGCAAGAGGCTAAGGTTTGGAAACCGACAGTTTCATACAGGAGGAACAATGGATAGCGATGCCAAAAAACTAGCGCTACGAGCAATAAATTACGGACTTCATATACTTACGGCCACTGACGGAGAGAACTACGGGGCAGGTGGTGTTAATTGGGTTACGCAAACATCTTTCGAACCACCTCTAGTTGTTGTAGGGGTTAAAGCCGATAGTGGATCAGCGGCGATCATTGCCGAAACCGGAGCTTTTGCCATCAACGTTCTTGGCGGTGATCAGTTAGATATTGGAAAAGCTTTTTTCAGATCCACATCTGTTGAGGGGAATCTTATCAACGGTCACGAGTTTGAAGCTGGTCCAGAAACAGGATCTCCTCTTCTGACTGAATGTGCTTACTGGTTTGAGGCCCGAGTTACTGACACTGTCACCAGAGGCGATCACACTATTTTCGTTGGAGAAGTGTGTGAAGCAGGAGTTCGAGATGATTCAGTTACTCCTCTAGTTCTTCGTGATACGGGAATGAATTACGGGGGCTGATTCATAAGGAAAAATATCTGATCTTTGCCCTTGATCGTTTCTAAAGATGGGTGCTGGCGTGCCTAGTGGTGGTAGCGTTAGCTCGATGGTAGCTATAGATGTTTTGATAGGTGGCGATCTTGAAACAGTAGCGTCTCAGGCTGCAGAACTTGATGCCGCAGGGGCAGATGGGCTATTTACCTACGAAGGTAAGTCAGATGTTTTCTTTCCTCTGGTGCGTTCTTGTGATGCCACCGATTGCATGCTCTACACCAATGTAGCTATTGCTATACCTAGAAGTCCCATGCACCTCGCTTATCAGGCATGGGATCTTCAACGATTATCAAAGGGTCGATTTGCTCTCGGTTTGGGCTCGCAAATACGGCCACATATTGAGAATCGGTATGGAAGTATTTGGGAAAGTCCTTTAGGGCAAATGGAAGAAATTATTCGCGCTACAAAAGCTATTTTTTCTAATTGGCAAGATCAGGTTCCTCTTAACTTTGAAGGAAAGTGGACGCGCCATACCCTAGCTTCTCCGATGTTGTCACCTGACCCTTTGCCTTTCAGCCCTCCCCCGATTTGGTTGGCTGCATTAGGGCCTAAAATGACTTCGCTTGCTGGCACTGTAGCGGATGGTCTTCTTGTTCATCCTTTTATTTCACAAACACATCTTGAGTTGCATACTCTCCCGAACTTGCATGCTGGTTTAGCCAAACGTTCAGGCGGCGCTGAGAATTTTGTTACCACTATTGGTGCGATTGTTGGTATTCATGATGGTACCGAAGATGAAATTGGCCGCACTGAGGCGATTGTTCGGGGGTTACTTGGATTCTATGGTTCAACGCCGGCGTATCGCCCTGTTCTTGAAACTCACGGTTGGGGGGATTTACAACCAGAACTTCGCTGTTTAACCAAAGAGGGTCATTGGGATCAATTGGGATCCGTTTTTAATGCTGAACAAGTTGAAACATTGTCCGTCGTTGGGACAGCAAAGAAGGTCGGGTTGGAGCTTAAAGATCGGTTTGGCGGGATCGCTGACCGGTTAGCGTTATCTATCCCCCAGGGAATAAGTATGGCCGATTTGTCTATTCTGGTAGAAACAGTAAAGCTTTAGCGTTCAAAGTCAGTGTCTTGGAACTGGTCTTTGAGGACGTTCTTTGTGATTTTTCCGGATGGGTTCCGAGGAATGCTGTCAATAATTTCAAGTTGTTCAGGGATGGCGTTCCTTCTCAATCCTGCCTCATCTAAGTAGGTTTTCATTTCTTCTATCGTGAGGGGTTCGGCTCCCTCATTTGTAGATAAGACAGCGCAAGCACGCTCGCCAGTGACTTCATCGGAAAGACCAATTACTGCTACGTCCTGAACGGATGGGTGTTGGAATAAGATGTCTTCCACTTCTTTGGCTGAAATATTTTCTCCGTACCGAATGATGACGTCTTTTAGTCTTCCGGATATGACAACGTACCCGTCGGTGTCTATGACTCCTAGGTCTCCGGTTCGGAAGTAACCATTTTCGTCAAAAGCGTCGGCGTCAAGTTCCGAATCGAGGTAGCCGAGCATTAATTGAGGAGCTTTCGCTCGAAGTTCGCCCTCTTGTCCGGCTTTGGCTCGTTCACCGTCAGGTTTTATAGCGACCAATTCCACGCCGGGCATGGCCCTTCCCTCGGTGGTTGATAATTTCTCGTCTGGGTCGGTGCTGGCTCCCATGGTCAAAATTGGTGCTTCGGTGAGACCCCATCCTGACACAATGCCTGACCCGCCAAGCTCTGATTTAACTTCTCCGTGTAAGAGCGGAGGTTTGGGGGCTCCTCCACCGGGAAAGTTTTTTACATTTGAGAAAAGAGTTTGTTCGGGTTGTTTCCGTTGTGCAGCAAGATACGCCATATGGAATGGAGTTCCCGCCCCGGGGTGAGTGCAGTTTTCTTTAGATAAGAATTCGGTTGTTGTAACAGGGTCAAATGCGGCGTCGCAAAGTAGTGTCGCTCCTGTTTGAAGTGCAGTGAACAGCCATGTGAGGCCGCCAATATGTGGAAACGGGAATACGAGTGCGGGTCTGTCGCCTTGTTGGACATCTAATCGTTCACCCATACTGTCACCTATTGCTGCGATAGAAGCATCTGTGTGTTTAGCTCCTTTGGGGTCAGCTGTTGTTCCTGAGGTGTAGCACAGCCAACGAAGTTCATCTTCGGTAGGGGCACTATATGGAGGGAGGTCCGTAATGTCACCTTTTGGGAAATTGTCCGGAGATACAGGTATATGAATTAATCCTTCAACGTTAGTTTCGATTTTGTCGCCCATCTCTCCAAAGTCAAAGCCTCTGAATTGCCCTGGCGTTACCAACATTTTTGCGTTGGCTTGCCTAACACAGAAACTAACTTCACGTTCTCGGTAAATTGCGATGATTGGGTTTTGGGTTGCACCCAAACGACTTAATGCCGCAGCCAAAACAACTGTTTCATTCCATGTGGGGAGTTCCCATGCGACAACATCTCCGTTTCGCAGTCCTAGGGAATGAAAACCGGCTGCCATTTCTTCTGCTGCGTGCCGGTATTCAGCAAATGTTATTCTGCGACCTTGTTCGTCTACGAGCATCTCAATATCTGGTGAGATCTCGGATCGTTTAACAACAAGGTCCCAGAGATTCGTTTCAACCAATTTCACGTTTGCTCCTTCCGACATCATCTAGTTTGGTAGATGAATCACGTGATGGCTAGCTGACGACTTCAATATGGGCCTGAAGATGCGTTGCTTCTTCGTTAACCCAGCCTTTCGTTTTGGCGTAGTCAACCATGTCCCTAAACTCTGTATTCCATTTCTCTGATGCCTGTTCGACAGCATTGTTTAGAATCCAATTGATGGGCACCCAAACGTGCTCTTCATCTCCTACATATGCGCCGTTACCAATAATTGACGCTGCATTTGACGCGTTTAATTCGGTGGTTCGTATTTCAAATGCGGTTAAGGTTTCCGCTTCATGGATGCGGGCCACGTTTTCGTCTGCGCTGATTTTGATAAACACGATTTGAGTCTACAGCTTAGAAAATGCCAAGGAGCGTTACCTCTACTAGTCTTCGCTTATGGCGATTGCGCACACAGTTTTGACAGACCAGCTTGAATTTCCTGAAGGGCCGGTGGTAATGGATGATGGAAGCATCATAGTCGTTGAGATCGCTGGGCCCCGCTTGACTCGCGTGAATGTAGATGGCTCGGTTGAAACGATAGCTGAATGGGATGACATCAGTTCAGCTGGACCCAATGGGGCAGCTTTAGGGCCTGATGGGCACATGTATGTCTGCAATAACGGAGGGTTTATTTGGTCAGAAATAAAGGGTATGCGTTGGCCGCTTGATCCAGTTACAGGAGCGAATCAAGCTTCGACTTATGTCACTGGTTCAATAGACCGTGTCAATATTGAAACAGGTGAGATAACGTCGGTGTATCAGGATTTTGAAGGCGATCACCTTTGTGGTCCTAACGACATAGTTTTTGATGATTCCGGTGGTTTCTGGTTCACTGACCTAGGTAAGCAGCGCCGCAGAGAAATAGATAAAGGAGCTGTTTACTACGCTCAACCAGATGGTTCCTCAATCTCTCGAGTGATTGATAATCTTGACCATCCCAATGGGTGCGGGCTCTCCCCCGATGGGAAAACTCTTTACGTAGCCCAAACAACAACAGGGAGACTATGGGCTTATGACGTTGAACAACCCGGCGTCCTGAAGAGCCCTAAAGGAGTCTGCGTCGCTAACACATTGGCTTCGCTTGATTCTTTGGCTGTTGAAGCCGACGGCACTGTCGTTGTTGCTGCTCTTCGGGATGGAATACTGGTCGCTCGACCTGATGGTTCCCATGAATTTCAAGAAATTGATGGTCCCCTAATTACCAACGTTGCCTTCAGCCGCGAAGGCAATAACCTCGCTTACATCACAGAGTCCGCTTTAGGTTCCCTGCTAGTAGTTGATTGGCCAAGGCCTGGTTTGGAACTCGCCTATACAGCTTAAGTAGTTAGATTCCAGCTGCGGCTTTAGCTTTGGCTGCTATTTGTTTCCCGAGTTCAGCCAGTTGAGCTGAACCACCGCCCAGCATATTCTCTAACTGTTTCACCCAGAGGAAAAAACGGTGAACCGGGTAATCCACGTCTGCACCCATTCCTCCGTGGAGGTGTTGAACGTCGTGGACGACTTTTTGTCCGATTTCAGCGGACCACCATTTCGCGGCACGAACTTCTTCAGCAGCCGGATAGCCAGCATCTAATCGCCAGGCAGCTTGCCAAAGAACGAGCCTCATCGCATCGGTTCCGATATAGCAATCCGCTGCCCGTTGGGTAACTGCTTGATTATGGGACAATGGACGCCCGAACTGTTCACGTTCACTCGTATATTCAGCCATCATTTCTGTTGCTTTTGCACAGCAGCCAACAGCGACGGCTGCGATCGCCGTGTGTACTCGTTCAAGGATCCAAATAATGGAATGATTTCCCTGCCCTACATTGCCGAGAAGTTCCGCCTCTGCTTGGTCTAGGTCCAATTGTGCATGGAGTTCACGGTTCGTTGTTGGACTATCTGTGACGGTGATGCCTTCCGATGTCAGAGGAATCAGGAATAACGAAACTTCTTCTTCGCCTGTGCGAGCGGTTGCGATCACATAATCTGCGTTATTTGCTGAAGGCACTGCTGGTTTAGAACCGTTAAGCAACCATTTCCCATCTACAAATTCTGCTGTCAACGATGTGTGTAGAGGGTTGTTGCTACCCCACTCTTGGTAGGCCCCAGTCAAAATACAGTCACCAGCGATTACCTTTGGCAGAATTAGGGCTTTCTGTTCTTCAGATCCGAATTCAGCTATGGGTAATGCTCCCATAGCCAAGGTTGGGAGTAACGGTATGGGAGCAACGGAGCGTCCATGTTCTTCGAGCAATATGCACAGTTCGAAAAGACCGAATCCTAGCCCTCCTTGATCTTCAGGAATAGCGATGCCTAGAAGATTGGCAGCGGAAAGTTCTTCCCAGAGATTCGCGTCTAATTTCTCTGCGGTGTTTTCGATTTCTTCGACTCGATCAAACGAAGATGAGCCTTCAAAAATTTGGGAACTTAACTCTGATAAAGCTGTTTGTTCTTCTGAAAAGTCAAAGTTCATTGGTTATCGTTTCCCGCGGCTCATTCCTAATCCCATCCACGCAACGATTTCGCGCTGGATTTCATTTACTCCTCCACCGAACGTGTTGATCTGAGCGGAACGTCCTGCAGTTTCTAATTCTCCTCGTAATATCGCCCCGGGTGTTCCTCCGCGTAAATGTCCGGTAGATCCGACCACTCCGAGAAGCAGGTGGTATACGTCTGCGACGCTTTCTGTTCCATAGACTTTCGCAGTGGAAGCGTGGTATGGCTGCAAAGTACCTGCTTCAACAGCGGTTGTCATTCTCCAGTTCATGAGATTCAGGGCATCAAGTTTTGCTTTGCATTTGGCCAAGTCCATCTGCACCCATGGGAGATCGATAACGGATGCACCGTCTTCAGTTCCGGTGGCAGCCGCCCATTCAACGACGTCATCAAAAAGTCTGAATGAGAGGACGCTGACTGCGGCGAGTCCGACGCGTTCATGGTTTAGTTGACTTGCTATTAAACCCCAGCCTCCATGTAAGTCTCCTACGAGGTTACTGTATGGGACTCTCACTTCGTCATAGTAGGTGGCGGTGGTAGTAGCTTGACCAACAGTCACGATCGGGGTGTAACTGAATCCGGGGTCGTCGGTGGGGACAATTATTATTGATATCCCTTTGTGTTTTTTCGCTTCATGGTCTGTTCGGCATGCTAGCCATACATAGTCAGCTTCGTTTGCTCCGCTAGTCCACATCTTCTGACCGTTGATTATCCATTCTTCCCCATCTTGATCCGCTCTTGTAGTTAGCGAAAGGAGGTCGGTTCCAGCGCTTGCTTCGCTATAACCGATTGCGAAGGTAATTTCTCCTGAGAGTATTTTGGGTAGGAAAAAATCTTTATGTTCTTTGCTTCCCATCTCCATAAGTGTCGGGCCTACGGTATTGAGTGTCACGAAAGGCATGGGCGCATTTGCTCGGACTGATTCATCATAGAAAATGAATTGGTCAGTTGGGGGGCGGCCCTGCCCGCCGTATTCTTTAGGCCAGCCGATACCTAACATCCCGTCGCTGCCCATCTTTCTAAAAAGTTCACGCCGGACTGGTGATGTTTCGTGGGCTCCTCTCAGAGCATCCCTGATCTCTTCGGTCATGAGATTAGCGAAATATTCTCGTGCCTCTTTTCGAAAGGCTTGCTGATCTGGGGTTTCTTGTAATAACACTTTCCCGCTCCGTGGTATGTCTATGTATCTACGTTAGCTAGCAAAGCTACATATGTAAGAATCTTACGCGAATTAAGGAACGTTACACACGGTGGAGGAATTTTTTGGAGTTAGAGAGCTTCGCCGCCCTCTTCACCGGTTCTGATTCGTACTAACCTGTCGACGTTCGAAACCCAGATTTTCCCATCTCCGATTTTTCCTGTTCGAGCTGCTCCGAGAACAGCATCAACAGCTTTGTCGGCATCTCCGTCCGAGACAACGATCTCTAAACGGGATTTTGGGGTAAAGGCGACTTTGTATTCTGTTCCCCGATATGTTTCGGTATGTCCCCCTTGTCTACCAAACCCTTGGGCTTCAGTGACTGTCATTCCCTGTACACCTAAAAGTGACAAGGCTTCTTTAACCTCTTCTACCTGGTGTGGTTTGATAACAGCTGTGATTAATTTCATCTGTATAGTTTCGCTTTCTCTCCAAACGGTATTGAAGTTGTTATTACACTAACACCATCAAGGAGGGGAGAAGACAAAATTGTGTTACCGGAATGTTAACTTTTGTGGCTTGGTTCCTCTGGTTCATGCCACCCTGTCGTGTTAACTCGCCCCGTACACGTCAGCTGGGTCTGGGGCTTTCTCAATAGTTTCATGGACGAGGTCCCCCACTTCGGTCGCATCCATTTTTCTATCTCCTACTGTGACTACCGGTCCGTGTTGCCATCCATCGCAAACGTTGAGTTGCCCGCCAGTCGCTTCAAATGTCCTTCCGGTAACATCGCATTCTGGGCTTATAAGCCATGTCACGAGAGGGGAAACGTTATCTGGTGATTTCTCGTCAAACTCTCCGGCTTTTACATCATCTGAGGAGTAGAAGATTCCTTCGGTCATTCTTGTTCTGGCATCTGGGGCAATAGCATTGACTTTCACCCCGTAGCGACCCCATTCGCTAGCTTGTTGAATTGTGAGTAAAGCTATTGCTGCTTTCGCCGCAGCATAATTTCCTTGCCCGACTGATCCCATCAGGCCAGCGCCGGAACTGGTATTGACTATTCTGGCGGTAACTTCTTCTCCGCTCTTTGCTAGGTTCCTCCAATGTTCAATTGCGTGCCGTGCCGGAGCGAAATGCCCCTTTAGATGGACGCGTATGACGCTATCCCATTCCTGTTCGCTCATACTTGCAAGCATTCTGTCGCGCAAAAAACCAGCGTTGCAAACCAGTCCGTCAAGACGGCCCCATGTGTCAATGGCTTGAGATATCATCTGTTGTGATTCAGTCCAATCGGCGACATCAGCGGAGTTGGCTACTGCGTCACCTCCAAAGTTTTTGATTTCATTTACGACTTCCTGCGCTGGTCCTTCCCCACCTTGGCTACCGTCTCGTTCAACTCCTAAATCATTTACGACAACTCGGGCTCCTTGGCGTGCTAGTTCAATGGCATGAGACCTACCCAGTCCCCGACCGGCTCCGGTTACGATAACTACTTGACCTTCACAGATGCCCATACCTTCTCCTAACTGGTGGTTTTGAAGCCTATCTAGAGGCTTTCGCTAATCCCTGCCACAGTAGCATTTGTGATTTCACAAAGTTTGTTTGGGCTTATAGGAAAACATGAATTGGGTGTTCCCGCCGCCGCCCATACTTGGTCATAGGTGTTGAGGTCTGAGTCCATAATGGTGAGAATTTGTTGTGGGTGACCAAAGGGTGGAGTTCCTCCAATTGAGAAACCAGTCGCTGTTTTCACTATTTCTGGCGTTGCTATTGCCAAAGTTTTAGCGCTAAGGAGTTTCTTTACTTGGTTTTCATTAACCCTATTGCTTCCTGAGACCAATATCAGGACTGGGGCCTCATCTGAAACGAAAACAAGGGATTTAACGATTTGGCCGAGTTCGCAGCCAACTGCTTTCGCAGCATCAACAGCTGTTCTCGTACCATCTGGAAAGAACTGAATTTCTGGTTTGAAGTCAAAAACTGCCGATGATTCTCGGAAGCGGTCATTTGCTTTCATTGTTAAAAGCTTACCGTGCACCACGAATCAACCGACCGGGTCGCTCTCCCGTGTCTTTGCCATGGTTGCGAGTGATTTGACCGGCGACGATCGTGTAATCGTACCCTGATGCTTCTTGTAGAAGGCGTCTACCTCCAGCTGGTAGGTCGCGAACCATTTTGGGACCATACAATGTCAACGCTTGGTAATCAATGACGTTAATGTCAGCTCGTTTTCCGATTTGGAGTGTTCCACGGTCACTGAGCCCATATAGGGAAGCAGTGTCATGTGTTTGTTTTTTTATGATCCATTCAAGAGGTAATTTCTCACCTCTTGAACGGTCGCGTGTCCAGTGACTGAGCATGAATGTGGGAATGGATGCGTCGCATATCATTCCGCAGTGGGCGCCTCCGTCTGATAGTCCTGAAACAGCTTGGGGATGAAGCAACATTTCTCTAATGACGTCATGGTTCCCATCTACGTAATTAAAGATTGGCATCATTCCCATTGCGTGGCCTTCATTTTCTAGCATGTAGTCGTAGAGGACTTCTTCTGGAGAGGCGTTTACCGATTTCGCTATCTCGACAAAGCTTTTGCTTGGTTCGGGTTCGTAGTCTGGAATTTCACCTAGCGGGTACAGTCGATGCAGCATAGATTGAACCATTCTGGTCATCCCATCAAAGAGGATGGAGGGGTTAGCGGGTTCATCTGATTCGTTCAGGATCGCGTTCTTAACTGATTTTTGTTTTAAGCGGGTGACCAGTTCGGAATGGGGCAATTCTGCTATTTCAATGAAAGTTGGGCGTTTCGCAAAAGCGTGGTGTGTTTGAAGGCCGATAAGAAGTCCGAAGGGACGGCCAGCAACTTGAGGGAAACACTGACTTCCTTGTTCCGATGCTTCAAGTGATGCTTCAAGGAATTGTTCCCACAAGCGTGGTTCGGTTTCGTTCTGCAAAAGAGCAAATGTGATTGGTCGTTCAATAGTTGCTGAGAGTTCTCTCATCCATTTCATTTCAGATGGGGCTTTACCAAGGTCTTGACCGTCTGCGCCTGCGGGAGCGAGTTCGAATACGCCTGATCCAGCATCTCGTAATGCTTCCCCTAATCCGTAAAGTTCATCTTCAGCTGCGAACGTTCCGGGGACTGGTTCTCCGTTCATGGCTCGGTGTCCCAAAACTCGTGACGTGGATACCCCTAAAGCTCCTGCTTCGATTGCTTCTTGAACGAGTGTTTTCATTTCAGCGATGTCTTGTGGGGTTGCTGGTTCATTATCTGACCCTCGGTCACCCATCACGTAAGAACGAATAGCACCATGGGCTACTTGTGAGCCGATATCCATAGAAAAGTTTTTTTCTTCAAGTGTGTCTAAGTATTCAGGGAATGATTCCCAACCCCATTCCATCCCTTCAGATAGGGCGGTGCCTGGGATGTCTTCAACTCCTTCCATGAGTTGGATAAGCCATTCTTCTTGGCCGGGTTTTACCGGAGCGAACCCTACACCGCAGTTTCCCATAACAACTGTTGTTACACCATGGCCTGAGGACGGTTCCAATAAACCGTCCCATGTGGCTTGCCCGTCATAATGGGTGTGGATGTCCACGAATCCTGGTGTGACGATCTTGCCGTCTGCTTCAATGGTTTTTGTGGATTCTTCTCCGAGGTCTTGTCCAATGTTTACAATAACGCCATCGCTAATAGCTATATCTGCGTTAAATGGGGCAGCGCCGGTGCCATCAACAACTTTCCCTCCGGTGATTATGAGATCGTAAGACAAAACCCGCTCCTTTCGTGGCGTTTCCTACTTTACCTGTAGACAGGTCAGGCTTCTAAAACAGTTGTGAAGATTTCATTTAGATCTTTGCGTTTCAGATCAGGTACTTTAACTCCATCTAGTGGATATCCGACTGGGAAAAGGATAAACGGTCGTTCATTCTCAGGCCGGTTGAGGATTTTGTTCAAGAATTTCATTGGGGTGGGGGTGTGCGTCAATGTTGCTAATCCCATACGGTGCAGGGACGTTATGAACAACCCTGCCGCTGTGCCGACGCTTTCTTTCACATAATAATTTTTGTGTGTTGTTCCGTCGGTTCGAGTCTCATAACGCTGTTCGAATAGAACAACTATCCAGGGAGCTACTTCAAGAAATTCTTTATGATGATCTGTTCCTAGTGGAGCTAGAGCTTCTTGCCATTCTTCGTTCATCCTGTTTTCTAGATAGTTTATTTTCTCTTCTTGTTCCGCCGCTACCCGTATTTCCCGTTTTATTTCAGGGTTTTGGGTGGCGACGAAAGTCCATGGCTGTTTGTGTGCTCCTGAAGGTGCTGTTGATGCTGTCTTGACAGCAAGTTCAATGAGTTCCTGTGGAACCGGGTCAGAACTGAACATGCGTACGCTTCTTCTAGCGTTCATTTCGGCATAAAAGGCTTTGGCTCTGTCCAGCATCGCTTCCTCGGTGAGGCGTTCATGTTCATAGACGCTGAATGGGTATTGGGATTCAAGTTCTGGCGACGGATAAGGGTATTCATAGTGGTCTTTCATGGTTCTGTTGTAGCAGAGAAACAGTGAGAAACGAAGGTGGCCGACATCTCTTAGTTTTCCTTGAGGCGCACATGTTCTACGGTGAAGGTATAACCAATGGATGTGGTAGAGCGTAAGCTATGGGCACATCATGTTTAGGAGGCTAAAGATGTCTGGACCCATGGAAGGTATACGAGTAGTGGAACTCGGAGTGTGGGTGGCCGGACCCGCAGCTGCGGGGATTCTCGCTGATTGGGGTGCTGAAGTTATCAAGATAGAACCACCAAGTGGTGATCCCGCTAGGTCGTTCCAGAGAATGCTTGGCGGAGACATGCCCAACAATCCCCCATTTGAATTGGATAACCGGGGCAAGCAATCCGTTGTTTTAGATTTAGGAAGCTCAGAGGGTGCTGAAGCGGCGCTCAGATTAATTGACACGGCCGATGTTTTTGTTACAAATCTCAGGACCGGAGCGTTGTCACGGCTTGGATTGGATCATGAAACTCTCTTGAAAAGAAATAATCGACTTGTGTATTGCAGTATTACTGGGTATGGCAACCAAGGGGAGGATGCGGACCGGCCAGCATATGATGTCGCTGCCTTTTGGGCGCGATCAGGGATAGCGAGCCTGTTAACACCTGAAGGTGGAAATCCGCCGTTCCAGCGTGGAGGAATGGGTGACCATAACACTGGGGTTTCTGCGGCTGCCGCGATTTCAGCTGCGCTTTACTCTCGGGAAAAAACTGGCAAAGGCCAGTTCGTGTCTACTTCTCTTTACCGGCAGGGTGCTTACACCATTGGGTTTGACATGAACATTGCGTTGCTTTGGGGGATGACTTTGGCGGTTGGTACAAGAGAGTCGATGGGTAACGTAGCGATAAATAATTATGTCGCCGGAGATGGGAAACGATTTTGGATAGTTGGTTTGGAAGGGACCCGTCATTGGCCGCCACTGTGTAGAGTTGTCGGTCATCCTGAGTGGATGGAAGATGAACGTTTCGCTGATCCAAGGTCACGGGCGCAAAATGCTACTGAACTAATTTCTCTTCTTGATGAAGCCTTTAATGAAAAGACACTCGCTGAATGGGAAGTTGTCTTTGATGGGGAACCTGATTTTTTCTGGGCTCCAGTTAACACAGTTGATGACGTGCTCGCTGACCAGCAAAGCATTGACGCTGGCTTATTTGTTGATGTTCCTGACGAAGTTAGCTCTACACGAATGGTTGCGACACCATGTGATTTCGGTGGGACCCCGTGGAAGCCCACCGGTACAGCTCCTGAATTGGGTGCGAATACCGTGAATGTTCTTCAAAGCTTGGGGTATTCACCAGAGGAAATAGAGCAACTTGCTGGAAGTTCTGAAAGTAACTGATTTGGAGTGGCGTCCGTGGTTGCACGCATAGGGTTTTACATATTAGGAGCGTCTCTGGTCTTTGCCATGATGGGATGTGCAGGAGCTTCAGATGATGAAGTTGTTGCACCTGTCGTAAAGACAGAACCAGTTGAAGTAACAGAGTCGACCCAGAATAAAACCGCTCCGGTGCCTGAAGAAATAAAAGAAGACATTTCAGTCACGCCAACACCAGTTGAAATCGAGAATCTATCTATTCGAATAATTGAGAAGCGTTCTCATAGCAAAGATGCTTTCAGCCAAGGGTTTGAGTTCTCTGGAGACAGGCTTTTTGAAAGTAGAGGCCTTTATGGGGAATCTGGGGTGAGCGAGATTGACCCCAGCAACGGGGAAGTCATTCAATGGTTGCCGCTAGGGGACGAGTTTTTTGGGGAAGGTCTAACAGTTCTTGAGGATACGTTGATTCAACTGACGTGGATAAATGGTGTTGCCTACGTGATTGATATTGAAACCTTTGCAGTAATTAACGTTTTTGATTATGAGGGTGAAGGTTGGGGGTTATGTTTTGACGGCGAGTTGCTTTATATGTCTGATGGTTCGAGTCGGCTTACTGTCCGCGATCCGGATTCTTTCCTTGTCGTTGATGAAATATCTGTCATGAGGAATGGGGTTCCTGTTCAAGCGATCAATGAATTGGAATGTGTCGGAGATGATATTTACGCGAATGTGTGGAGAACGAACGATATTTTGATGATTGATCGTTCGAGCGGAAATGTGGGAGCGGTTATTGATGGTTCGGGACTTCTGACTGCTGAGGAAGCAGAATTCGCGGATGTTTTGAACGGGATTGCTTACATTGAAGAGTCGGAGACGTTTCTAATCACTGGAAAGCTTTGGCCATCTATGTTTGAAGTCATTTTTGAGTGAAAGTTTTTGATCGTTATTCAAGTCCCATAAGAGTTGTCAGCCCATACCAGTGACCGGCCGTGTACCCGCCGTCGACTGGTAACGCTACTCCTGTGATAAATGATGAGTCGTCACTTGCGAGGAAGAAAGCGGCTCCGGCGATCTCGTCGGCTTCTCCCCACCGTCCGAGCTTATGTTGTTCTTTGATCTTCTCTGCCCGTTCCCCCATCAATGTGACAGTCGCTTCAAACATGGGTGTTTTGATGAAACCTGGGCAGATCGCGTTTGCTCGTATGCCGAGGCGTCCGTAATCGTTTGCGAGGTTTTTCGTGAGGAGGATCACACCGCCTTTTGACGCGTTGTACGTTGAGCCTCCTTCACATCCTTCAATCCCTTCTATGCTCGCGATTGTGACGATGCTTCCGGAGCGTTGTTCCATCATCGTTGGCAGCACTGCTTTGATGCTGAGCATGGTTCCGGTCAGGTTTACGTCCTGGACGTGTTGCCAATTCTCTAAATCAATGGAATGGACTGGCCCTCCTCCGGCTACGCCAGCGGAAGTAACGATTGTGTCTATTCGCCCGAAACGGTCAATGATTTCCGATGTAACGGACTGTTGTGCTTTTTCGTCTCGTACGTCTAATTCGAAAAAAGCGTTTTCGCCGTTGATCAAGTTGTTCCAGTCAGGGTTGGGGTGTAGGTCAGACCCGATGACGGTCGCTGATTCATTTGTGAAGCGTTGAGCGCACGCTAAACCGATTCCAGATGCCGCTCCGGTAACGTAGCAGACCTTGTTCTCTAATCTTCCTTGCATGGAGCCTCCCTTAGCTCATCAGATAATGACTCGTATTGGGTAACCATCGTTATCGTAGTCGTGCCCGCCGACGATAATAGCTTTGTTTTGCGCGTAGCGTTTCGCTGACCAGGCTGCTGCGAACGCATCAAGGGCGTCATCTATCCTGCATTTCATAGGTAACGCCTGCACGATGGTAGCTATATCGGGAATTACTGTCTGAAGGAGATTGATTCTTTGTTCGCTGCCTTCTGGTGTTTTCTTTGAAGACAATGGGTGTTTCGCTAATTCGCAGAAAGATGTTTCAGGATGGCATTCAAAGAATCGGTTAGTATCTTCGGGGTCTATTGATTCTCGTACTTGTCTGATTTGGGGTAAGAGGTTCCATGCTTGAATGGAAATGCCCTTTCCAACCGCTTCTTTGTTGAGTTGTAATGCTTGTTCGTAGGTTTTTGCTTTCAGTACAGCCGTTGAAGGAGTCGGAAAAAGCGAAGATCTTCTTTCCCCTAATCGTTCGCGGATTTCGCTATCTATTCCTTGATTTGGTTTCTCTAGTAATCCGATAGGCATGTCAACACCGATAGTTAGGCAATTCTTTTCCTGCGTTGCTTCCTTAACTTGGTCAAAGGTTTCGTATCGTTTAAGGTAAGCTCCTTTGCTTTTCCTCACGGGCATGAACGCAACGACCCAACCCTTTTGGGCACCGTCAACACCAGCTACCCATTCTTTACTTGTCATAAATCCAGATTAATGCTCTCTTGGCATGTAGGCATAGGAAGATTCTGTGAAAAGTGTGTATTTAATCTTTTATTGATGTGTGTTCTTGGTCTAGAAGTGGCATCCTTAGAGAACGATTCTATTCATTGGAGAGAGTTGATGTTCAAAGCTGGCGACCGAGTCGTATACCCGCATCATGGTGCTGCGATCGTAGAAGAAAAAAAAGTAAAAACTATTTTTGGATCACGAAAAGAGTATCTGATACTTCGAATGGTTATGGATGATATGACAGTTTCCGTTCCTGTTGAAAAAGTTGAAGAAGTCGGCATGCGGTGGCCTATCAGTGGTGAAGATGTTGAAGACCTTTTTGACGTGCTAAAACGACGGGATGTTCGTGAACCATCTAACTGGAGTCGAAGGTTTAAGAACCATCAGGAGAAACTGAAATCAGGTGACGTGTATCAAGTCGCTGAAGTTGTTAGGAATCTTGCGTTGCGAGACCGTGATAAAGGTTTATCCGCAGGTGAGAAAAGTCTGTATAACAAAGCCATGAACGTTCTTGTTTCCGAATTGAGTTTCGCTTTAGAAGTAGAGGATGAAGAAGCTGAAGGTAAAGTCCAGAAGGCCCTGGAATAAACGCTTAGGCTTACACTCTCTAGTGTCTTAGTTAGTTTCACAGCGGATACTATGAGAACAACGGGACGTGGCGCAGCTCGGTAGCGCACCTGCTTTGGGAGCAGGGGGTCGAGAGTTCAAATCTCTCCGTCCCGACAAGTAAAACCCCAGTTCAAAGGCTTTTCTAGGTAATAGAAGAGTCTAGGTTCTGGGGCTTTATACGTCTGTGGGCGAGCTGTGGGCGAGTCAGAAAATAAACAAACCTCTACCGGGGTGGGTCTTACAGTGTTTAACACAGCCCCTAACCCCTGATCGAACTGCATTATGTGGCGCTGATAGTGGGGTGATGTGCCGTGCCACCCCCCATAACTA